>JAGWSG010000087.1 GCA_028876335.1 Acidobacteriota bacterium
CATAAGCCCGCGGCATGGGATTTTCTTGAATTGACCGATGACTGGGTTCGCCTTGCGGAGCGTGCGGACGCGCTTTGCTTCGGGACTCTGGCGCAGCGCGGACTCGATTCGCGGCAGACCATTCAGACGCTGGCCGCACAGGCTCCGTCGACCTGTGTGCGTGTTTTCGATGTGAATCTGCGTGCGCCGTACTTTTCCAGCGAAGTGATTCAGGAATCTCTGGAACTGGCAACGGTCGTCAAGTTGAATGACGCAGAGGTTCCCCAGGTTGTCTCGTTGCTGGGCCTGCCTGCGGACGAGGAAGGTGGAGGAAATCATCTTCGTCTCAGCGCTCAGCGGTTGCTGGAGGAGTTTCCTACATTGCAAATGGTGGCTGTGACCCGTGGAGCGCACGGAAGTCTTCTTGTGACGCGCGAGGAGTGGCATGAGCATCCAGGCGTCTCAGCGCAGGTCGCGGATACGATTGGTGCAGGCGACGCATTCACCGCGGCGCTTATTCACTTTATGCTGCAAGGAGCCGGTCTTGAAAGGCTCAATGAGGCAGGGAATCGCTGGGGCTCATGGGTGGCTTCACAGTCCGGAGCCATGCCGCCGCTCTCTGATGCAACCCGCAATGCCATCAATGCCTTGATTGAAGCGTGACCTGCGCACCCCTTTGGCATCGACAAAATGGTGTCGAAGTTTTACTTTCGCAACAGGACGATGATTAAGCGAAACACAGTAACTTTGCCGCGCATCCATGTACCGGCGGTGCTCTTGTGATTGTGAATCTGGCGCGGCGCGCGCATGACCACAACTGGGAACTCGATCCGATCACCCGTTCGCTTCTTGATACGGACTTCTACAAGCTGCTCATGCTGCAGTTCATCTGGAAGCACTTCCCGCGCACGCACGCAACATTCACCGTTTCCAATCGATCTGCATCGGTTCCACTGGGTGACATTGTCGACTTGCATCAGTTGCGGGAACAATTACTTGCCACGCAGCAATTGAAGTTCCACAAATCCGAACTCATCTGGCTTGCCGGCAATACCTTCTATGGCAAGCGCGGCATCTTTGAGCCCGCATTCATGGAGTGGCTGGAGAACGACTTCAGTCTTTCCGGATTTGAACTTGCGGTGGAGGATGGCCAGATTTCGCTGCGCTTTGAAGGCTTGTGGACGGAGACCACGCTATGGGAAATTTATGCGCTCTCGGTCATCGATGAGTTGAAGACTCGCGCCAGTTTGAAGGCCCTCACAGAGTTGGAGCTCGACATTTTGTATGCGCGCGCGAAGACGCGTCTCTGGGAAAAGATGGAACGCCTTCGCGGCGTTCCAGGTCTGAGCCTGAGTGACTTTGGCACGCGTCGCCGTCATAGCTTTCTCTGGCAGGAGTACGTGGTCAAAGCGATGAGCGATGTGCTGGGTCCCAGTTTTGCAGGTAGTTCAAACACCTACCTTGCCTACAAGCATGATCTTGAAGCTATCGGTACCAATGCGCACGAACTTCCAATGGCACTGGCCGCGATGGCTGAGACCGATGAGGAATTGAGGTCGGCACAATACAGACTACTTGAGCTTTGGCAGCAGACTTATCAGGGGGAGCTGCTCATTCTGCTTCCTGACACGTTTGGTACCACACAGTTTCTGCGCAATGCCCCCGGGTGGGTGGCGAAGTGGACCGGACAGCGCATTGACAGCAAAGATCCTTATGTGGCCGGAGATGAGTACATTGCATGGCTTAAGAGCCGTGGATGCGATCCGCGCAAGAAGCGACTCATTGCTTCCGATGCTCTTGACGTGGACAGTATTCTTGGCCTCCACGCTTATTTTGGAGGTACGATTCGGAACGGGACGTCTCCCGCGGATTTTCGCAGCGCACACGACTTCCTTGACGGGAACAAATGGATACCGGAAGGGCGTATCCGATTCAGTGCCGGCTGGGGAACCTACCTTACCAACGACTTTCGTAACTGCAATCCTCGGGGAGATGAGAGCTTTCACCCTGTAAGTTTGGTATGCAAGCTGAGTGAGGTTGATGGGCGCCCGGCAGTCAAACTGTCCGACAATTTCAGCAAGGCTCTAGGGCCAGCCTCAGAGATCGAGCGATACAGAAAAATATTTGGCCTTGAGGGTGTTATGAATCTTCCGGTCGAGATTTAGGCCTGAAGAGCTGCAGGAGGTAGTGGGGGCCGTCCTATTCCGAGACGTTTCCGCACCGCAGTGGATGTAAGGAACAACTTGCTTTGCTTTGTGTTGAGAGAGGCTGCTGGCAAGGCGGGGAGTAACAGAGCGCAGGGGAAGAAGAATCGCACTCCGTCGACAAGTCGCCCAGGCTCCTTTGACCGTGACCGATATTCCGCCACAGGTAGGCAGGCTTGCGGTCATCACTGGCGGTTGTTCTGGACTTGGACTGGAAACAGCGCTGTCTCTTGCTCGCGCGGGGGCAGACGTTCTGCTTGCAGATGTCGATCCAAATGCCGGTCGCGAAGCAACCAAGCATATTCGCTCTCTGGCACCTGCCGGAGTGGTGCGCTTTGAACAACTTGATCTGGCCAGCCTGACGTCCATCGCAGATTTTGCCACCAGGCTTCAAAAACTCAGCCGCCCGGTCGATCTACTTGTGAACAATGCAGGCGTCATGGCGCCGAGACGTCGCGAAATAACTGCCGATGGTTTCGAGTTGCAACTTGGTGTGAATTTCCTCGGACACTTTGCATTGACAGCTCGATTGTTGCCGCTCTTACGAATGAGCCGTATGCCGCGTGTGGTGCAGGTCGGAAGCGTCCTGGGTCGCAGAGGCATGATTAATTTTGAGGATCTGCAGCAAATCCGTTCTTACAGACCCTGGCGCGCTTATGCTCAATCATCCGCGGCATTGCTGCTGTTTGCACGAGAACTGCAACGCAGGAGCGATGCGAATGACTGGCGCCTCCAGAGCAATGCCGTACATCCAGGCTACGCACGCACGCATATTTTCGTGAACGGTCCGGGTAAATGGAGCACTGCAAACTTACTGCATCAAACCTTAGGCCGCTTTTTTAGTCAAACACCCGCACAGGGCGCATTGCCGATCATATTTGCGGCAACCTCACCCAAAGCAAACCTCGGTGCGTATTACGGCCCGCGTGGGCCGTTTGAATTGATTGGGATGCCAGGGGAAGCGGGAAGTTCTCAAGCGAGTTTCGATGCCGAATCTGCTTACAAATTGTGGGAGATCGCCACCGATTTGACCGGTGTCATCTGGCAAACCGATTGAGACGCGCCATCCAGTGGGACCCTGGAAGAAATTGAAGTCTTATTTTTTCTCAGAACTGGCTACGCTCGTGGCGGTCTGCGGGGCTGAACGCAGAAAGGTGATCACCTGGGCGATTTCGTCGTCGCTGAGCGAGTCGGCGAAAGAAGGCATCTTCTTACCGCCATTCAGAATCTGATCGCGCATCTTTTCAACCGGCCATTTGCTGTCGTCCTTGATGCCGATAAGTGAGGGTCCCTTCTTGGTCCCCGCCAGGTCGGCGCCGTGGCAATGTCCACAGCCAGTTTGGCGAAACAGCAAAGCGCCTGCGCTCGCGGCACTCGTGTCCGAAGACAGCGATTGTGCAGCCAGGGCTGCTGCACCCGCGAGAAAGAACACACAAAAAGAAAGGGAAGAAAGGGAAGATCTCCTCATTGCGGGATTCATTTTCTCATGTTGGGCGTACGGTGGCCTGCACCCTTCGATGGAGCCGAAATTAGCCTATCTGGCTGGAAGAAGATGTAGAAATACAAGTCAGAACTCCTCGGTGTCTGCGTCTGAATGGGAATTGGTTGATTCGTAAGATTCCATTAGAAATATCCGGCTTTGTTTTCTGTCAGATTCGTTGAATTTCTTCCTTATTTTGAGGAGTCTGGTCTTCAAAATCTGTTTTCTTCAAGGCGGCTGAATGCTGTCGCAGGATTCTTTTGACTGGGGCGTGCGCATTAAGCTGGCGGAGTATGGCAATCGCTGGAAATAGAAATGCGAGTGCGCTGCGCGAGGAGCTTGCCGCTCGCGGTCGAATTTGGGCGCAGGGGCGGGCACATGTGGAGAGCTACGGTTCCGATCCAGTGGTGGTATTTGCTCCAGAGGATGGACGGCATGGCAACTTCTTTGACGCTGCGTTTCGAGCGATTTCCACAAGAACTGAATGGCTGACACGCTTGGATAAAGTGCACACGCAGGGCCGCTCGCTGCCAAAATCTGAAAACGGACGCAAGTGGCGTGAGTTGGACTCGTCTGTAAGTTCTGACGCACTGCTGATGAATGTGTTCTGTACGCCAGAGGTTATGGCATCCGCGCTAGTGCAGGCCATGTTAGGCGTGGAGGTGGATGCATTGCCGGAGTTTGGTTGGAAGGCCAAGGTGCCACTCTCAAATGGCAGATTCGACCGAACCGAAGTAGACATGCGCTGGGGTGGGCTGCTCGTGGAGGCGAAACTGACGGAGAGTGACTTCCAGACGCGGGCGGTGTCGGTTGTTGAGGAATACCGCGACTTTGCGGAGGTATTTGACGAGGATTTACTGGCGAAAGTGAAGATTCGGACGGCGCGACGGCGGAGTGCTGTGGAGTTTGCCGAGGACTTCACCCAGGAATGGGAAGAGACCGGGGACGAGGAGGCAGCGCGGGCGTTTCAGAGGTCGCTGGTATCGAATGCTCGTGAGGCCGAGCCTTTTGAAGAGGGTTATACGGGCTATCAGCTCATCCGCAATGTACTGGCGGCGCATGCCACGGGGGCGCGCTTTTGTGTGGTGCTGGACGAGCGCAGGCCTGACCTGCGGGAGCAGTGGTTCTGCGTGATGGCCGCGGTGAAGAGTTCGGAGCTGCGAACCCGGCTAAGTGTGTTGACGTGGCAGGAGTTGGCCTCGGTTGTCCCTGCGCACCTGCAAGAGTTTCTGGATCGCAAGTACGGAATCGTTCCACCGGGGCGAGAGGCAACGCCTGTCGAAGGCCTGAAGGCTGCTCCCTGATAGCGCGTCAGGCCGGATATGCGCCGGTGATATAACCCTCCAGAGATTGGATCGCGTGCTCCTGGCCGGAGATGACCCATTTGACCAGATCTCCGATGGAAACAACGCCCTTCAGCTGATCGGCTTCAAGCACGGGAAGGTGGCGGAAGTCGTGCTGCGTCATCATGGCAAGACATTCGTCCACCGTATGGCAGGGAGATACGGAGATTACCGGACTTGTCATCAGCTCGCTAACCTTTGTCTGCTGAGAGTGATGGCCCGAGAGGATGCCCTTGCGGGCGTAGTCGCGTTCCGACAAAATGCCGACCAGTTTTCCGCCGGAGATAACCAGCAGTGCACCAACGTCGTGTTTGGACATGAGTTCAAGTGCCTCATAAACGGTCTGTTCAGGAGTTACGGAAAGAATACGGATATTACCTTTTTTCTTAAGAATGTGCGCAATCGTGTCGTTCATCTTCATGGGCAATCTGCTCCCGAATTGTTTGAGGAAATGAAGTGTAGCGCAGGAAGTACGGAATAGGGAACAGGGAAGAGCGAAGTGGAAACAAGGAACCGGGAACAGGGAAGAAGGAATTGGTGGATAGATGTGGCAGATTTTGCTTGTATCTTGCCGGTGATATGCAGTGGTTTGCGCGGGTAAAACGGTGATGAGGCGATTGCACCGGATTTATCCAGCGGTTTGAGTGCGCTTTGTTGAGGTAAATGTGGATTGTCCACTTTCTAATCGACAAAACGGGTGATTCTGCGGGCGAATTTGCCCCGATTTGAGCAACAGACTTACCAGGTTGGGCTGCGGTCCGGTTCTACAAGCCGGAGAATGAAGATTTCTGGCTCCTGGAGTGGCTAAAGATTGAGCCTGGTGGCAGAGGGCTCGCGGTGTCGCCTACCTAGTTGAAGAACTGAAACAAGTTCCCGGGTGCTTCCCTCTGCGCCCGGGAATGGATTGCGTCCGGTAACTCTCCGCACTTGCTCGTCGCCGCGGCCACCCAGACATCCTGCGTTGGATGGCCGCGTCGCGGTCAGGGAGCTACTTGCTGGCAATATTGGGCTGGTCGAGATTGTCCCTCAGGCGAGCGAGCTCGGCTCTGTCCTTACCGTATTGAACGATGTCCGTCACCATACCGGCAAACTCATGAGAGAGTTTTGCATTCTGATTCGCCCACTTGTGGAATCTCGGGGCGTAAAAAGAGCTCTCATGCTTGTTCAGGTATTCGATCTGGTCAGTTGTGTCATTGGCGACATCCTGCAGAAGAGGGACGACGCGATCAATAGATTCCTTTTGCCATCTGGATGCGTCTATCCGTGACGATTGGAGCTGATGAATAAGCTTGCCAAGATCATTGACGTGAGCCCTCTCGCGTACCAACTGATCTGACAGTGCTTGCCATGAGACGTCAGAGCGAATCTGTCCAGTCATCGCATTTGTGTCCCGAGCGAGCCGCTCAGCCTGATACTGAGCCTGGTCGAGCAGATTGTTCACATTGGCATTATCGTCATCCGGACCAGCCCATGCACGTTGTGCGACAGGGCCGACAGCTAGCAAAAGTGCTCCGAGCATCATGATGATTGACGAGAAATTCAATCTTGTACGTCTTTTCATCGAATTTACCTCCTGATTCCTTTCCGCCGGAATTTTGGTTTGATTTCCCGGCGCAGGTTTGTGAGATCCCGAAATAGAGTTGGAATGGCATCTCAGCTCTCGACACCCAACGCATGCAACTGCCAGATATTCCGAGCTGTCAGGTGGAGAGCAATTCATTCAGAGACCTCCAATTCCAAATCGGATGTTTGGTCAATCAGAAGCGCCAGTCAGACTACCTTGGCGCGACACCTAACGATAGAAAACGGAGCGTTAAGCCAGGGTGAACTGAATCTAATTTCTGCTTAATGTTTGGTTACGGCAGTCGGGAATGTTTGGAAAGGCCTTGATTTGTGCTATTTGCGGAAGTCGATGGCAGAATCATTGTGAAGCGCGTTCCTCGGGCGGGCTCACTTTCGACTGTGATTCGGCCGGAGTGCTTCTCAATAATCCATCGCACGAGAGCTAACCCCAAGCCAACTCCAGGAGTGCCCTTGGAGCGTGATTGTTCCGCGCGGTAGAAACGGTCAAAGATATGTGGCAGGGCTTCCTGTGATATTCCAATACCCGTGTCTTCGATTCGAAGAAGCGTCTGCTTTGTGTCTTGCCTCAAGGAAAGAGAGATGTGCCCATGCGGAGTGAACTTGATTGCGTTGTCAATCAGGTTCAGGACCGCACGCTCCAGCCAACTTGCATCTCCACAGATGTGTATGTTGGCGGGTATGTCGGTTTGAATTTCCACGCCGTGTGAGTTCGCAACGGGCTCCAGTTGCTCGGCCAAGGAAAGCACAAGTTCGGACAGATCGACATCGCGCTGCGCAAGGACAATATCACCAGCCTCAGCATTCGCCAATAAGAGCAGGTCATTGACCATGCTGGAGAGCTTTTCAAACTCCTCCAGCTGGCTGGAAAGCAATTGCCGGTAGTCGTCGACGGAATACTTTTCAAGTAAGGCCACCTCACTTTCACCGCGGAGGACAGTGAGAGGTGTTCGGAGTTCGTGCGAAATGCTGGCTGTAAACTGCTTCATCTGGGCAACGGAGTTTTCAAGACGGCTCAGAGTCTCATTGAAAGAGCGGACGAGATCATCGACCTCATCACCAGCGCCGCTCAGTGGCAGTCGTTGTTCAAGCTGGTCGATATCGATATTCCTGGCTGCAATCGCAACACCTTTGATGGGGTGCAGTGCACGGCCCGCCATGTTCCAACCCATGAGGCCGGCAAGGATTACACCCAATGGCGAAAGGAGGAACAGTGCGTAAAGAAATCCCGCACGGGCATTCTCGGCAGGGATCAGAGGAATGCCGATACGCACAAGAAAGGTGTGGCCTTCATCCGATGGGTAGATAGCATTGTGGAAACGAAAACGTTCGCGGCCAATTTGCACATCATTGAATTCACCGGTTTTGGCGATTTGCCGCACCTGGACGGGGGTAAGCCTTGCGCCGATGAGTTCCAGATCCCGTGATTGGAGAATCAAGTCCCCTTCCGGCAGGCGATAAATCTGGAGATATCGGCTGGCAAGCTGCACGAGATAGTTTTCATCGCGGTTGGCAGGATTGGTGACGATTTGCAGTACACCACTCCGAATTTGCACGTGATTGTTGAGTATTGTGAAGCGCTGGCGCAGTTCCTGAGTGAGGCTGCGGTCCACGACGATGTTGAGCGCGTGATAAAAGAGAACGTTGAAGACCAGCAGAATGGCGGCGAGGGTGAGAGAGTACCAGATGGTCAGTCGCGCGCGCAGGCTTGGAATTTTCATAACGCCTGGTCAGTGAGCACGTAACCGACGCCTCGGACGGTGTGGATGAGCGGAAGCGGGAAGTCGCGGTCGATCTTGTTGCGCAGCGAATTGATGTGGACGTTAACGACGTTGCTTACCGAGTCGAAGTGGATGTCCCAGACGTGCTCAATGATCATGGTGCGAGTGACGGTGATGCGGGCGTTGCGCATGAGGAATTCAAGCAGTGCGAATTCCTTGAGCTTGAGGTCGATTCTGTTTCCGTTGCGGCGGACGACGCGCGTGGCGGTGTTCATTTCCAGATCGGCGAGCCGCAGGATAATGGTTTCTTCGCGGCCACGGCGCAAGAGCGCGCGCATGCGCGCGGAGAGTTCGGCGAAGGCGAAGGGTTTGACGAGATAGTCGCTGGCGCCTGCATCGAGGCCGGCTACCTTGTCTTCCACAGCACCTCTGGCAGAGAGGATGAGGACGGGGAGATTCCGGGTGCGGGCGCGGATGCCTTTGAGGACTTCCATTCCGGAAAGTCTGGGCAGCATCAGGTCGAGGATGACTGCGTCGTACTCAAAGTGTTCAGCCTGGTATGCGCCCTCTTCGCCGTCGTACACGACGTCTACAGCAAACCCTTCCTGCTGTAAGCCTCTCCGGATGAAATCGGCTACTTTCTGCTAGTCTTCGATAACAAGTATGCGCATCAGTGTGACGAGGACCCATCAAAAGTATAGCCAATGCCCAGCGTCGAATGCAGCGGACGGATTCAGTACTCAGATGCCGATTGATGATGTGGCCGCATCAGCGCAATGCAGCCACATCTGTCCGCGGGAGATTGAATTGAGTCTGATTACTGCGCTTCACCGCTGGAGGCAGGTAGTTCGAGATCCTGTTCCAAAGTGTCAGCTTTCGACTTTGCCTCTTCGTAGTTCACGAAGTCATTCACCATTTTGTCGAGAGTTGTTATCAGCTCATAGCTCGAGTGGACGTAGTCCCGATAGGCCTGCAGTTTGATCTTGTTCTGGTTGTTGTTGAGATGATCAATTGTCGCTGTGAGACGATCGGCAATCTCCTTGACCACTGGGTCAGTGCGATCAATGGCTTTCTGCTGCCACGGCGATGCCTCTTCGCGCGCGGCGATCATCGCATTGTGATCTTCGATGAGATTGTTGATGTGCTCTTTGATCATGTTGATCTGAATTGCATGTGACTGCCAGGAAAGGTCGGAACGAGTGAAGCTCTGAAGCATCTCGGCGTCATGGGTTGCCAACGCCGCATGACTTTTCACGTTCTTGAGAAGGTCATTGATTCTGGCTGAGTCGTTGGACTGCGCTTTTGCCGCAAATGCGAAGGCAATCGCGATCGCAATCGTCACAACGTATTTCGCCCAGCGAAACGTTGAACGGGTATTCATGGTTCCTCCTAGCGCGAGAGGAATTCCGAGTACATGTGGGCGGAGAATTACTCCCGCATATAAGTTAGACGGCTAATCGATGGATGTGGGCATCGACCCTTCAGACGATTTTCGGGATTTCTTTCTTTAAACCCGTGACGCCTTCTTTCAATCTTGAATGTGACGGAGATTACGAATGACTCACTCCCGAAGGGGCTCTTCATAGATTCGCCCTGCAGTGCTCTTGACGCGGCAATACATTCGCAGTAATGTTCGCCTAACAACCCGGGTGTAACTCATCCGCTTGGCTCGCTAAGGAGGCTTTATGCTTCGCATGTTCCGCGTAGCCGTTCTCACCCTAATGACCTGTCTGGCGACACTGGCAGTTGCCCAACAGAATCCAACCATCAAAATCATGACTCAAAACATGGATGCCGGGACCGACCTGGGCTTTGCCTTATACGGTCTCCAGCAGCCTGATCCGAGACCGTTTATCGACCTGACACTGGCTGAGGTGGATGCAAGCGGCATTCCTGAGCGCGCATCTTATCTGGCAACGGAAATCGCTACGGAAATGCCTCATATCATCTGTTTGCAGGAGGTGACGTTGTGGCGCACCGGTGCCACGCCAGAGACCGCCACCACTGTTCGTTACGACCAACTGCAATTGCTCCTGTCCGCGCTTGCCGACGCAGGCGCGCATTACAGGGTTGTTGCGGTGAACACACTGACCGACCTAACCGCACCAACAACAAGTGAAGGGCCTGGTGCTCTACGCTTCACGGATCGCGACGTGATGCTGGCGCGCTCTGATCTATCACCTGCGATGCTCCAGATTTCAGAGGTGAAGCTACACGTCTACAGCGCATCTTTAAGCTTTGGCAGCATTACGGTGCGTCGCGGGTTCATCTCTGCGCTGGCACGGATAAATAACCAGGTGTTTCGCATTGTCGACACGCATCTGGAGAACAAGTTTCCAGATGTGCCTGCGACCGCTGTGATCCAGCAGTTACAGGCTGGGGAGCTGTTGAATGCGATGCGGAATTCTCCGCAACCTGTGATTCTTGCGGGAGACTACAACGCTGACGCGATCTACGGCGTGAACGGGCCCGGACCGGACAACACGGGCACCGTTGCCTATATTGAAGCGGCCGGATATGCCGATTCCTGGGCTACGGCGAATCCGAGCGACCAGGGAGCGACTTGGCCGTTGTTTGTCGAAGACCAACAACAACAGTCGTATCCATTCTTTTTCCAAAACACAACGCCGTGGGAGCGCATCGATCTCATCTTCTACAACAAACTGCAAGTGGTGAGTTCAGAGCAGGTGGGAGCTGGGGCCGGATATCCCGATGCGGCATCTGACCATACCGGCGTTGTCTCAACTTTCCAGCCCATGCAATAGAACCAGGCGGACGAATTCTGATGCACTACCCGGGTTGTTGATTACGCACCGTGCCGGCCAGGCGGCTGCTGACCGAGAAGCTGCCTGATTTTGCCGAGCCATTCCTTAAAACATTTTGAACGGGTTCTCTCTGTCTCGATTAGGGCGGGGTTACAGAGGCGTGTTTGTGGGCGGATTGGGACGGGCAAATGAAAGGCCGAGGGGCGCACCGAAAAATGCGCCCCTTGACCGTGTTTATGAGATTTGGTGCAGAAGATTGCGGAAGTTGACGATGGTAGTTTGCGAGATTTTCGGCTTTGCTTGCGCGTGTCCTGGAGCGCTTCCTCACCTTGTTACCAAGATGAGGAAGCGGCATTCCGATTGGAGGAAGGGAGCAGAGCCCGGGTATCAACCTGCGCCAGGAATGTAGTGGTATTCGATCTTGTTGGAGCGCTTGATCGGATCCCCTGTTATGTCGTGCGTGTGCCAGACGACGGACTCGGCGGCGACTTCAGGATGCTTGGAGAGGTACTCAAGTGCGTACACCGAGGCGGTGGGGTCACTTTTCTGGTCGGCGAACTTCTCTGCTTCGATGTGCGACTGCTCCTTATCACCGAGACGACGGTAGATGATGGCGAGCTGATAGTGGGCACCGAGATCGTCGGGATCGATTCCCTGAATTGCCTGATACGCGTCGCGCGCCTGCGTGTAGTCATGTTTCTGGTAGTAGGCGAAGCCGAGCTCGCGTAGGCAATCCTTTGAACGCGGGAACTGGGCGACGCAGCCTTTTAAGTCTGTAATGGCGGCATCAACCTGATTGGCGTTGCGTTCGACCAGAGCGCGATAGTAGAGAGCGCGGGCATCGTTGGGGAGAAGCTCAAGTGCCTTGGCCAAATGTACCTTGGCATCGTCGTAGCGCTCCCAGACGATTTCAACCACGGCCATGTTGGTGTAGGCGTCAGCATAGTCGGGGCGAAGGTCTGCAACTTGCTGGAATGCGGCGACGGATTGCTTATATTGCTGCGCGTCAAGCAGGCCGATGCCGTAGTTGTTCCAGCGCATCCAGGTGGGGTTGTCTTGCGGAGCCGGTTGGGTTGGCTTGTTCAGACCGGCGTAGAGCGTGCGCGTTTGCGAAGCGAATTCAAGGATGGGCTCGGGGTAGTGCTTCTTGTCCATCGCGTAGTCGATGAAGTGCTGATCGAAACGGCGGTATTTGACAGTAGCCGAGATGGTGACACCCTTGGCCGACATTGTCTTCGGCAGGCGGAAGCGATAACGCACCAACTGTGCGCGGCCCGACTGCAGAGCGTTGTTGTAGGCGAGCACGCGGTTGTACCAGATTTCATGCAGGCCATTGAGCTCGCCCTTCGTGTTGACGAGGCGATTGGTGAATGAGTGCGCCGATGGATCGAGGTAACCGTTGGGCTTGATGAAGCCGCTCTCCTCAAGAATTTTGCCGTTAGCGTCCTTGAGCTGGAAGTCAATCCAGGCTTCGTAGAAGTCACGCTGCTCCGGAATAAGCGAGTGGCCAGTGCCCTTGTTCTGAATGATGACATCGGCGATGAGGGTTTCACCGGCGTGAAGCGTGAATGGATCTTTACCGAGTGGCGCGATGAGATTCTTCAAGCTGGTTGTGTTTTCGGGGTTCAGCGCGGGTGGCTGAGATGACGCCGCTTTTTTAGATGCCGTTGCGGTCGCAGTGGAATCGTCACGCTCGAGCGCAAAGATATCGACGTTGAGCACGCCCTTGCCGTCCGGTCCGTTCTTGAAGAAGTCCCTCAGCTTGGCCATCTGGTCGGGGTAGTTGTAATACGTGGGGATAAGTGAGTTGCCCGCTGCCCAGCGATGGCTGATGAGCTTGCCGTCTTTCGCACCTGCATCCTGCTCATCGCCCGTGAGAGGCTCGGCCTTCATGTGGCAGGTCTGGCATTGGGAGGCCGTGGGCTTGCGGTAGAAGGGGAGGGGGGATTGCTTGGAGAAGCTGGCACCCTGCCACTCGTCGTAAAGAGGAATTGCCCGAAGCCATCTGTAATTGTCGAGCTCGCGCGGAATTGCGGCCTTGTGGCAGGCGGCGCAGAATTCAGCGGTTTTGTAGAGCGGACGCATGACGGCCGCGGAGTGGCGGTCAAGATGCGCGAGGATTTCAGCGTCACTAACCGGACGCATGATGGGATTGCCCTTTTCATCGACGAGGACAGCGGGATAGCCCATGACGTAACTGCCCGTGCCAATGGTGGTGGTCTTCTGAATGGCGTGGCAGGTGGAGCAGGTTATGCCTTCATCTTCAAAGGGGCGCTTCTCCGGCATGCCCTGGGAGAGATCGCCGGAAAGTAGCGCGACAGGATTGTGGCAGCCCTCGCAATGGCGCGAGTACTGCACGCCCTTCTGTGAAATGAGCAGATTGACGTTCTTGAGATACCAGGGAGCGCGGAAGCTATTGGAATGCGCCGATTCGCGCCACTCGTGGTAAGCCTGCTGGTGGCAATGTCCGCAGTACTTGGCCGTGGGGAATTCCTTGGGGCTCATGAACTGGCCGTTGTAACTGGTGGCATTGGATGGCAGGAAAGGGGTGTCCTTTCCGAAGGCGTAGTTGTACCGCGCAGCTACGGATTGATGGAACTGCGACGTCGGCCCGGAGATAGGGATCTGCAGCGAGTATCCATAAACGGGCGCGAGATTCGGAGACGGCACGTATGCCGGAACGCCAAGCGAGCTGTGCGCGGGAATGTCTGTCGTGGACGAAGTGTGCGCGGACGAGACGTCGGTTGCAGGCGATGAACTGGCTGGCGGTTTGGAGGCGGCGCGAACTGCCCAGTTTAAGCCGAGCGGCAGAGTGAGAAGTAAAAGCAGCAGCAGGATGCGGCGCGGGAAGGCCTTAAACATGGAACAGTGATCTCCGGGAAAGTTGCCGACAAACAACCGGACCTGAAGAATGCTGATCTTCCGTGGTCCGGGTGAACTTGCAACACCATAGCAGCAGGTGGGGTAGCGGTGTCCTCCACCAAAGGATGGAGTCCGGAGACAAGGGAGCATATTGTCCTATGGGACAGTTGCGGCCTGCTGTTCGAAGGTTGTGATGCGATTCACAGCCAATGGTTCACAAGGTGGGATAAACAGCAGGAAAGAGGGCCTGAATGGCGGCTAAAGCGCTCATGCGCTTGGCCAAAGCGGGCCTTAAACTGGTAGGGTTGTGAGGTAGGTTCTTTACAGAGCGATGGGCTCAAATTCATATCTTTCATTGGCAGTTTTCTTCTTTGTCGCGCTGGCCTTCGGGCTCGGACCGCTTGCGCTGGCGTGGGTTTGGGCGCAGGTGTTTTCGCCCAAGAAGCCGAACGCTGTGAAGAATGCAATTTATGAGTGCGGACTTGAGTCCAAGGGCGACGCCTGGGTGCAATTTCGGTCGGCGTACTACCTGTACGCGATCATTTTTCTGATTTTTGACGTGGAAGCGATCTTTTTGTTGCCGTTTGCCGTGGCGTTTACGGGCCTGGGCGCGGCGGCATGTATTTCCATGCTGATTTTTGTTCTGCTTTTGGTGGAGGGCCTTGCGTGGGCCTGGGCCAAGGGAGTGCTTACGTGGGCTTAGGCCGCCGATGGCGGTCAGTTAGTCAGTTAATAGTTGAGAGTTCAAAGTTCTGAGTTGATGGTGGAGCCGCGATGGCAGTCGATGAACAGTTGAAAATTGAGATGGGCAAGCAGGGCGTGATTGTGACGTCGTTGCAGGAGCTCTACAACTGGGGCCGCCGGAACTCTGTGTGGCCGATGCAGTTCGGTCTGGCCTGCTGCGCCATCGAGATGATTGCGACGACCATGGCCCGCTACGACATGGCGCGCTTCGGCGCGGAAGTGTTCAGGCCGTCACCGCGGCAGGCCGACATGATGATCATTTCCGGCACGGTGACCAAAAAGATGGCTCCGCAGGTTGTGCGGCTCTACAACCAGATGGGTGAGCCGAAGTATGTCATCGCAATGGGGGCTTGCGCGATTTCAGGCGGGCCTTTCAAGCAGGGATACAACGTGCTGAAGGGGATTGACCGGTACATTCCGGTGGATGTGCATATCCCTGGATGCCCGCCGCGGCCTGAGGCTCTATTGCAGGCGTTTATTACATTGCAGAAGAAGATTGACGGACAAGTGCTGACAGGTGAGGGGCGTCCGCGCCACTTAGATGCGGAGGCACAGAGCATTTTTCCTGTGCCCGAACAAGGTGAGCATGATCTTGAGCCCACATCGAATAAGGGTCTGTGGACGGTTCCGACGATTATCCGGTAGGAACCAGGCGACGAAGGGACTAAGGGACTGGTGAAGACGGTCGAAGAAATCAAGGCGGCAATAGAGGCTGCAGTGCCGGGAGCCGGTGTGGAGGTTGTGACAAACCCTGGGCCGGCGGCGGAGCACTCACTGCGTATTGGGCAGAAGCACGCCGTAAAGGTTGCCGAATTTCTGCGCGACGACTCAGAGCTGGCATTGGACTTTCTATCCAATTTGACCGCAGTGGACTGGCCTGACAAAGAGATCACGGAAAAAGTGAAAGTAACACGTGAAGTTCAAAAGCCCGTGGAAGGTGGCGAACCTGGCCAGGTACAGACCGTGACGGAGACGGTAGAGGAAACGCGCAAGAGGGTCGAGCCGGGTTATCTGGAAACGGTGTATCACCTGTATTCAATTGCGAAGAAGCACGGGCCCGTAGTGCTACGGATGCGGACTGGAAACCGGACAGACGATGTGAGCATGCCATCTTTCACCTCAGTATGGCGCTCGGCAGAGTTCCAGGAACGCGAAGCGTTTGACCTTTACGGGATTGTTTATACGGGGCACCCGGATCTGCGGCGCATTTTGATGTGGGATGAGTTCAAGGATCACCCGATGCGCAAAGACTACGTGGAACCGGATGATTACGAATATGAGCCTACTGCGCACGATCATGTGCTGGAGAGGGCCAAGCAGCACCTGAGCATGGAGCAGCCTGTGGCCGGAGGTGCCGAGTGAGCGCGACGATGGAAAGCGCGCTGAAGGCGCGGATGGCGCGGCAGGAAGGCTGGAATCGTCCTCCGCATGTGGAGCCTGAGGGTGAGGGGGAACTGCTGGAGCTCTCGATGGGGCCGCATCATCCTTCGACGCACGGCGTGTTCCGGATGGATGTATCGCTGGATGGCGAACGTGTCATCAGGCTGAAGCCGGTATTTGGCTACCTGCACCGGAATCACGAGAAGATCGCCGAGGGTACGAGCTATTTAGCGTCGATGCCGTACACCGATCGACTCGACTACTTCTGTTCGCTTACGAACAATTGGGCGTATGCGCTGGCAGTGGAAAAGCTGGCGGGGCAGGAAGTGCCCGAGCGTGCTGAGTATCTGCGTGTCATTCTGGCCGAACTGACGCGCATTCAAAATCATGCGTCGACGATTGGGTTCCTGCTGCAGGAGATGGGCGCCAGTGGCACTCCGCTGATGTATGCCTTCCGCGAACGCGAAAAGATCATGGATCTCTTCGAGTCTCTGACCGGATCGCGGCTGATGTGCAATTACATGCGATTTGGCGGCTGCCGGGTGGATGCGAGTGCCGCATGGTTGGATCAGGCTCACAAAGTGGTGGCAACGATACCGGAGTTCATTGATGAGTTTGAGCGCTTTTTGCGGTCAAACGAAATCCTGATGGCACGCACGCAGGGCATGGGTGTGATCAAGCCGGAACTCGCGGTGAACGCTGGCCTGAGCGGGCCGATGCTGCGCTGCACCGGTGTTGGCTACGACATTCGCAAGGTGGACAGTTACGGAATCTACGACCGGTTCCAATTCCGCGTGCCGGTAGGCGATCATGGCGATATTTACGACCGATACATGGTGCGCATGCTCGAGATGCGCGAGTCAGTCAGCATATTGAACCAGGCGCTCAAAGACATTCCAGGCGGTCCTGTGATGGACCCGAAGGCAAAGATTCGCAACTTTCGGCCAAAACCCGGCGAGGCCTATGGGCGCATTGAAGCGCCAAAGGGTGAACTTGGTTTTTATCTGATCAGTGATGGTGGGCCGAACCCGTATCGCTATCGTGTGCGTCCCCCAAGCCTGATCAATCTGACGATTCTGGAAGATATGTGCCTGGGGCATAACGTGGCCGACGTGGTTTTGATTTTTGGAAGTGTCGATATCGTCCTGGGCGAAGTCGATCGGTAGTTGTTTCGGAGGGACTTGAATTGCTGGGTGAAGGCATCATCAAGGGAATGGCGGAGACTGCGAGGAATTTCTTCGGCAGCTTCGTTTCGAAAGAGCGGCTGATCACCGTTGAGTATCCGGAGCAGAGGATCCCGACGTTTGAAAATGCTCGCGTCTTTCCATTTCTCGTCTATGACGGTGCGGACTGGGAAGCGGGACTGCGCTGCGTTGCCTGCCAGATTTGCGAGAAGGAATGCCCGCCCAAGTGCATCTATATTGAGAAGTCGAAAGAAAAGAAACCGGACTATGCAGGCAAATTACAGATATATCCGGCAAAATTCGACATCGACGTTTCCGTGTGCATGAGCTGCCAGATTTGCGTGGAAGTTTGCCCGTTTGAAGCAATCAAGATGAACACGGAGTTCGAGCTGGCAACAGATGACCGCTTTGGCGGCCTCTTGTTGGACCGGCAAAAGCTGGCCCGCTCCAATGAGTACTACCACTCGATACACCCGACCGAGGCCGCAGAAGTGGATGCGCGCCTGGCGGAAGAAAAAGCCAAGGTAGAAGCCAAGGCGAAGGCTGCTGCGGAAGCGGCGGCGGCAAAAGCTGCAGCCGCGGCACAGGCCAAGCCGACCGATACAGCTTCTCCGAAAACGGATACGCCGAAAAGCGGGACTCCCCAATCGGGCGGGGAGGGAGCCTAAACAATGTTCAGCAAGCTGGATCAAATCTTCGTTGTGCTGCAGCACTGGGTCGCAGGCTTTGTTCCCGTCTCGCTGCAGCCGATAGTGTTGGCGCTGGTGGGTGTGGTGGGGATTGTGGTCGTGTTTCCGGCACTCTTCGCACTTACGACGGTCTTCGAGCGCAAGGGGCTGGGACGAATTCAGAACCGTCTTGGTCCGAATCGTGTGGGTCCCTTCGGATTTTTCCAGCCAGTTGCCGATGGCATCAAGGCGCTGACCAAGGAAGATGTGGTTCCGTTCAACGCCGACCATTTCGTGCACTTTATTTCGCCGGTAGTGCTACTGGTTGCTGTGTTCATGGGGTTTGCGGTGCTGCCCGTGGGACGCAATATGCAACTCGTCGATCTGGATGCCGGTCTTCTGTTTTACTTCGCCATGGGTGCGTCGTCGGAGCTTGCAGTCTTTATGGCGGGCTGGTCGAGCCGCAACAAATATTCTCTGCTGGGCGCCATGCGCGCCGTCGCTCAGATGATCAGCTATGAAGTCATCCTGCTGCTTTCGAGCGTGGCGGTAGTAATGATGACCGGGTCACTCTCGCTTGTGAAGATTGTTGAAGCCCAAAGCCAGTACACGTGGGGGCTGCCGCACTGGTATGTGTTTACACCGTGGGGACTGCTGGGTTTCATTCTGTATGCGATTGCAGCTACTGCGGAGACGAATCGTTCGCCATTCGATCTGCCGGAAGGCGAGTCAGAACTTGTGGCCGGCTACTTCACCGAATACTCGGGCTTCAAGTTTGCCATGTTCTTTATGGCTGAATATCTTGCGATGTTTTCCGTGGCCGGACTTGGAGCGACGCTGTTCTTTGGCGGATGGAGCGCTCCGGTGTCCGCTCTCAGCTTTGTGCCGTCCTGGATATGGTTTATCGCAAAAGTGATGGTCGCGATTTTCGTATTCATCTGGGTGCGCGGAACACTGCCACGATTGCGCCAGGACCAGCTGATGAATTTTGCATGGAAGTTCGCCTTGCCGCTCACATTGCTGAATCTGATGGTGGCAGGACTGTGGCGCTTTATGAACCCGGGAGTTGTGCGCTGGGTGGTTTGCTTTGCGATTCTCGCCGGAGCCTATGTGCTGATGGCGCGTGTGGGCATGAAGCGCGAAAAATTTGGGCCGAGGAGCTACCGCTATGCCGAGTAACTTTGCGGTGATTCGAGCCATTGAAATGGAGCTTGCTGTGTACGACGTTTCGCGGCCGGGGAGACTGCACGCATGAATGTGGTCTTCTGGATCTTCGCGGTGATTACTTTAGGCGGCGCGCTGGCGGCCATGATGCTGCGTAGTCTGGTTCACTCTGCGCTTGCCGTGACTCTGGCGTTTGCGGGACTAGCGTTAATGTTTCTCGAATTGGGTGCCCAGTTCGCGGGCTTTGCGCAGATTCTGGTGTACATCGGCGCGGTGGCAATTCTGGTGGTGTTTGCCATTCTGCTCACGCGGAGTTCCGAAGAGACCGGAAGCGGCGTCTTCAGTCCCACCTGGCTGCGCGGCCTGGTGATTGCGGCGGCGGTGTTCGCGGTTCTGGGCTGGTCGATCTTGAATTCAGCCTCCGCACTGCCGGGCGCAACCGTGACACCTCAAGTGGACGTGAAGCAGATTGGTGATGCGTTGATGGGACCGTATGTGTTGCCGCTGGAGATAGTGGCCGTGCTGCTGACCTCCGCATTAATCGGCGCGGTGATTGTGGCTATGCATGAGAAAGAGGGTGCCGAGTGACGCCGTTGACCGGATATCTGCTGCTGGCCGCACTGCTCTTTGCCATTGGGCTTGCCGGTGCGCTGACGCGCCGCAACGCCATTCTGGTTTTGATTGGGATTGAGCTGATGCTGAACGCGGCCAATCTGAATTTGATTGCCTTCTGGCGCTACGGACCGCACCCTGAGGCGCTGACCGGTTTTATGTTTGCGATTTTTTCCATTGCGGTGGCAGCTGCTGAAGCCGCCGTGGGACTTGGCCTTGTGATTCAGATTTATCGTCACGCGAAGACGACCGACCTGGACCAGATGAACAGGATGAAGGGGTGAGGCGGAAATGCAGGTGACATTCATGACCTCATCCACACTTGCCACTGGACCGCTTGTGCCCTGGCTGTGGCTGATTCCCGCGCTACCGATGATTGCTGCTGGTTTCGGCGCGCTGCTGAAGCAAGGGCAGCGCAAGGCAGCGGCTCTATTGGCTATTGGCTCGATGACAGGCTCGCTGTTTGTGGCACTGGTCGCGTTTTCGTATGAGGTGGCCGGATGGAAGAGCCACCTTCCTCCACGAGAGGTATTCAACTTCACCTGGTTTGAGTTCGGCTCAAGCGCAGTGAGCCTGGGATGGTTGCTTGATCCGCTGTCTGCCGCCATGGCGCTGATGGTGACGTTTGTCGGCCTGCTGATTTTCATCTACTCGGTTGGTTACATGGCCGAGGACGAAAACTTCACGCGCTTCTTCTGCTTCCTCTCGTTGTTTGCGGGCGGCATGCTGGGCGTGGTGATTTCAAACAGCATTCTGCTGCTGTTTATGTGCTGGGAGATAGTGGGCCTCACATCGTACCTGCTGATCGGCTTCTGGTATCACAAGCCCTCTGCGGCAGCGGCTGCGAAGAAGGCATTCCTAACGACCCGTGTGGGCGACGTCTTCTTCCTTCTGGGTATTGTTTGGCTGTTCTCGCAGACGGGCACGCTGCTGTTCTACAACGGCGGAGCGGGTTCAATGGAAGCTCCAGCGCTGGCCGCGCTGTTGCAGCAACCGGCAGCGTGGGGTCTGACGGCGGCAACCGCAATCGGGTTGCTGATTTTTGCGGGAGCGGCGGGTAAGAGCGGTCAGCTTCCGTTGCATGTGTGGCTTCCGGATGCGATGGAAGGTCCGACGCCTGTATCGGCATTAATTCACGCGGCGACGATGGTGGCCGCAGGCGTCTATCTGATCGCGCGTGTGTATCCGCTGATGGCCGCTGGCGCGGGCGTGAACGGCTCGACGGTTGCGCTTACTGTGGTGACATGGGTTGGCGCGGCGACGGCATTGTTTGCCGCACTGATCGCTGTAGCGCAGAACGACATCAAGCGCATTCTGGCCTACTCAACGGTTTCGCAGCTTGGCTACATGATGGCAGGTTTGGGAATCGGTGGCGTGGTGGTGGGCATGTTCCACCTGATCACGCACGCGTTCTTCAAATCGCTCTTGTTCATGGGCGCCGGCTCAGTGATTCACGGATGCCATGAAGAACAGGACGTACGCAAGATGGGTGGACTGCGGCACGAGATGCCGAAGACGTTTCTGCCCTATGCGGCGGGCATGCTTGCACTGAGCGGTTTTCCGCTGTTCTTCTCGGGCTTCTGGTCCAAGGACGCGATTCTGGAATCGGCAAACCACTGGGATCCGTCGCGTGTGCCGTACTTCATGATGGTGGCGGCTGCGGTGCTGACGGCCTTCTATATGACGCGGCAGGTTTGCTACGTCTTCTTCGGCAAGTGGCGTGGGCATGGACATGCGCATGAGAGTCCGCGCGTGATGACGGGTCCTTTGGCGATTCTTGGTTTCTTTGCCGTGACACTTGGCTTTATCGGCACACCGGCATGGCCGTGGTTCCGGGCATTTCTTGAGAACACTCCGCTGCATCTGGAGATGCACGCCTTTGCGGAGTCGGGCTTCTGGGTGCTGCTGGCCACATCAACGGTGGTTGTCGGGCTTGGTCTCGGGCTCGGATGGTGGTTGTACGGCAACAAGTCACCCGAGCCGGAAGAGCCGGACGCGCTGGAGAAGGCGATGCCATGGGCATGGGCTGTGCTGCGCGACAAGTTTTATATCGACGAACTGTACGGCGTGACATTCATCGCGTTCTACAAGTGGTGGGCGCGCGTGGCGGACTGGCTGGACCGTCGAGTGTGGGGCGGAGCAGTGGCGCTCGTAATCAGAGTGTTTGGTCTGCTTGCGCATATCAACCGGTTCCTGGATGCGGAGATTGTGAACGGAGCATTTGATAAGAGCTGCGACGAGATTGCCTCAGGCGGTGGAATTGTGGCGCGAATTCAGTCTGGAAGGGTGCAAAGCTATCTGCGCTATTTAGCCGTGGGCGTGGTCGTGCTGGCCGCAATTCTGATATGGAGCAGCCAACGATGACCAGTTCGATCGGATTTCCAATTCTGACTGTGATCACGGCGCTGCCTGTTGTAGGCGCGGTAGTCGCGCTGTTCTCAGGTAAATCGGCGCGCGCGGTTGCGGTTGTCACGTCGCTGATTGCACTGCTGCTGGCGCTGGTGGTGTGGACGCATCTGCCGGCAAACGGCTCCATTGGTTTGATAGAGCGTGCGCAATGGGCGCCGTCGCTCGGCATTGAATATCACCTGGGTGTCGATGGGCTGGGCGCGCTGATGCTCGTGCTCTCTGCCATTGTGACGCTGATCAGCGCGGATGCGGCCGATCGCGTCTATGTGCGGCCCAATCTTTACTTCTTTTTTGTGCTGCTGCTGGAAGCAGGACTGTTCGGATCGTTTACGGCGCTGAATTTCTTCCACTGGTTCCTGTTCTGGGAGCTGAGCCTGATTCCGGCGTTCTTCCTCATCAAGCTGTGGGGTGGACCGAACCGCGGACGTGCGGCGACGCAGTTTTTCGTTTACACGATGGCCGGTTCGGTGGCGCTGCTGATCAGTTTCCTTGCGGTATTCCTGGCCACCGGAACGATGGACTTTGTAGACCTGACGCAGATGGCCTCCACTGGAGCGCTGGGTCAGGTAGTAACGGCGCATCTGGGTGCGGTGATGCCTTGGCTTGCGATAGGTGTGCTGGCCGGCTTCGCGGTGAAGGTGCCGATGATGCCATTCCACACCTGGCTGCCTGCCGCATATAGTGAAGCTCCCTCGCCGGTGACAATGCTACTGACAGGCGCAATGTCGAAGATGGGTGTCTACGGTTTGCTTCGCATCGCGCTACCGCTCTTCGGGCATGAGATTGCAGGAATGCGCACCTGGTTGCTTGTGCTGGCAGCCATCACAGTGGTGATGGGCGCTTGGGCTGCCGCGGCGCAGAAGGATTTGAAGCGCATTTTTGCGTACAGCTCGGTGAACCATCTGGGCTATTGTTTGCTGGGCATCTTCGCGTTGGCAATTCCTGCGGCGGGCTCGGTCATACAGGCGAATCAGGCAGCAGCATTGAACGGCGTGATTTTGCAAATGTTCAATCACGGTCTGACGGCAGCGGCGCTTTTTTGGTTTGTGGCGCTGCTTGAAGAGCGTAGCAATGGTCTGCGAGGGCTCGACGACTTTGGCGGATTGCGCAAGCCTGCGCCGGTGTTTGCCGGGTTGATGGGGATCGCGTTGTTCTCGTCACTCGGTTTGCCGGGCTTGAACGGATTCGTCGGCGAGTTTCTGATCTTCCGCGGCGTTTTCTCCTTGTCCTGGGTTAGCGCGTCGGTAAGCGTGCTTGGTCTGCTGATCACTGCCGCGGTGATTCTCACGGTTATCCAGCGTGTGTTCGCTGGACCAGTGAGCGACAAGTGGAAGGAATTCCCGGATATGCACGGCGGCGAGCGCTTTGCAATGGCGCCGGTAATTGGATTGATGATGCTGATTGGATTGCTGCCACAACTGATTGTGAACAGCGTGAACCCGACGGTTGTGAACCTGCTGTCGCAATGGAGATTTTAGATGCTTACGTGGACAATCTATCTCTCCTTTGCCGGTGCGCTGATTGAGGCCCTGTTGCCGAAACGCAACCCGACGGTTGCGCGTTGGGTTGCGCTTGCTGTTGCGGTTGCCACGTTGGCGCTTGCCGTCGCGGGTCTCTGTACAGATGCACGTCATGGCCTGGTGACGCTTACCGATGTGCCGTGGATTCCGTCAATGGGTATCCGCTATACGCTGGCCGTGGACGGCATCAGCCTAGTCCTGGTGTTGCTCACAGGACTGGCCGCGGTTGCAGGCGTGCTGTTCAGTTGGAACATTGAACTGCGGACAAATGAATTCTTCGCGTTTTACCTGGCCCTGATCGGCGGAGTCTTCGGCGTCTTCCTCAGCTACGACCTGTTCCTGCTGTTCGTCTTCTACGAAATTGCAATCGTGCCGAAGTACTTCCTGATTGCCATTTGGGGATCGACGCGGCGTGAGTATGGCGCGATGAAGCTGGCGCTCTATTCGTTTGTTGGCTCCGCGATGGTGCTGATCGGATTGCTGGCTGCTTACTCATCGGCGGGCAGCACTTCGACGGGAATTACAGCTTTGGCGCACGCCAATCTGCCGGTGCACGAGCAGATGTGGCTATTCCCACTAGTGTTCGTAGGTTTTGGAATTCTGGCCGGCATGTGGCCGTTTCACACATGGGCGCCGACTGGTCACGTTGCCGCGCCGACTGCCGCGTCCATGCTCTTGGCTGGCGTTGTCATGAAGCTGGGCGCGTACGGCTGCCTGCGCGTGGCAATGGGGCTGTTCCCGCATGGGATGGACCCGTGGGGCTTTTCGTTCATCGGCATTGGTTCCTGGCGAGATGTGTTCGCGGTGTTGGCCATTATCGGAATTGTCTATGGCGCGCTGGTGGCATTGGTGCAGTCGGACTTCAAATTCGTCATCGGTTACTCGAGCGTGAGCCACATGGGCTTTGTGCTGCTTGGCCTGATGACGCTGAAGCAGATTGGCCTGACAGGCGCGGTAATGCAGATGTTCTCACACGGCATTATTGCCGGACTTCTGTTCGCGATTGTGGGGCGCATCGTCTATGAGCGCACGCATACGCGTAAGCTGGACGAGCTGGAAGGCATGCACCTTTCGAAACGTCTGCCGTTTGCCGCATGGGCGTTTCTGATTGCGGGCATGGCGTCGATGGGATTGCCGGGCTTCTCAGGATTTGTGGCCGAGCTTGAAGTGCTGGCCGGAACGTGGAAGGCGAGCGGCTGGTGGACAGCGGCCGCGGGCGTTGGAATTGTTGTGGGCGTGGCCTACACATGGCGCGCGCTGCAGAAGGCCTTCTTCAGCGACAGGCACGCGGAGCCGCACATCCACGAGCATGGGCATGAACTCGCCGCAATGACCTGGCCAGAAGTGACAGGTGTGACGATGCTGGCGGCGGTGAGCTTGTTTGTGGGGCTTTATCCAAAGATCCTGCTTGATGTGATTGAGCCCGCGGTACGGACGCTGCTGGCAGGAGGTGCGCGATGAATTTTGCGAGCCTCTTTCATGTAACGCTCCCCGAGACAGCGCTTGAAGTTGCGGCGCTGCTGGTGCTGATTTTCGATCTGGCGTTTCTGCGCAAGGCGTCTGCAAAGACACGCGCTGCGTCGGCAGCAATCCTTGGTATTGCCGGCTGTGCGGCGTCGATGTTCGCCGTGGGTGCACAGACGGGCGCGGGACTCTACGCGGGCGATTCGCTGGTTCTGGTGAATGGTGGTGCGGCGGCTGTGGCGCAGATGGGCATTCTGGCGCTGACAGTGGTGACGTTGTTGCTGCTCTCCGATGCGGACTTCACGAAGCATGTGGGCGAGTTTGTCGCCGTGATTCTGATGTCGGCATCGGGCGGATTGATTATCTCCGCGGCGCAGGACCTGCTGGTGATCTTCATTGGGCTCGAACTGCTTTCGATCGGACTTTATGTGCTGACGGCGTTCGCGAAGAAGTCGGCGAAGAGCGCGGAGTCGGCGCTGAAGTATTACCTGTTCGGCGGCATGAGCGCGGCGTTTCTGTTGTTCGGGTTCAGCTATCTGTATGGGTTGAGCGGATCCACTTATTTGCCTCGCGTAATTCTGGGCTCGTATCAAAGCGCGGCTCAGGGCGGCGGAACAATGCTTGCGATTGCTTTGGTGATGGTGGCTGCAGGTCTTGGCTTCAAGGTGGCGGCATTTCCATTCCATCTGTGGGCTCCTGACGCTTATGAAGGTGCGCCTGCTCCGGCAGCCGCATTTATTGCCTCAGTCTCTAAGGTGGCGAGTTTTGCGCTGCTGATTTCAATCAGCACTGCAGCGTTACATTTTGTAGAGGATCTCGCTTCCACACACGCAACCGTCGGCGTGTGGACAGTGACACATCCGATGGCACTTACTCCGGGTATTCGCGGCATCTGGCCGGTGATTCTGGTGGTTCTTTCTTTCGCATCGATGACGGCGGGAAATCTGGCAGCGCTGGCGCAGACCAGTGTTCGCCGACTGCTTGCCTACTCGGCCATTGCGCATGCCGGTTATGTGCTCTTAGGGTTGGCGTACTTTTCATATTCACCGCGCAGTTCACAGGCGGTTCTCTATTACGTGCTCACCTACGGCCTCACAACCATCGGCGCCTTCGGCGTTGTCGCCGTAGTGGAGAAGGCAACCGGCTCGGACAAGCTCGAATCATTCCTCGGGCTCAGCAAGAAGAATCCGCTGATTGCCGCGGTGCTGCTGGTTCTATTCCTGTCGCTGGCGGGCATTCCGCCGCTGGTCGGTTTCTGGGCCAAGTTCAATCTGTTTGCCGCGGCGCTGAGTATCGGTGCGGGAGTGGTCCCCTTCACGCTGGTAGCTCTGGCCATCGCAATGAGCGCGGTGAGCCTGTACTACTATCTGCAGGTGCTGAAGCGCGCATACGTGATGCCTGCTGCGGATGAGACGCCGGTCAAGGCTGGAGTGCTGACCACTTTGGTGCTGGTGCTGATCGCGGCGGCGGTGGTGTTGCTAGGCGTCTTCCCGCAGATACTGGATGCGTGGATTGCCGGATTTTATCGGTGAGACAGTTTAGAGTTCGACATTAAAAAGTAAAACTCCAGGCCTGAAGGCCTGGAGTTTTTACGTTAATCTCGCCGCGGCCCGAAGGCCACTTCACTCTCCAATATCTCTCAGATACGGAAATTATCTGC
>JAGWSG010000088.1 GCA_028876335.1 Acidobacteriota bacterium
ATCCGCGCCGCCACGCGCGAGGCATCGCTATTGCGGTTACGGCCCATCATGATGACGGCACTCGTTGCCTGTCTCGGCCTGTTGCCAGCGGCACTGTCTACCGGCATTGGTTCCGACACTCAGAAGCCATTTGCAATTGTGATTGTTGCTGGCCTGATATCACGTCTTATTCTCGGCTTCTTTGTCAATCCCGTCATGTACGAGATGGTTGCCCGCGACGGAGACGTCTTGCGGATCTGAACATGATTGAATCCAAACCGAGGAATTCTTCTGCGCCATCAAGACCTTTGGCCAGTCGAGCGATGCACTCGCGTGCACGACACACTAGAACCAGTCTCATAAACCTTTGAAAGCGGAAACTGGTTCATTCTGTTATTGCTCTGTGTGATCCCGCGAACGAGCCGATGGCAGGACGCTGGGAGTTGAATGATGAACAATGGTTGATCGTCGAGCCGGTGTTGCGAGGGGCGCGACGAGCGGATAATCGTGGCCGTCCGTGGCATGACACGCGGGCGGTGTTGAACGGCGTACTGTGGGTTCTGGGTACCGGTGCGCAGTGGCGGGAGCTGCCGGAGAAGTATCCGCCATTCCAGACCTGCCACCGCCGCTTCCAGCAATGGGTACGCAGCGGCAAACTGGAGCAAGCGCTGAAACTTCTTGCCGCACATCTGCACGCCAAGGGCAAACTCAATCTGGACGAAGCCTTCGTGGACGCCACCTTCGCGAGTGCGAAAAAGGGGGCTTTGCTGTCGGCCCCACCCGTCGCGGCAAAGGCACCAAGATCGTCGCTCTCGCCGCTGGTAACAGTCTTCCTCTCGCCGTATCTGTCGACAGCGCTTCGCCGGCCGAGTGCCAGCTTGTGGAAGGCGTTCTGGCCGCAAGCTTCCTCGACCAACTCCCCGCAAGACTCATTGGCGACAAAGCCTACGACTCGGACCCGCTCGATGAAAAGCTCGCCAGACAATACGGCATCGAAATGATCGCTCCTAACCGGCGAGGACGAACAAAAGCCACGCAGGACGGCCGTCAGCTGCGCCGCTACCGCAGACGTTGGAAGGTCGAACGACTGTTCGCCTGGATGCATACCTTCCGTCGCCTCGTCACTCGATGGGAGTACCACGTCGAAAACTTCCTCGGTTTCGTTCATCTCGCCTGCCTGCACATGATGCTCAGGCATTTATGAGACCGCTTCTAGGGAATAGGGAATAGGGAGTAGAGCGTAGGGAGTAGTGGGTTGGTGGTGGGTTGGGTGCATGGGCTTTTCTTGTGACATTTCCATTGTGCGATGGATGAGGGAAATGATCGGCAAAGTGTGCCACGGAGTTTGGGCAATAATATACTTGACTAATGTTTATTTCTGTGAGAATCTGAGACTGCCATGAGACGCGAGTTGAAAACTCTTTCGGATGCAATCAGATACTTCGCTGACGAGCACGTGTGCATTGATACCGTTGCGGAGATGCGCTGGCCCAATGGCCCTCAGTGCCCTGCCTGTCTGTCTCCTGAGCCCCGCCAGCACTGGTTGAAGAATCAGAAGCGCTGGCAGTGCCGGGAATGCGGCAAGCAATATTCGGTAAAGATCAACACCATCTTTGAGGATTCGCCCATCAAGCTCGAAAAGTGGCTGACCGCGATGTGGATGCTGGCAAACTGCCGCAACGGTGTTTCAAGCTACGAAATTGCGCGGTCCATCGGCGTCACTCAGAAGTCTGCATGGTTCATGCTGCAACGGATTCGCCTTGCGATGAAGAACCAATCACTGACCAAGCTCG
>JAGWSG010000089.1 GCA_028876335.1 Acidobacteriota bacterium
CCTACACGGCAAAACTCGTCTTTTCAAAGATGACTGTGGCTCGGTTCTTGTGGAGTTTGCTCTCAGCGCGTGTATGCTTCTGCTCATTGAGATAGGGCTCTTCCATCTTTGTATCGCCATCTATTCGTACGGATTCGTGTCTGATGCCGCGCGTGAGGCGACGCGTTATGCAATGGTGCGAGGACTAACACTTTCCAACGACTGCACGCAACCGGAATATGCTGACTGCATTGCCCAGACCAGTGACATTCAGTCATATATCCGGGGGCTTTCGCTGCCGGGCATCAATCCCAACAACATCACCGCTACGACAACATGGCTTGCCGCCTCTGGAGCGTCATGCGGTACCGCCGATAGCTGTAAAGCTCCGGGCAACCTTGTACAAGTGAAAGTCTCCTATGCCTATCCGTATCTGAATCCATTTTCCTCGTCTTCTGCGACTACGCTCACCATGTCCAGTCAGTCGCAGGTAGTAGTCGTCCAGTAGGGGGGCGGTGAGGTGCGGGCCGACCTGCAGCGTGAGCGGGCGGCTCGCAAAACAATGGCAGTGTTGGCAATTGCGCATTGAGAAACTCAGTGAGAGCTAGAGGAGGCCCAGCTTCCGGTATTCTGGTTGGTGAGCTCCATATCCCAAACTGATCTGCCGCCTAATTTTGTGCCGAGTAAGCGTGCCGCAGTGGCTGTTACCCTATGCGGAATTTGCGCTTTTCTGGAGCTCTATTGCACGCAACCACTTCTGCCTCTGATCACCCAAATCTTCCATTCTTCTGAGGCCAGCGCAGGACTTACTGTTTCTGCTACCACTCTGGGCGTCGCACTTTCCGCACCTTTCTTTGCGGCACTTGCAGAGCGTTTGCCACGCCGGCGGGTCATCGTTGCCTCGCTCATTGCCCTGGCGCTGCCCAGCCTTCTGGGTTCAACAGCAACATCCCTGCATCAACTGGTCTTCTGGCGCGCACTCCAAGGGATTGCCGTGCCGGGAGTCATCGCGGTTGTGGTGACCTATATCGGCGAAGAATGGCCACCGCAAAAACTGCCGCTAATGATGAGCTTCTACGTCAGCGGAACGGCCCTGGGAGGATTGCTGGGCCGGCTGGCCACTGGCCTACTGACGGAGTGGTTCAGTTGGCGCGTGGGATTTTTGGCTCTTGGCGTGACCGCGTTATTCGGTGCATTTGTTGTGTGGTTGTGGTTGCCGCACGGCCGCCGCAGACCGTCGGCGCCGCCGCTTGGACATGGCGCACTGGCCGCCCTTCCACGGCAATCCATGTACCTGCTGCGCAACCGGTCGCTGGTTAGCACCCTGCTGGTAGGTTTTAACGTGCTTTTTTGCATGGTAGGTGTCTTCAGTTGGATTACGTTCCGCCTGAGTGATGCGCCGTTTCATCTTTCGACTGCGGCGCTAAGCTACCTTTTCCTTGTCTATATGGTCGCTTTGCTTGTTACGCCGGGCGCTGGTTTGTGGATTGCACGCAAAGGCATGCGTACGGGCATTGTCCTTGCCATATCCTGCTCCACCTCAGGTGTGTTGCTTACGCTGGCGTCGCGGCTTGTGCCTGTGATTTTGGGCCTCGCACTTGTGGCCACAGGAGTACTGATTGCGCAGACCGTTACCCAAAGCTACCTGCGGCATGCGGCTCCACCTGAAGCTAGGGTGACGGCTGCAGGCATGTATCTTACCTGCTATTACATGGGAGGAACTGCGGCTGGAGTGGTCCCGGGAATCTTCTGGCACCTGGGCAAATGGCCAGCCTGCGTTGCCTTCATTCTTGTGACCCAGGCCTGTGCGCTTTGGGTGGCTCTGTGGGGGTGGCGAACTCCATCACCCTCCATGAGTTACGCTCGGCAATGATTCGCTGAACCCTGCGCCTTATCAGCGTCATCTATTAGCAGTACGTAGTGGTAAAGCATCCATCTTCTGCAGCCGTAAGTGCGTCCCCAAGGAGCGGCATTCACGGCCAGGAAACTGATTCTAAGAGGCTGTTCAAGCAAGAAAAGGAGCCGTGTCTTTGGCCGACTCAATCGCCCAACCTATGCCCGAGTCACCGGGCGCTGCACTGGCAAAAAGCGGTAACGAAAAGAGCATGAGTAATCCCAACCAGGTGGATTTGCATGCAGTCTGGAAGCCGCGCGTCAATCCATGGTTGATTGCGGCCACGGTGGCACTTGCCGCATTTATGGAGGTGCTGGATACCTCGATTGCAAATGTGGCGCTTCAGCATATCGCCGGCAGCCTGGGAGCAAGCTCTGACGAAGCGACGTGGGTGCTCACAAGTTATCTGGTGTCCAATGCGATTGTGCTACCGCTGGGTGGATGGGCCTCAAGCCTGATGGGACGGCGCAATTTCTTCGCGTTCTGTATTGTCGTCTTTACCGTCTCAAGCTTTCTATGTGGCGCAGCTCCGTCATTGCCGCTTTTGCTGCTCTTCCGCGTAATTCAGGGCGCAGGCGGCGGTGGAATGCAGCCGATGGCGCAAGCCATCATGGCGGACAGTTTTGAGCCGCAAAAGCGCGGCCAGGCCTTCGCACTGTATGGGCTTGTAGCGGTGCTTGCGCCGTCGATTGGACCCACGCTGGGTGGATGGATTACCGACAACTACTCATGGCGCTGGATCTTCTTCATCAACATTCCAGTGGGCATCGTGGCCTTCATTTTGCTCAACCGGCTCGTCGAGGATCCACCGTGGATCAAAGCCGACCCTTCAAAGCTGAAGAACATGGACTACCTGGGACTGACCTTCCTGACGTTGGCCATGGGCGGGATGCAGATCATGCTCGACAAGGGCGAGGAAAATGACTGGTTTTCCTCGGGCTTTATACGCTTCTTCGCGGCCATGTTCATTTTTGGAATGATCGGGTTGTTCGTCTGGGAGTGGAGAAAGAAAAATCCGCTGATCAATTTGAAGTTATTCCGGTTCAAGAATTTCGCTATCTGTTGTTTTTTAATGCTGCTGGTAGGCGGAGTTCTGAATGCAAGTACCGTATTGCAGCCGGAGTTTACCCAGATGCTGTTGGGGTATGACGCCACCACTGCGGGATTGGCGCTAACGGCGGGCGGATTTGCGCTTGTCATCATGATGCCGCTGGCAGGCTTTGCCACAGGAAAAGTGTCGGCACGAACGCTTGTGGTGTGCGGCTTCATCATGTTCGCGCTCAGCTTTTGGTACGCGGCTGCAGTTACCAACATGAACATGACTTTTGCGCAGGCCTCATGGTTGCGCGTGATTCAGATGTTGCCATTGCCGTTCTGTTTTATTTCCATTACGAATGCAGCCTACGTTGGCATGCCTAAGGAAGAAAGCAACCAGGTGGCGGGACTGATTAACTTCGTACGCAATCTGGGCGGCAGCATCATGATTGCCATTACCAACGCGCAGTTAACCAACCGCTCCATGTGGCACCAGGAACATCTTCAGAACTTCATGCAATCCGGAACGCTGGCTTTTCAACAGCAGGTGAAACAGCTGGAAGGGTTCTTCAGCGGTGTGGCGGGAAGCGGAAACGCGCGTGGAATGGCGCTGGGAGCGATCTACCGCCAGTTGAATCTGCAGGCGCTGACGCAGGGTTTCCAGGATGTCTATATGCAGCTTTGCTATATGTCGATCGTTCTTGTCCTGCTGGCTTTCATGCTGAATAAGAACAAACCGGGCGAGGGCGCGGGTGGTGGCGCGGCAATGCACTAATTCATCATTCTGATGTCCAAGGAAAACTCAGCCGGCGATGCACAGTGTGCGCGCCGGCTTTTTGGGATGGGGAAATACGACCGAAAACGAAAGCGCCGGAAACCTTTCGGCTCCCGGCGCTCTCCGGATGTCTCATAAGCTCATCGAATCATCGTTCGCCCCTTCAGTCTATGGCGCAGCTTGCGGGTTACCCCACTCCCTTTGCCTTCCCTCCACGCCCGGTGTGCGTTTCAGAGTTGCCTCCTACTGTGCCCCTTCTTGACGCTTCAGGCGACCGCACCGCAGGTTGCCCCGCTCAGTCGGTCCTTTGACCATGCCGGCTTCGCGTTTCGGGTTGCCCCGTGTCCTGAGTTTCCTCAAGACTGCGATATTTTCGCGTCGCAGTTCGCACGGATCGGGTTGCCCCGTCTGCCTGCTCCCGCTCGGCTATTAACGCTGGTTTCCGGTTTCCCTTCATCCTGCGTCTCCGGCTTTGCCGCGATGAAGCTCCAGGTTGCCCTGTTTCTTCATCTTTCGGCGGTGCCTACTTCCTGATAGCGAGTTTCCCCGCCATCGTGTTTTTCGGCATCGCCGACAATTCATTCCCCGGGTCGCCCCGTTTCCTGAATCCTTCGGCCCGGCTGGCGTTCCTGCCGGGTTGCCCCGGCCGTTATGCCTTCCGGTATGCCAGTGGCGATTTTCCCGGCTCTCACCGGTTCCTCTTTCCTCTGGACTCGCCGTGGTTTGAACTTCCAAGTTTCCCTGGCTCTTCGCTCCGCCTGCGGCTCCCAGTTGCCTCGGCTTCAGGTTGCCCCGTTGCCGCGCATTCCTGAGTGCTGCCTTGAGCTGATTTTCGAGTTGCCCCGAATCTCTGTCTCTTGGCCTCCGCCTGCGCTCGGTCGAGTTGCCTCTTCTCTGCACCTGCGGCTGGGTCGATGATGAGTCCCTGGCTCGGCTCGAACTTTGCATCCTCGGCTTGCGCCGCGGATGAATCTTCGCGTCCAATCAGGTCCCGCAATTCGTTCCGGGTACGCTACGCGCTCTCGATCTTGTCTCTGCTGTCTGCCGCCGTTGCCGACTGCAAACCACATTTCAATCTCAATCCTGCGTCCGTTGCCTGGCCGGTGTTGCTGTCCGATTTACTACTGGGCCATCAACTGATTGGGGACTGTATGCCCGTTGAATCTGTGGAAGCAAGTGCAAAAAATCAGTAAATCTGTGGATTTCACCAAGGCTGGTGCAGAAGTGGCGGGAAGGGGGGATCTTTTCGGGGAGAGTGAGGTGGTTTGCACCGAATTAGAGGCGAATTCGATCAACACAACGAAGATTTTTGAGTTGCAAAAAGCAACGTAAATGAGGCGATTTACGCAAAGAATAATTCGTTGGCTGATCGTGCTGGTGATATCCGTTTCATCGCGGATGGAGGGAGGTTATATCTGATTCCTCGTGTGCCGGCAAGATTCGCGGTCGTAGACGAGTGGTTCGCCCATGTACCCTAGGGAGGAGTTTATGGGCTCAATCTCTCCATCTCCTTCCCCGGATGACAGGGAAAGGCGCGGCATTGAGGCGTTTGCCTCACGCGATTTTCAGCGTTATCAACTTGCGCGTGTCGCGGTAATCCTGGGTGCCGAGGCTCAGGCTGTTGCGGTGGCGTGGCAGGTGTATTCGATTACGCACCGGGCGCTGGATCTTGGTCTGACCGGGTTGGCTCTTTTCTTACCGGGGTTGCTGTTTCTTCTGCCTGCCGGGCATGTGGCGGATCGCTTTGACCGGCGTCAGGTGATACTTACCTGCTATTCGCTCCAGATACTTTGTACAGGCGCCCTGATTTGGTTCGCGCATGCCCAGTTGCAGAGCGTGCTGCCGATTTATGCGGTGCTGTTCCTGGTGGGCACGGGCAGGGCCTTTTCCGCACCAGCGAGCTCAGCGCTGATTCCGCATCTTGTGCCCGAGAAGCATTTTGTGAATGCAGTGACATGGGGCGGCGCGATCTTTCAATTCGCGAATATGACTGGCCCGGCGTTGGGCGGGCTGCTGTTCACATTTCCGCTGGTGCACTTTTTCCCCGGCACGACCATGCAGGGGGCGGGAATTGTCTACCTGTTCAATCTGATCACCTTACTCTGGTTCCTGGCGCTGATTAGCTCACTGCGGGTGCGGCTGGGACGGATGGAGCACAAGGCGACGTCACTGGATACGATGCTGGCGGGCTTCCGTTACGTATGGTCAATGAGGCTGCTTCTGGGGTCATTCTCACTGGATTTGTTTGTTGTGCTGCTGGGCGGAGCGGTTGCGCTGATGCCGATTTTTGCGAGCGAGATTCTGCACACGGGCCCGACGGGGCTGGGGGTGCTACGAGCGGCGCCGGCGGTGGGTGCATTGAGCATGTCGCTGGTGATGGCGCGGTTTCCCATCAAGCGGAAGGCTGGGAAGCTGCTGTTTAGTTGTGTCGCGATTTATGGTGTTGCGATTGTTGTATTTGGGCTCTCGAAGAATCTGTGGCTTTCGCTAGGGGCTCTGGCGATCAGCGGCGCAGCGGATACGATCAGCGTGATTATTCGCGGATCCATGCTGCAGTTGGCCACTCCGCCCCAGATGCGCGGGCGAGTCAGTGCGGTCAACTCTTTGTTCATTGGAGCATCCAATGAGTTTGGAGAATTTGAGAGCGGTGTAACCGCGCAGTGGTTAGGGGCTGTGCGTGCCGTGGTGATCGGCGGCATCGGTTCTTTAATGGTCTCGGGAATCTGGTCGGTACTTTTCCCGAGCCTGCGCAACGCGGATCAGCTTACGGCTGAGGCGCTGCGTGCGTCGGAGAAGGGACATACGGAGGCAACTGCTTGAGGAATTGGAAGGTATTTGTCATCCCGACATTGATCACTCTCGTCATTGGGGGAATCTATCTTGCGATTGTGTTCCACAACCGCAACACACCACCTGCGGCGCAACAGGCGATGGATCAGCGGATGAGTGCCGATGATCTGGCGGTGGTGCGGATGGAGTTTCCGCAGCATTATGACGACCTGAAGAACCTGGTGGGCAAGAGCGTTTGGATGAAGGATGGGTATGTGATTCCAGCGTTCCCGTACACGAATGGAAGAGTTGACTTTAAGAAGCCTGCGGGAATGCTGGCTCCGCTGCAGAAGCTCAACATTCAAAAGGTGGTCAAGGCGGTGACGCCGGACTCGGTAGACGATGCGATGAGCCACGGTTCACGGCAGGTGTTTTATGTGGTGACCGAGCCTGGCAACAGCCAGCAACTGGCCGTGCCGGTGGGGGCGATGGAAGGCGACCAGGAGCAGTATTTCTCAGACCTGCTGTTCTTCTATGACGATCCGCATACGATCTATGACAACTGGTCAAAGGATGTGTGGGCAGCGGTGGATGCGCACCAGGTGAAGCCTGGAATGAACGAGTTGCAGACGCGGCTTTCCGTGGGGCAGAAGGTTCACTCGGACACTCACGTGGAAGGGAACCGGACGGTGACTTACACGACGCCGACAAAGAAGTGGGCTGTGACGTTTGCGGACGACAAGGCGACAAAGATCAGCGAGCAGTAGGCCTGGGGGCTTTACTGTTTTCTCATGCGCCTGCTGCGCGCCTTTATAAAATGCCAGAAAAACCCGGAGATTTTGCACGAATTTCTACCGGTGATCTCCGGGGAAATTGGGCCTGAAATCTGCGAAGGTGCAAAATCTCCAGATATATCTCGGAATTCGAGGCGGCTTTTTCGAGCCATTTGTGGACGGTTGCGCTCGAAGGCAATTTCAGCGATGAGGACCATTGCATGGAGCGAACGCTCATTCTTCGCTCCCGGGTGGTGCGAGATGCCACTCACTCCATTCCCCGATCTCGTCGCGGAATTGGAACAAGCGGTGGAAGCATAATGCGGCTCCAGTCTCCGACTTTTCAAGTTCGTTGAGCGGGAGCCGCGTTGGTTTTTGATCTGCCAATTATTGCGCTGGGGCTGTTGCCGCCTTTTTTGCGTTTCGAGGGTCGTTGGCTGGATCGACGTATTTCGTCGAGGATGGCCCATAGCCAGTAATCTGCACTTCGACAGCCTCGGTGCCTGTTTCTGCGAAATGATTCTGGCCAGGCGGCTCCGTGTAGAAGCTGCCGGGAGGAAGCTCCTTCAGCTTTGACTCGTTGAATTGATCGCCATAGCCGATGTGCCATGTTCCGGAGACGACGGTTGCGACGCGGTCATCGCGATGGGAGTGGGCCGCAATGCGGGTATGAGGCGGCACGCGGAGCATGATGGTGTAGACGCCGGGCTGGTCCGGATCCCCTTTGAGCACAATCGTGCGAATGTCTGCAACGCCGGAGCTGCCGGTTCCGGGATTGCCCGTCGTGGGGAAGTTGTACTGGCTGGGGGCGAGGCGGATTTCCGGAGATGCATCGAGGAAGCCGCGGATGAGAGCGACGGTTTCCTGCGGCTTCTCCTCCATGAGCCAGTGGCCGGAGCCAGCAATCACTGCCTCCCGCACATTGGTTGCAACGTGGCGCATGATGACGGCCTGAAGAGGACCGAAGGACTTTTCTCCACCGACGGCGAGAACGGGCATGGTCAAGGGAGTCTGCTCAAAGATTTTGTTGTCTTTCGCATCCTGCGCGAGCGCGGTGAACTGGGCGAATCCGGCACGCATGCCGCCGGGCTGTGCGTAGGTAGCTGTGAAGAACTCGCGGGTGGCTTCGTCGGGCTCACCGGGGTTTGCAGTGAAGTCATTCCAGATGCGGTCAAAATAAATGCGCTCGCGGCCCTGCACCAGACGCTCGGCGTCGGGACCGTGGAAGTTGAAGTGCCAGACACCGGGGTTCTGCAGAACTTGGCTCCAGGGCTCGATGCCAGGAATGGGAGCGTCCATCACGACGAGGCGCTCGACTTTATCCGGGTAAATTGAAGCGTAGGCATAGGCAACCATGTTGCCGATGTCATGCGCGACTACGGGCGTTCGGTCATAACCGAGAGCGGTGACAACGGCGCGCATATCTCCGGCCTGGGTTTTCTTGTCATACCCGCCGGCCGGTTTGGAAGAGCGGCTGATGCCGCGCAGGTCGGGCACAATGACGGTGTGGTCTGTCATCAGGTTTTTGGCGAGCGGAGCCCATGAGTCACTGTTTTCCGCGTAGCCGTGAATGAGAAGGACGGCCGCGCCGGTGCCGCCGTAGCGCACGAAGATGTCTACGCCATCGCTTACGTGAACCGTTCTGGACTTAAAGCTGGAAGGAAGAGACGGCTGGGCCAGGCAGCAGACTGCCGACGCGGCCGAAAGCGCGAGAACGAGAACTCGGCGGAACATGATTTCTCCTAAGTGGGGAAGTTACCGGTGATGCCGGCTTACTGAAGATTCCGGTGGCTGTGGAGAGGATAGTAGACTGCGCGGTCCAGAATGTCACGAGAAAAATTGATTACAGAAACGTGGAGCCGTGCTTCACTCAATCCAGCGATGAGAGCGCGACCCTGGAGATCTGCTCCAGTTCCTTCCGATCGTGATTAAGACGGGCCAAGGCACGCATGCCCTGAATGGTTGCAACGAAGAACCTGGCAAGCGCGGCAGGGTCTTTGTCCGCTGAGATTTCACCGCGGTCCCTGGCCCTGGTGAATGCGGCGGCGAAGATTCTTTCAACTTCGCGCTGGTTGGCACGCAGAAACTTTGTCATCTCCGCGTCATTGACGTTTCGGCTGAGGTTGGCACTCATGAGCAGACAGCCCCGCTGATGCTGCTCCTTTGTTTCGCGCGCGATGGAACCGAAGATTTTGGTCAGGCCTTCGCGGACCGGCGTGTCCGCAGCAAAGACTACGCGCAATGAATCATTGGTGGACTTGCGGTAATGGTGCATGGCTCTGAAATAGAGAGCGCGCTTGTCTCCGAAGGTATCGTAGAGGCTCTGTTTGGAGATTTTCATCTCTTGCATAAGCAGCTCGAGCGAAGTCTGCTCGTATCCGAGACGCCAAAACAGATTTACCGCTGCCTGGAGCGCCACCTCGGGGTCGAATTCCTTTGCGCGTGGCATGTTGGAAGGATATTCGAGGCAACCTAGAGCGTGCGCAGATCTTTTGTAATGCGAGTTTGAAGCGCGGAAGACAGCTTTGCCTGTTGAGCAAATTCGGACCAGTTATCAATGGCGGCGCGTACATCGGCGAGGGCGTCGGAAGGTCTTCTAATGCCGAAACGATCGGCAACGGCGAGCAGATCTTCTCTTGTAATGTCTTTGAATTTTCCATTCACGCTCATCAGGTGCTGGTATGTCCACTCTCCCTGCGGATTGAAGGCGTGGGTTACGTCGTATGCCGGAGCGAGGTTCCAGGGAGAGCCCTGACGGAGGAAGAAGCTGAAGTTCTTGGTGTGGTCGTCACAGTTGGCGGCCATGACGTTGAAGGCCATGCGCCGGAAGAGTTGCGACATGGCGTCGTCACCGAGGCCGAGCCGGGCGGCGGCGATGAAGAGCTGGGCGTAATCATGCGTAGCGCGCTGACGGAAGTCGAGATGGTCTAGCGCGCAGAGCGAGAGGATGTGATGCTTTTGGGTTTTTCCATCGACCACTTCACGGTCGAAGCGTTTGGTCATGAAGTGCGCGCGTCCATTTTCTTCCAGCAGGTGCGAGGCAGACATGTGGATGCCGGCGGCCTTTGCCATGAGGGAGTAAGCGTATTCGATGCGTCCGTAGCCTTCTCCTGTTCCGAGCTCCTTATCCTTGCCAATGCCGTCGAATTTCAGGAGCCAAAGTTCGAATCCGGGAGCCGCATTGAATTGGCCGCTTCTGACTTCGTTTGTCTGCGGGTTCCAGGCGATGACGGCCTTTGTTCGGGCACCGCCCGCAGAGGTGCCGACTTTGATGATGTTGGCGAGGGCGGCTTTGGCTTCACGGTCGATGGCGAAGGAGCCCTGCATGAAGTTTCGAGCCTCTTCGACGAGCTCCTTCATTTCAATGGGTGCCGTGCTTTCTGTGTGCGCACCTCTTGCAGGTCGAAACTCCAAAGCGCCCATTGCTTTTTTGCCCATGTAGGCAAGGCGGTCAAGTACGGTGATGGAGGCTTTTTGGACGCCGTGCTGCGCCATCCAGGCATCGATGAGTGCATTGCCGAAGTCATCGGGCAGGGAATCCGCAAGAAGCGCGGGGAGGCGGAAGTAGGTTGCCTGAGGGAGTGCAGGAAAGATGAAAGTGGATTGCGGTGAGGTGAGCGGCATGTGTAAAGGTGCGAGCTCGATGCCGGATTTCTTCCAGGCAGGGGCGTACTCGAAGGCATAGGAGGCAAGGGAGGGGTCGAGCGCGACGGCTCCGACGAGCTGCCCCCATGCGCGCACTTCAATGACGGCAATGTGCTTCACTGGCGGCCCGCTTCTGCGTGGGAGTGGCGGACGCGGTGGCGGGGTTTGCCGGCGTGGCGCAAGAGGGCGAGAGGACTCACCGATGGTTCAGGTGCGACCGACTGGAGGCCATCGAGTGCGTCAAGCGCCTTGAGGACGCGCACTAGAGTCTCGACGCTGGAGCCGCGTCCGGCTTCAAGATTGCGCAGGGTTTTTTCCGAGACGCCGGCTTTCTCCGCAGTAGTCCTCTGATCGAGATTTTTTGCGATGCGCAGAGCCTGCAGCCGGGAGCCTAGATCCTGCTGGAGTTGAGCGGGCGACATGAAGTTCAAGTCATTCATAGCGGTATTATAGTTCCGTTTATGATGAATAGAATGAATAAACGGTATAAAAGTTACTTTTATTGATAATTACTTTAAAGGAATAATATTACCTATTATATAAAATAATCGAATTTAAAGGTAATACATTGCCTATAAATAGAAATATATTGTCAACTTTCGACTGACGATCGCATGAGCTCGACGAGGGATGAGGCAGTGAGGTTTGAGGGCGGGCGTCGGAAGCATTTGAGCGGTTCTCTTGACGCCCATACTTAGATATCTATATAAAGACATCTGAGTATGGCTAAGACAGATGCATTGCAGGGCTCGCTTGATTTGCTTGTGCTGAAGATATTGTCGCGGCGGCCGCGGCTGCACGGGTACGCGATTATGGCCGCCATTGCCAACACTTCAGGCGAGGTGTTGCGCGCGGAGGAAGGCTCGCTCTATCCGGCGTTGCACCGAATGGAGGAGGCGGGCTGGATTCGCGCCGAGTGGATCAAGAAGGAAACGGGCCGGCGGGCGCGGGTGTACGAGTTGACCGCGGAGGGCAAGAAGCAACTTGGTGCGGAGGAGTCGCGCTGGCAGGCGGTGAGCCTGGCGATCAACCGAGTGCTGAGGGAGGCCTGAGATGGGGTTTTGGTCACGCTTGGTGAATGCCACTCGCGGTGAGAGGTTGAATCAGGAAATCGACGAGGAGATACAGGCGCACATGGATGAGGCGGTTGCTTCGGGTCGCGATGCTGAAGAAGTGCGCCGGGCGTTTGGATCGACGACGCGTGTGCGTGAGGTGAGCCATGGCGTTCGCGCGGCGGAGTGGCTTGAGTCGCTGCTGGCGGATGTGCGTTTTGGGTGGAGGCAGCTTTGCCGGACCAAGGTATCGACCGCGGCGGCGGTGCTTTCACTGGCGCTGGGCATTGGGTCGTGTGTGGCGGCGTTCCGGCTGATTGATGCGCTGCTATGGAAGCCGCTGCCGATTGCGGGAGCGAGCAGACTGTACTTTCTTTCAAGCAAGATGGTGGGCTTCAACGGCAAGCCGATGGAGGACAGTTACTGGTCTACGCCGGAATTCGAGCAGATGCGCGAGGCGGTAAAGGACCAGGCGGACCTGATCGGGATCAGCGGTGCGGACCGGACGGATATTTCGTGGGCGCTGCGAGGTGCAGGTAATGGCAGCGGTGCGGACGACATTGAGAAGGCACATGTGGCGTATGTTTCCGGCAACATGTTTTCTCTTTTTGGGCTGAAGCCGGTGCTGGGGCGGCTGCTGATGCCTGCCGATGATCGCAGTGGCGCGGCCAATCCGTTTGCAGTGATTTCGTGGGATTACTGGAATCATCGCTTTGGGCGCGATCCGAATGTTGTGGGCAGTTCGGTACATATCGATGACCAGACGTTTGAAGTGATTGGGGTGGGGCCGCGCAGTTTTACGGGAACGGAGAAGGGTGTTGATACCGATGTTTTTCTGCCGCTGAACTTGAACAGAAGCGCGACGCACGAGGATACGAGCTGGCACCACATTTTTCTGATGTTGAAACCGGGTGAGAGCGCGGCAACTGTGCTGGGGCCGATGTTGCAGCATCTTTCCGCTGTGAACCACGCATTCGGGAGCGCGTGTTCGACTTGTCATCGCGGAGAGACAAAGGAGGCGATCGAACGCTTTCTCAATCAGACGCTTTCTCTTCAGCCGGCAAGTGCGGGCATGAGTGATCTGCAGAAGGAGTACCGTCGCCTGCTGGGCGCGCTGGGTCTGCTTGCCGCGCTGGTGCTGCTGATTGCGTGTGTGAATGTGACCAACATGATGACGGCGCAGGCTGCGGCGCGCGCGCATGAGATGGCGCTGCGCATCTCCATTGGTGCGGGGCGGCGGCGACTTGTGCAGCTGATTCTGTGCCAGAGTGCGTTGCTTGCGGTGCTGGCTTCAGGGCTGGGCGCGCTGTTCGCGGCGTGGGCGGCGCCATTTGTGCTGAGCCTTGTGAATCCGCCAGACAACCCGGTACGGCTTGCGCTGCCGGCAGATTGGCGCGTGCTGCTGTTTGGCTTCGGGCTGATTGTGCTGATTGTTTTGCTGCTGGGCCTGCTTCCAGCGATGCGGGCTTCTGCTGTCCGGCCTGTTGCCGCGTTGAAAGGTGGCGAGGATCCGCATTCATCGCGACGGTTGATGCGTGGGTCGATTGCTCTGCAGGTTGCGTTCTGCTTTCTGGTTCTGTTTCTTTCGGCGATGTTTGTGACGTCGTTCGAGCGGTTGCAGAACAGACCGCTTGGATTCTCGACCGACCGGTTGCTGTTGCTTGAGACGGTTGCCGGGAAGGGGCAGTTGCCTGTGGTGTGGAGCCAGACCGCGGAGGCATTGCGGGCTGCGCCGGGGGTTGACTCAGTTGCGATTGCAAGCTGGCCGCTGCTGGGACGCATCCGCATTAACAGCGATATCTCGATCAACGGTGCACCGCCAAGTCCGACCCCTGCGTTCTTCCTGAACGTGTCTCCGGGCTGGTTTGCGACGATGAAGATTCCGCCGATTTCCGGGCGCGAATTCAATGCGCAGGATACTTCTCCGGGCGCGGCGATTGTGAGCGAGACGTTCGCGAAGACGTACTTTCCGGGGCAGGATCCGATTGGGCGGACATTTCAGCGCGGGGTGCATGAGCCGATCAACAAGATTGTGGGCGTGGTGCACGATGTGCCGGACCACGATTTGCGCGAGTCAATCCTGCCGGTTTTTTACGTTCCCATCAACACGGTGAATGACAACTTCGCTCCCAGTGCATTGGGCTTCTCGACGTTTGTGATTCATACGCAATCGGAGAATCCACTGGCGCTTGCAGGCACGTTGCGGCAGATTGTGGCACAGCAGCACAACGGGCTTCGTGTGTCCAATGTGACGACGCAGCTTGAACTGGTGCGCGACCAGACGATTCGCGAACGGATGATTGCGATGCTGGCGGCGTTTTTTGCGGTCGTGGCACTGCTGCTGGCGGGTGTTGGACTGTACGCGGTGCTGAGCTATTCAGTTCTGCAGCGGCGGCGAGAGATAGGGATTCGCATGGCGATTGGCGCAAGCCGAGTAGGCATTGTGCGGATTGTGACGCTGGACGTGCTGCTGATGCTGCTGCTGGGAGGGTGTGCAGGCGTGGCACTGGGACTGGGCGCGGCGCGGTATGTTGCGTCGCTTTTCTACCAGGTGAAGGCGACGGATGCGGCGATGATTGCGATGCCGGCGATTGCGCTTTTGCTGACGGCTTTGCTTGCGACGCTGCCTGCCGTGCTGCGGGCTGTGCGGACGGATCCTACGGAGATTTTGCGGGCTGAGTGAGAGATGAATTCTTGCTGACGGTGAGTCCGCACTTTCCAATGTGGTGGAGAGCAGTCCATGAATCTGGTGTCCATCCCACTTCTTCTTTGCTCAATTTAAAGGATTTTGAGTGAGATAGCCCATTCGAGGGATGGCAAAAAGAGGAGTGAAGAACCTATATTTTTCTTCTCCCATCCTGTTCGAATTGATGGGGCCAAACACCGAACAATGTTTACCAGGCCCACCAGGAAAAAGAGCCGTGCTTCGGCGAGGAATGCATCACCGCCATCGTGCGATGGTGTGCATGATGGAACCTCAGGCGACTATGCGCGCTTTTTCGCAGCGGCCGAGTGCAGCCTGGATGACTTTTACATTTTTGACGGCGTCGCCGACGCGTCTGGCGAGATCGTCGATTTCCGATTCAACTACATCAATCCAAATGCAGAGCGGCGGCTTGGTGTGCTGCGCGAAACTCTTTACGGCAAGGTGCTGACGGAAGTGAGACCGTTCATGATTGAGTCGGGACTCATTCACAAGTATCGCGAGGTGGTTCGCACGGGCACGCCGTATACGTGTGAAGTTTTTATTGATGACGAGATGATCAAGGAGACCTGGCTTAACGTACAGGTGGTGCGGCTGGGCACCGGAATCGCCATTACCAGCCGCGACGTTACGGAGCACCGGCGACGGACCGACTATGTGAATTACCTGGCCCACCATGACCATCTGACAGGATTGGCGAATAGAACGCTTCTGCTTGAACGAGTTCGCACTGCGATCCAGAGAGCGCGCGGCAACGACCACAAGGTGGCTGTTTTCCTGATCGACATAGACAACTTCAAGCAGATCAACGACTCGCTTGGCCATGCCGATGGGGACATTTTGCTGGCTACTGTCGGGCAGCGCTTGCTGTCTTCGGTTCGTGAGACCGACACGGTGGCAAGGATGGGCGGAGACGAATTCATCATTCTGATTCCGGAAGTTCACTCCGAGCGAGAAATCGAAGCCTGCGGGGAACAGATTCTCCGCTGCGTATCGGAGCCTGTGGAGATCAGCGGCCGGACAATCGGCCTGACCCTGAGTGTGGGTGTGGCCATTTATCCGACGGATGGTCAGTCAGCGGATGAGTTGCTTCGCAATGCCGACACGGCCATGTACACGGTGAAGAATTCAGGGCGCAACCGCTTCTGCATTTTTGACCGGTACCAAATGTCGATGGAACGTGCCACGGCCTGAGCGAAGCGGTAGGCACATCGTGTTGCCGGCCAATCGGAATTACCTGGTCCGACTAACGCTGCAACAGATCGATGGGCTGGGTGAAGTCTGTTACGCGGATGTGTTTTGCGAGCGACGGGTGCTGGCGCTGGACGGCGAGGTACATTTCCCACGCAACCTTGCGGTAGCTGAAGTGGCCGGCGGGCGCGGAGCGGAGCTCACTGATGTATTGGGCTTCGGCGAAGTCCATTTTGAAGAGGCAGCGGAGGCGCGTGGCCAGCGGCAGGACGTACAGCGCGGAGGATGCAGCCTCAGGCGCGGAGGCGGCGGCGATGGTGGCGCTGGCTTCATGCGCGGCTTCAACGGCGGCCTGATAGTCGTGGACGATACCTGCTTCTTCAAGCCCGGCGATGTCACCGGAGTGGGGTGTTTCATAGCCGTGGACGGCGGTGAAGCCCTGCTTGATTTGCGTGACGCGACGGTGGCGGTGCATGTCGCGGAAGCCGCCGACGTCCATGAGGATGTCAAAGCGTAGCGCGGCTCCAGCGTGGAAGGCGCGGAGCGCTTCGTCGTGACGGCCGCGATGGCGCAGACCGGTTTCGATGATTTCATTAATGCGCGCGGCGGGAAGACCGGCGGCGGCGTCGCGGACCTGACGGTAGGAGTAGTCGCTGCCCCAGTAGAGCAGCGTGGCGGCTAACTCGACTTCGAGCGACTCGGTGCGTTCGACGAGATCGACGAGCGGGGCGGGGGCGATGTCTGCGCCCTGCATGGTTTCGCGGGCGATCTGCTCGAGAAGGTTGCGGGTCTGGATGAGGTACTCGTTGGGGACCGCGTATTTGACGAGCGTGGGCGCGGTGCGGACTTCGCGCGTGAGCAGGCTGGCAGCTTCTTCGGCGAGCTCGGGCTGGGTGGAGAGTTTGGCAACGAATTTTTCTCCGGCGGCGGCGTTGACGTTCCACGCGGCGCCGGTGGCGGCATCACGGAGCTTTTCGCCGAGCTGGCGGACTTCCGCAATGGGATGCGAGAGCAGACGCGAGACCTGGGTCTCAAGCGTGCGTGCGTTGACGATCTGTCCGAGCGATGTATTGGTAGCGAGCGGGAGCAGGTAACGGGCGACGTCAAAGGCGCGAGCGCGCAGCGTGCGCTCGTAGGCCTCGGGCTTCATGGCCTCGGGGCGTGCGACGCGCTGGCGCAGTGCGTCCTGCACGGAGGCTGTGGTGCTCTGGTATGCGGAGAAGAGGTTCTGGACGGTGGAGGCGTAGAGTTTTGCCGACGCAGAGTCTTGTCCGAAGTCAGGAAAATACCAGCCTGACTTCATGAAGTTCTGGTAGCGGGTGGAGCGTTCCTGGCCGTCCCAGCGCTGCTCGTCGACGAGGACGATGGCGGCGAGGAGGCTGAGGCGCTCGATGGCGAAGGCGATGTGGGCCAGGTCGGCGATGGAGCGGTGGCCGTATTGGAAGTAAAAGGTGTTGAGAAACTGCTCGGCCCGCTGGGCGCTGATTTCCGCCAGCGACTCCTTCATGGAAAGGGCGGAGCGGGAGTATTTGGCCATGGCGTAGGCAAGTACTTCAGGATCAGCACCATGGACGGCGTAGACATCAGTCTGGTTGGCGGCGCCTTCGGGCAGAAAACTTTCACTGGACATTCGATTCGACTCGCGACAAGAATACTTCATAAGGGCGGGAAGTGGCTGTGAATCGCTTCAGGCCGACGATCCGTTTGGTAAACGTGGGAGAACGTTGTGCCAACACGTGAGTTCAAGCTGCGGCTATCGCATCGTCCCAGGCCGATGCCGGAAGGGCGCTGGGCCATGGCCCAGCGTTGGAATGACCTTTTATTTGCGCACTGGCCGGTGCCTGCCGCCTCGATTGGACATCTGCTACCGGAAGGACTGCAGCCGGATACATGCAACGGTTCGGCATGGGTGGGCGTGGTGCCTTTCTGGATGGATCGCATCCGGTTTCGCGGTGTTCCGCCAATGCCGGGCACGCGGAGTTTTCCCGAGCTGAATTTGAGAACGTATGTACGGGATCAGCACTCGGGCACTGAGGGCGTTTACTTTTTCTCATTGGATGGCTCAAACATTCTGGCGGCGGCGATTGCGCGGACCTTTTACAACCTGCCCTACCATTGGGCGGAGATGCGGCATGAGCAGCAATCGGAACGCGAGTTTGCGGTGTATAGCAGGCGGAGGCTATCGAGCCGGGAAGTGATCTTCAAGGCGCGGTATCGTGGGCTGGGGCCGACGGCAAAACTGGTGGAGCCGGCGCGTGGGTCGCTGGAGTACTTTTTGACGGAGCGGTATAGTCTGTTCGCGGAGAACCGCGCAGGGGAACTGGTGCAGGCGCAGGTGCAGCATGCGCCGTGGGCGCTGGAGGATGCGGCCGCGGAGATTGAGCGGAACGATCTGGCTGAAGTAATTGGGCTGGAGTTGCCGTCGGATACGGCTCCGGTTCTGCATTATGCGCGGCGGCAGGCGGTCTATCTATGGCCTGCCAGAGTAGTACGTCCGCTGCGGAGGCGCCAGCCGATCCCGGCGCAGGCGCTGCCGTCGATCTGACCGGGGGCAGCAGATTTTCTTCTGAGAACTGGCGATTTGAGAGGCTGTGTGCCGGGTATTGGATTCGTGTACCTATAATGACCATCGAGACAATTTGGCAACAGATACGAAAGAAGGAAAGAAGGAATGGCGGATCTGCAGGGAAGAATTGCACTTGTCACAGGAGCTTCGCAGGGGATTGGGCGCGCGTGTGCGCTGGAACTGGCAGCGAAGGGAGTAACGGTGGCGCTGGCGGCGCGCAATGAAGCGAAGCTGGCCGAGGTGGCGCAGGAGATTGCTACGGCCGGCGGGCAGGCGGTGCCGGTTGCACTGGATATTGCCAGCGAGGAGTCCATCAGGACGGCTGCGAAGACGTTGATTGACCAGTTTGGGAAGGTGGAGATTCTGGTCAATAACGCCGGCATTACGCGCGACGGTTTGATGATGGCGATGAAGCGCGCAGACTGGGACGATGTGATCGGTACGAATCTGACAGGTGCCTTTCTACTGACGCAGGCGTTGCTGCGGCCGATGCTGAAGAACCGGTGGGGGCGGATTGTGAACATCACGAGTGTGGTGGGCCGCACCGGGCAGGCCGGGCAGGTGAATTATGCGGCCTCGAAGGCTGGAATGATCGGGATGACTCGGTCGCTGGCGCGGGAAGTAGCGTCGCGCGGGATTACGGTGAATGCGGTTGCGCCGGGGTACATTGAAACGGCGATGACGGCCGTGCTGGACGACAAGCAGCGTGATGCGATGATGACGCAGATTCCGCTGGGGCGCGCAGGAACGGACGTGGACATTGCGCACGCGGTGGCATTTCTGGCCTCAGAGCAGGCCAGCTACATTACGGGGCATGTTCTGGACGTGAATGGCGGCATGTTCATGGGTGGCTAAAGCTGCCTGATTTTGGTCTTTTCACAAAACAGGGTACATCTCAAGTCGATTTGTGTTTTAGCCGATAACGAGTACGTGACAACGCAAACGGCTGAATCTGCATTGAGAGTTGAGAATGAATCGCTGACTGGAAGTGGGACGGCGAGTGAGGCGCGCTACGTGGCGCGGCAGCCAATCTTCGACCTGCGTGGTCGTGTGCACGGCTATGAATTGTTGTTCCGAAGCGGCCCAGTGGGCGGATTTTCCGGTGATCTGGATTCCGCGACCCGTCAGATGCTGGACAATACGGTGTTGTTCGGGCTGGAAAAGCTGAGCGGGAATGTGCTCTCGTTTGTGAATTGCACCCGTGAAGCGCTTGTGGGTGAGTTCGTCAAAGTATTGTCTCCCAATCAGGTGGTTCTGGAGATTCTGGAAAACATTGAGCCGGATGAGGAACTGATTCATGCACTGAAGAAGCAGAAGGCGCATGGGTTTCGACTGGCGCTTGATGACTTTCTCTGGAAACCGGAATTGCAACCATTCGTGGAATTGGCCGATTACATCAAGGTAGATCTGCTGCAGTCAGGTCCATTGGAACGGAGGGAGTTGTTCCGAAGACTGGCGGGCAGACCCGTGGCCTTGCTGGCGGAAAAGGTGGAATCGATGGAGGATTATCACCTGACCTGCAGCGAAGGGTTCCGATTTTTTCAAGGGTATTATTTCTGCCGTCCAACGCTTCTGGAAAACCACAAGGTTCCGGAGAACAGGATTTCGCAGCTCGAACTGCTGGCTACGCTTCAACAGAGCGGCTTTGATGTGCATCGCATTACGCGCATGGTGAAGCGGGATGCAGGGATTACCTATCGGCTCCTGCGTCTGATCAACTCACCGATGTACGGTCTGCAGAAGGAAATTGGATCAGTGGAGACTGCTCTCATCACCGTGGGCGAAAGCACGTTTCGGCGAATTGTGATGCTGGCCGTGGCGAGCGAGTTGAATGCGGGGGGCACCGGCGAGATTCTGAAAATGGCACTGGTTCGGGCGCGCTTTTGTGAACGGGCAGCGGGTGACTTTGGTCTGGATGCGAATGAGCAATACCTGGTGGGAATGTTCAGCGTGCTTCCCACCATGCTGCGGGTTCCGATGGAGTCTGCAATTGAGAGCCTTCCACTAGGAAATGAGATTCGCTCGGCGCTGATGGGCGATCAATGCGCGGAACGCTGCGCACTGGATTGGGTAGAGGGTGTGGAGCAGGGCGACTGGAGGCGTTGCGACGCGATTACACGAGAGAGCAACGTTGCGGGATCCAAGTTGCTGGAAGCGTATGAGGCCGCAACCCAGTGGGCAGCGGCCCTGTTAAGTTCTGCAGGAGTGTGAACCGCGCCGTTCGCAGGAATCCGAATAATGCTTTTGCGAACTTACTGAGGAGGCATTGGCGGGTCCTGTTGACTGGGGCCCTCTGCGCCCCGCGGCCTGCCCATGACTGTGACACCCGTCGCGACGAAATGGCCGTCTTTCAGAGCACCTTCGGCGCGGACCATGTCGCCGACCTGAATGTCAACGAGAGTGATGGGTTCGCGGCGGCGACGGAATTCGGTATTTTCGTCCGCTCTGAATACGTGGGTTGCGTTTCCGGAGCCGCCCTGCAGAGTGACGGAGACACCCTGGATGGCAGTGACTCTGCCAGCGAGCCAGGTCTTGCCGAAGTTGGCTTCCATCTCGCGCATTTGTTTTGCGCGTTCGGGATCAATTTGAACGATGAAGACGGCGCCGATGGAATTGTGCGCGGCGTCCACTTCACCGTTGGCTCCAATGATGTCACCGACTTTGATTTCGTCCGGCTTAAGCATTTGAGGAGGAGTCCTCTGCCCACCGTCTTCTTTGCCGGCGCGTTCGCCGCGGCTGCGACGCATTCCCTGCTTCATAATGCGGGTGTTGACGCTGTAATGAACGGTGTAGGTTTCGTCAGCATCCGTGCGAATGGTGTAATGATCGGCTGTGACCTCAGTGACCGTGCCCATGACACCGCGGCCCATGCCCATGCCATTACCCCAGGTTCCACGAGGCGCAAAATTGCCTGAAGGGTTGGATTGAGCGTCCGGCGGCACAGCCGCTTCCTGCGCAAAGGAGGCGCTTAAAGCGGCGCCAAGAAAGAGGACTGCCAACAGGCGGATACTCATGATGCGGTCTCCAGGATTGAATCGACCGGCACGTTATGCCGTGCCTGAGCAGATAGACGTATCAGGAGGCCGGTAAGACGACGGTGGATCCGCAAAACTCAAGGCCGGATCACTACGGTGACTTTTGTTCGGAGAGCAGTTGCTCGAAGATGGGGTTGCCGTGAAGCGCTGCAAATTCGTGATCATCTCGGATCATTCTGGGATTGGCAAATCCTTCATTGAGCGCCTTGCGCAGATATTCAATGGCGCGATCATTAAAGCCGGCACGGACGCACCCTTTGGCCATGTAGTAATTCATGGCACCTCGCTCTTTAATGGTGGCTGGATTTTCCACCTTGGGGCGCCCTGCGGAAGAAAAGATGGTCGGATCGGCGGCAAGCGCGGCCTTGTAGGCTTCCCAACCTTTTTCGTATTTGTGACGTGTGAACAATTCCGTTCCAAGATTCTTGAGGACAAGCGCGGAATGGGGATCGCTCTTGAGCGCTTTGCGGTAGAGCTTTTCTGCCTGCTTGTATTTTTTCTGCGAGTCGTAAACTGTTCCCAGATTGTTTAATACGACAGAGTTGTTGGGATCGAGCTTCAGAGAATTTTTGTAAGACTCTTCGGCATCGTTAAGATTGAACATCATTTGATAAGCGATTCCGAGTTTGTTCCATGTGGTTGCGCTGGGATGCGCCTTCTTGTATGCCTCAATGGCGGCCTGATAGCGCTTTCTCGCCATCATGGAATCGCCCAACTGCTCCGGAGTGGGAGAGAATGCGGCAACAGGCTGAATGGCAAGTTTATTTTCGCTTGAAGTAGTCTGCTGCGTCTGAGTAGGGGGTTGAGGAGTGGGAGGAGCTGCAACTGGATCTTCCTGCTGTGCATAAAGGGCTGTGCCCGCAATGACGAGAGCCGAGCTGATCGCAATTGCCCGCAGCTGCGCGCGTCGATCGGAGAACATGTTTTCCTCCTTTGCAGAAGGAATTGCAACGGTCGTTGAACCGTCGCGAAGAATTAAAGCACCTTCGGAAGTAATTTGTCATGCGTGACAGTACACTTTGTGCCGCGATTCGTCACAAAATCGAGGAGTTGAGGGTAATACCCAAAAAAATTCAACAGTTTAGGAATCACCTTCTTTGCTCGTGCATCCAGTCATAGAGAGAGACCCAATGGCCGCAACTGTTTCCGCAATCTCTGAAACAACGAGAATTTATACGCGTTTTGATTCTGTGCGTACGCGCACGCTGTACCTGTGCCGCGGGCTGACAGCCGAGGACATGATGGTGCAGTCGTGTGCGGAGGCATCGCCTGCGAAGTGGCATCTGGCACATACCGCCTGGTTTTTCGAGTCGTTTGTATTGCGCGAGTTTCTGCCGGGGTATCAGGTTTTCAATGAAGACTTTGCGTGGTTATTCAATAGCTACTACCAGAGCTTTACGGCGTTTCCTGAGAAGCGGCTTCGGGCATCGTTCTCGCGTCCACCCCTGGATGAAGTGCTGCGCTATCGCACGCATGTGGATGAGGGTGTTCGGCGTCTGCTTGAAAATGGCGCTCCGGCAGAGGCGTTGCGTCGGATTGAGTTGGGCCTGAATCATGAGGAGCAACACCAGGAGCTTTTGCTCACGGATATTCTGCATGCGTTTTTTACGAATCCATTGAAGCCGGCGTATCTGGAGGGGAATACGGAAGTGAACGCGGCTGAAACTTCACAGGCGCTGGAGTTTGTCCGCTTTGATGGCGGCCTGCGCGAAGTGGGGCATGGCGGTGGAGGATTTGGTTTTGACAATGAGATGCCGCGGCACAAAACCTGGCTTGAGCCTTACCGACTTGCCACGCGACTTGTGACGTGCGAAGAATTTGCTGAGTTTATGGCCGATGGCGGATACAGCCGTGCGGAGCTCTGGCTTTCCGCTGGCTGGGATGCGGTACAACGTGAAGCGTGGAGGGCGCCGCTGTACTGGAGCGAGCATGATGGAGAGTGGAGAGTCTTTACGCTGCGCGGCGAGCAGACGCTTGAGGCATTGCGCTCAGCACCGGTGAGCCATGTGAGCTACTTTGAGGCCGATGCGTATGCGCGATGGGCAGGGTACCGTCTACCGACGGAGTTTGAATGGGAGGCGGCAGTTGAAGGCAGCCCGGTGGAAGGGAATCTGCTGGAGAGTGGACGGCTGGTGCCTGTTGCAGAGGACGAATGTGCTCGATGGTTCGGCAACTGCTGGCAGTGGACGGCAAGCGCGTATCTTGGGTATCCCGGATTTCAACCACTGCCCGGATCGCTGGGCGAGTACAACGGAAAGTTTATGAGTGGGCAGATGGTGCTGCGCGGTGGATCATGCGTAACGCCAAGAGCGCACATACGTTCCACCTATCGCAATTTTTTCTCGCCGGAGACACGCTGGCAGTTCTCCGGAATCCGTCTTGCAGCACTGTAACCGCGCCCCGCTCACGCGCATCGAACGGACAAGATGGCAATTCTTTCTGCACTAACTCCCTCTCTGCCTCTTCGTGAACGAATCGCTCTATCCGCGCGGGAAGGCCTTCTGTGCCGCCCAAAGTGGTTGCCGTCCTGGCTTTTCTATGACGATGCGGGGTCGGTGCTTTTTGATCAGATCACGGAGCTGCCCGAGTACTACCTGACGCGGACCGAGCGCGGGATTTTTGAGACCAATGCCGACGACGTTGTTGCGCAGGCAGCGCGAGGCGCACAGTTGCGCATTACAGAGCTGGGAGCGGGAACCGCGGGTAAGACACAGTTACTGCTTGCTGCTGCTTTGTGCAGGCAGGAACGGATTGTCTATGAACCGGTGGACGTATCTGCAAGTGCGCTGACAGCGGCGCAGGAAATGATTGAGCAGGAGTTTCTGACTGTTTGTGTTGAGCCGAGCGCGATGGATTATACGGATGGTTTGACGCTGGAACCACGAAAGCAGAATGAGCGGCGTCTGGTGCTTTACATCGGTTCAAGCATCGGCAATTTTGAGCCTGCGGAGGCAGAAGCGTTGCTCGCGAGGATGCGAGAGTCACTGGAGCCGGGAGATTGTTTGCTGCTGGGCGTGGATCTCGCGAAGGACGAGCATCTGCTGCTGGCTGCGTATGACGATGCGGCGGGAGTGACTGCTGACTTTAACAAGAACATGCTGGTCCGGCTGAATCGCGAACTGGGCGCGGATTTTGATCTGGACGCGTTTAAGCATCGCGCGTTGTGGAACGCGGAGGCTTCACGCATGGAGATGCATCTGGAAAGTGTTCGTGCGCAGAAAGTAAACCTGGCTGCTGCAAATCTCGAAGTGCAATTCAAGGCAGGCGAGACGATTCACACGGAGAACAGCTACAAGTACCGGCGCGGCGATGCGGAGAGGTTACTCCGATCCGCGGGTTTTAGACCAGAGCTGACGTGGACCGATGAGCATGGTTGGTTTGCTGTGCATTTGGCGCGGGTGTGATCGCCCGGCTCAACTATTTGGCAGCGTATCCGCGGCCCCCATGAGAATGAGCGAGCGTTGCGCGAAGGGTGAGTAGACGAGAATCGCCGTGCAGGCAATGGCCAGGCCGAAGGGAATGTGGTGCAGAAGCAGGAAGGGCGCCAACGACCAGAGCACATCACAGAGTAAAAGTGCGGGCCAGATGCGCAGGATTTGATGGCGCGCGCGTGGCGCTTTGAAGACAACGGCGCAGAATTGGAAAGAGCGCACAGGGATCAAGATTGCCGCGGTAACGATCAGCAAATCGAAGAGCGCCGTTGCGTAAGGAAGTGCGGAGAGTAGTTCGTTAATCTCCGCAAGGTTGGCGAGCGCGCCGATATAGAAGCCCAGATACATAATCTGCAAAAGCAGGAAGAGCGTTTTGGAGACGCGATGGGGGACGTGTGGCAGATCCTCTGGCGTGGCAAGAATGCTGGTGGCGCGTGGGGAGGCTTCCTCTGCTAGCGGGGCCTGTGCTGCCGGCAGCAATGGAGACATGTCCAGGCGTTCCACAGGGGCGATGAATCGATAACCGCGGCGCGCAAGAGTCTCCACAAAGCGCGGATTGGAGGCTGTGTCGCCGAGTGCTTCACGAATTCGATTGATCGCTGAGTTGAGTCCGTGATCGAAATCGACAAAGGTACCATCAGGCCAGAGAGCGCTGGCAATCTCTTCGCGTGAGAGCAAGTCGCCCGGTCTTTCAAGCAACAAAAGCAGGACTTGAAAGGGTTGTGCGTTGAGCTTGACCCGGATGCCCTTGCGGCGGAGTTCACCGGCGGACGCGTCGGCTTCGAAGATCCCAAAGCGATAGCGCGCCGCGGTTTTGATCCCGGGTGTCATTTGGGTTCAGTTTACCTGTGTAAGGCCGCGGAAGGACAGTTGCCTGTCCGGTGAGACTGTGTTCCAAGGTACACATTGGAGGCGGGTTATCCAGTGAGGAAAATGCGCGATGCAATTGAGGCTGGATGGATTGCATTGGTTCGACCCGATGCGCGAGAGTCAGGTGCATGAGACAGCAGATCAGGGTTGTTGTACTTGTGCTGATGATCGTGATTTTGTACCCGATTTGGAAGCCGCGATCGGCCAATGCAGAGGCGCCATCTGCGGAGGCGGCGGCAGCCTTCGATCGATATGCGGCAAAGGTGGAAGCGCGGCTCGCGCAGCAACATGCAAAGTCGAAGGGGTTCGTAGCCGGCGCGGAGGATTCGTCGAAGAGCATAGTTCTCCAACAAGGTCAGCTTGCACTGGAGAATCTGATGCCGACGGGAGAGGCCGAGGCCGATGGCGCCATGCTGCACCACTGGCGTGGAACGGCATTTGTTCCGGGGGCAACAGGGGCGAAGTTTGAACAAGTGCTGCGCGATTACGGGGATTATCCAAGCAGATTTGCGCCGGAAGTTGTGCGTGCGACAGTTCTGTCAATGAGCGCCGCAGAAGCACGCGCGAAGCTTCGCTTCCGACAGAAGCATGTACTGACGGTTGTGCTGGATGCAACCTATGACGTGCGTTTTGAGCAGCTTGATGCGGAGCATCGGTATTCGATGTCGCGCAGCAGTTCGATTAAGGAAATCTGGCGAGAAGGTTCGCCCGAAGAACGTGCGCTCAGTGTGCAGGAAGAGCATGGATTTCTTTGGCGGCAGAATACGTACTGGAGCTGCGAGGAGCGGGACGGTGGCTTGTTGATTCAGATCGAAACGATTTCGCTCACACGAGATATCCCCAGAGGGCTCGGCTGGGCATTGCGGGGGTATGTGGAAAGCATTCCGCGGGAGACGCTGGCTTTTACGTTGACGCGGATGCGCGAAGCATTACGGCGTTGATGGAGTGGGATTGTGCGGAATGCGAGAAGGAGGGAGTGAGGGATGGCTGCGACATCACAGGTTCAGGCAGCGGTAACGGCAGTGCGGGTGAATCAGTCCTTGACTGCTGCGGCGGAAAAACGTGCGCTGGTGTGGATGGCAGAGCGCGCGCCTCGATGGGTCACGTCCGACAAGCTAACGGTGCTGGGACTGGCCGCGCAATTTGGAGCTGGAGTTTGTTTTGCACTGGCACGGGTCAATCATCTTGCATTGCTCAGCGTGATTGTATGCATTGCGTTGAACTGGTTGGGAGACAGCCTTGATGGAACGCTCGCGCGGGTACGGCAGCAGCAACGGCCTCGCTACGGGTTCTATGTGGATCATATGGTGGATGTGCTCGGCGCCATTTCACTAATGACGGGAATGGCGTGTTCAGGATTTGTGCACTGGCAGATTGCGTTGGTGATGTTGATTGCATTTCTGGTGCTGGCGAGTGAGAGCTATCTGGCGACGTGCTCTCTGTCACGGTTCGAAATGGCACACGGATTTTTCGGGCCGACGGAGATTCGAATTCTGCTGATTGCCGGATGCGTGGCGCTGATGCGTAGCCCCTACGCGACGATTGCGGGGCATCGATTCTTGCTCTTCGATGTGGGTGGCGCTATTGCGACAGCCGGGATGATGACAATGGCAGTCATAACGACGGCGCGACACACTGTGCAGCTCTACAAAGAGGAGCCGCTGCCGTGAGCATCTGGGAGCGCTGGCTGCGATTCAATGCGGTGGGAGCGGGTGGCTTGGTGCTGCAGATTGTCGTGCTTGCTCTACTGCACAGGTTTTTGCCGGCACCCGTTGTGCTGGAGACGGCCGTGGCTGTGGAATGCGCGATTGTGCACAATTTTGTGTGGCACGTACACGCTACGTGGCGAGACCGGAAATGCGAGAGCAATTGGCTGACGCGGCTGATGCGGTTCCAGTTGTCGAATGGGATGGTTTCGCTGGTGGGGAATGTTGCGCTGATGCACATCCTGGTCAATGACTTACATTGGCCGATTCTGCCATCAGACGGGATCGCTATTGCAGCGTGCTCGATTTTGAATTTCGGCCTCGGCGACAGGTTTGTGTTTGCCGCCGAGACCCAGTGAAGAGACCTTATTTTGCCCAGTGCGGCGATGCCAGACGTACGAGCAGGATGTCGTGGCTGCCAATCTCAATGGGCATGTTATTGGTGAGAGTTACTTCTTTACCTGTCCAGAGATTCTTGCCCTGTTGCGGACCCTCGAGGCCGAGTTTGGTCAGGTCGAGATGGAATGGGTGTGTCGAGTACCGCGAGTCGCCAGCCGCGAGAATTGCAACGGCATATGCTCCGCCGGAGAGATGGCGCCCCCAGACTTCAACTTCACCATCGGCATAGATACGGGAGGCCTGTTTGCCGAGCTTATCCTGGTCGATTGCGATGACGTCGCGATTGGTGAGGATGTCTTTAATTTCCGGCTTCATATTGGGCAGATCGTTGCCGGCAAGCAGTGGAGAGGCGAGCATGGCCCACATGGAGAAGTGTGAACGGTTTTCCGCCAGAGTGAGTTTCCCGTTGCCAACCTCGAGCATGTCGGGATCGTTCCAATGGCCCGGGCCTGCGTATTTTTCGAGCCCTGCCTGTTGCTCAAGGATGGTGTAGATACGATCCCAGTGCGCGTTGATGTCCCCGGTTGTGCGCCAGGAGTTGCCGCCAAGCTCAGGCGCCCATTCCCACGGTGCGTCCCAGCCGTACTGGCAGAGCGAAAAGACGATTGGACGGCCTGTGTCTTTGAGTGCCTTACCCATCTTCTGATAGGCGGCGATCATGAGCTTCATTTGCGCGGCTTTGTCATTGGGAGCCTGCTTCTGCATTACATCTGGAATGAAGCTGCAGAGGTCGTACTTAAGGTAGTCGATACCCCAGGCGGCGTACATTTTGGCGTCTTGTTCTTCATGGCCGAGAGAAGCCGCGTAACCACCGCAGGTTTTGGTGCCAGGACCGGAGTAGATGCCGAGTTTGAGGCCCTTTGAATGCACGTAGTCGGCGAGCGCCTTCATGTCAGGGAACTTCGAATTGGTGTGCAGCACGCCGTTCGCGTCACGCTCACCTTCCCACGAATCGTCGATGTTGATGTAAATGTAGCCGGCATCCTTCATGCCGCTGGCGACAATTTCATCTGCAGCGTTGCGGATGTCCTTGTCCGTGACCTTTGTGGCGAAGTAGTTCCAGCTATTCCAGCCCATGGGCGGAGTTTGCGCTACCTTCTGCGCGAGCGCAGGTGAGGGAGCAAGACAGGCAAGAGTGGATGCAAGTGTGACGAGGGGCAGCAAAGCACGAAGGCGCATGTTCGATCCTTTATTGAAAACGATTTCAGTGGGACATGCTAAGACGTGCGGTGCAGTCTGGGCAAGTGAATTCGGAACGGGACGATTGCTAGTCCGTGGCTGTTTCGAGAGTGTAACGGTTGGCGGTCGCCATCAGTTGTTCAACGGTCTCGACGGGGCCGATTCCGCCCCGCGCGCCAATCGCGGTGCAGTTGAGCGCAGCTGCGGCACAAGCAAAGTCGAGTAGACGCGGAAGCGGCCAGCCCTGCAGGAGACCATAAATAAATCCGGCGTGGAAGATATCGCCCGCGCCGGTCGTGTCGGCTACAGGTACGAACCAGGCAGGACGATGGTGTAGCTGCGATCCATCCCATGCGAGGACGCCTTCCTGACCGAGGGTTGCCGCAGCTACAGTGCATCCGAAGCGACTCTTCATGCGGCGCAAAGCGGACTCAAGGTTGCGCTCGCCGGTAAGAACGGTGGGAAAGTCGCGGCTGACGACCAGATAGTCAATCAGTGCGATGAGGTCTTCAACGCCGTCGTACATTTCGTCGAGATCCGCAACGACGGGGATGCCCGCAGCGTGCGCCCATGATGCTGCTTGTGTGGCGGCCGCGGTTTCCAGGCCATCGACCAGCAGGCAGCGCGCGTTGGTGATCCAGGAGCGCTGCAGATCTTCAGGCTGCAGCAACTGTGCTTCTTCACGCAGATTGAGAACGGTTCGTTCACCGCCGCCATCCACGATCACAAGCGAGTGAGGGCTTGAGATTTCCGGGACAGTGATGATGCGCGGATCGACGCCTGTGCGCTCAAACTCCCGCATGTGGAGCCGTGCCGCATCATCATCGCCAAGTTTGCCCACATACCGTGTGGAAAGGCCCCACGTTTGACAAGCGATGACAGCGGAGGCAGTTTGACCGCCGGGCAGAATGGAGGGTTGCCGGTATTTGACCTTGGAGCCTCGCGCGGGAAACGCGGGCAGCGAGATGAGGGTATCCGTGGCGTTCAAACCCACACCAACAAGATCAACCAGCAACGGCTCGGTCATTCAAGTATTGTACCGGCCTCAGGAGAATCGTGTGGTCTTCCAGAGCTTCCAGACACAGACAATGGCGGAAAGCAGAAGAACCACAGAGAGGATACCGGTCCAGGTGAAGTCCATGGGTAGTGCAGGAATCTGTGCCTGCCATGCAAGCCAGATAAATACGGCGATGCCGCCGGCGAGGATGAAGTAGTCCCACCATGCTCGATCTTTTCCGGTGTGTTCGGCGGTCCCACTGAAGGTGCTCAACACGCGGTTGTAGTCCAGCCCGTATCGGTTGCATTCGCGCAAGAGGGCCTGATTTGTGGAGGAGTGCTCGCGTTCCGTGGCCACCGCGGTACTGACCGCCAGCGCACCGAGAATCATGATGATAGAACCGCCAACAACCAAGAGCCGATGGTGCGCATCGGCCTTTGCGAGTTCGCCAAAGACAAGTGCACCCCATGCGAGTCCCCAGATCTGATTTGTATTGGAAAGGGGAATGCCGCGGCCGATTCCGAGGAATTTGGTGGCGTACTGCTGGAAAATGTCTCCGACAACCCATACGAAACCGCCAAGGAATAGCCAGAAAAGCATGGGACGTATATTGGGGTTGAAGAAGACACCTGCGGAGGGGCGGTCCAGTGCAAAGGCCAGCGCGAAGACAGCGCCAAGCTCGCCGATGGTAAAGACGGTAACGAACGAGAGAGGATTCATGCCGCTGATGTAGGCCTTGCGATAGGGCACGTACATTGTGCCCCACATGAGGCTTGCACCGCCTGCTGCGAGGATGCCGCCCAGAGCGTGACTGGAGCCTGTAGTGTTGCTGTGTACGGTGCTGAAGCCGAGCATGATGGCTGCTGCGACGATTGCCAGAGAACCTAATACTACTTTTGCGATATTTTTGCCGCTCGCGCCCCGCAATTCACCGAAGAGAAGCCAGCCCCAGAAGATGCCGACGAGAGAATTAGTGTTCCAAAGCGGAAATGCAATCGCCAAGCCGACGTCGCGAATGGCAAACACGGTGAGCGTGTTGGCGACTGCCCACAGCATGCCGGCGAGGATGGCTATAGGAATCAGGTGTGTGTTTTCACGAAGATCGATGAAGACCTGACGGGTACCTTTAAGAAGCGTGGGAACCGTCCAGCGTGCGGTGAAGACACCGGCGACCATGCACAGAGAGATGGCGAAAGGAGACAGGCCAGAGTTGACCAGTTTGGTGGGCGCTTCCGCCGCGCCGAGCCAGACGCCTGCGCTAAGCGCGCAGAGCACGCCAAGTGTGTGTACAGAACCGAAGGTGGTTGCAGATGATGCAGAACGGGTTTCGCTCATCAGTGACTGGTCCTTTCGAGCGCAATCAGCGCAACATGATGAGCAAAGCCAGGCCAGCACAAAAGACAATTGCAGGTATGAGGAAGTGGACGTCTGTGAGGACGGCAGAAGTGTGAGTAAACAATTTCATACGTAATCAGGGAAGTGCAGACAGGGCCAACCTTACTGAGGAGCGGCGGGTGGTGTCAAGAAAACCGAGTAAACTACAATGCGCTTCGGCGAATCGGAGGACTGCCCGATGGCCGAAGCGCATTGTGGAATGGGATGATGCCGTTGGTTTACTTCAGCGAGCTCATGTCGATAACGAATCGGTATTTCACGTCCTGTTTGAGCATGCGCTCGAAAGCCTCATTGATTTGCTGAATCGGAATCACTTCAACCTCAGACGTGATGTTGTGCTGGCCGCAGTAGTCAAGCATCTGTTGTGTCTCAATCATGCCGCCAATCATGGAACCAGCGATTGAGACTCGCTTGGTAATGAGCGAAAAGGCGCTTAGCGCGGGCGGCTTTTCAGGCAGGCCGACTAGGCACATGGTTGCGTCGAGCTTCAGTAATTGGAGGTAAGGCTCGAGCGCGTGCGGAGCGGAAGCTGTGTCGAGGATAAAGTCGAATGACTTTGCGTGCTTCTTCATTGCCTCGGCATCGGTTGAGACTAGAACTTCGTCCGCTCCGAGCTTGATGGCATCGTCCTTCTTTTTGGGAGAAGTGGTGAGCTGTACGGTGTGCGCGCCGAAGCTGTGCGCGAACTTGAGGCCCATGTGTCCAAGGCCGCCAAGGCCGACGATGCCGACCTTCATGCCGGGACCTACATTCCAATGACGCAGAGGTGAATACGTTGTGATTCCGGCGCAGAGTAAGGGTGCCACGGCGGGGAGACTGAGATTGGATGGAACTGTGTGCGCGAAACGCTCGTCGACGACATAATTCGAGGAGTAGCCACCCATGGTGGTTGTGCCATCGACGCGATCCTTTGCGTTGTAGGTAAGTGTTGAACCTTCGTCGCAGAAGTGCTCCTCGCCGCGACCGCAGGGCTCGCAATGTCGGCACGAATCGACGATTACGCCCACGGCTGCGATATCGCCAACCTTGAATTTGGAGACGGCTGAGCCTGTGGATGCGACGCGGCCGACAATCTCATGGCCAGGAACGAGCGGATAGGAGGTCTGTCCCCACTCGTTGCGGGCCATATGAAGGTCACTGTGGCAGACGCCGCAGTAAAGAATGTCGATGTTGATTTCAGTGGGACCGGGATCGCGACGGGCAAATCCGAACGGGCCGAGGGGGGACTTTGCATCAGCAGCAGCAAAGGCTTTTGTAGCGGGCATGAATTTTCCTTTCGAGTTGAAGCATAAACGATGGTGATCACTGAGCCGATGGTTCGAGCGCAGTTGAAGTAGGAAGATTTCTGTGGAATTTGCTCAAGGCTTGCGTGCCGAAGCAACGCGGGGGATGCCCTGCAGATCGGGCGTGAATTCAATGGCATTGAATCCTGTTGACAGGAGGAGCGATTCAATCGCCTGGTGCTGACCATGGCCGATTTCGAGCAGCAAATATCCACTCGATGCGAGATGTGCGAAGGACTGCAGGATAAGCCGACGGAAGATTGCAAGACCATCTTCATCCGCGAAGAGAGCAAGAGCGGGTTCATAGTCGCGGACTTCAACGTCAAGGCTGGCGCGGTCGGAAGAGGGGACGTACGGAGGATTAGAAACGATAAGGTCGAACTGTTCGGTGTCGAAAGCGCTGAGCAAATTGCTTTCAACCAAGCGAACCGGGCAGTGGTTTTGTGCCGCGTTGGATGAAGCGATCGCGAGTGCTTCCGGCGAGATGTCACAAGCAGTGACTTCAGCATTGGAAAGATGGTGCTTTATTGCGACCGCGATTGCGCCGGAGCCAGTGCCCACGTCGAGGATGCGCGGAGATGGTAATTCTCGCGCAAGTTCCAGGGCCTTTTCGACGAGATGTTCGGTCTCCGGGCGGGGTATAAGAACGTGAGGCGCGACATGGAATTGCAGCCCATAAAACTCGCAAGTGCCAGTGATGTATTGAACCGGTTCGCCGGTTGTGCGGCGTTTGATGAGTTCAGCGAAGCCAATGGAACTGCAGCCGGCGTAACTCTCATCACGATGCGTGATGAGCCAGGCGCGGCTTTTACCGATGTGATGAAGCAGGAGCAGTTCAGCATCCATTCGAGCTTTGGCCGGATGAGGCCCGGCGCGCAGTTCTGTTTCACCCCAGGCAAGCCACTCGCGGAGGGTCATCAGGCTTCCTGAATGCTGGCTTTCAACTGCTCGGCCTGGTAATGAGCCACAAGTGCGTCAACAACGGGCTGCAGACGGCCTTCCATGACGAGGTCGAGCTGATGCAATGTGAGACCAATGCGGTGATCGGTAAGTCGGTTCTGTGGAAAGTTGTAGGTGCGAATCTTCTCGCTGCGGTCACCCGAGCCGACCTGCGATTTACGCGCTGCGGCGAGCTCGGCGTTTTGTTTTTCAAGCTCAACTTCGTAAAGGCGCGAACGCAAAACGCGCATGGCTTTTTCGCGATTCTTGATCTGCGATTTTTCGTCCTGGCAACTGACTACGGTGTTGGTGGGCAGGTGTGTGATGCGTACGGCTGAGTAAGTGGTGTTAACGGACTGACCACCGGGACCGGAAGAGCAGAAAGTGTCTACGCGGATATCTTTGGCTTCGATCTTGACGTCCACTTCTTCGGCTTCAGGCAGCACGGCGACGGTGACAGCAGAGGTGTGCACGCGTCCCTGTGTTTCCGTGGCGGGCACGCGCTGAACGCGGTGCACTCCACTTTCCCACTTAAGCTGCGAATAAACACGCTCACCTTCAATGATGGCGATGACTTCCTTGTATCCGCCAACGCCGGATTCGGAGAGATCCATGACTTCGACTTTCCAGCGATGCTGCTCGGCGAAGCGAGTGTACATGCGGAAGATTTCGGCTGCGAAGAGAGAAGCTTCGTCGCCGCCTGTGCCGGCGCGGATTTCGAGAACGATGTTTTTCTCGTCGTTCGGGTCCCTGGGCAGGAGGAGAACTTTGAGTTCGTCTTCTAGGGCAGCAGCACGCGGTTCCAGCGCGGCGATTTCTTCCTCCGCCATGGTGCGCATATCCGGGTCCGACTCTGCCAGCATGGCGCGCGCATCCGCCAGGCCCTGCTGTGCCTGCTTTAGCTCGCGATATTTATCGACGGTAGGTTCAATTTCACGAAGGGCTTTGGCGGTTTTGGTGTAGCGCTCGTGATCATTGATCACTTCAGGCAGCGTGAATTGCTCCTGCAGCTCCGTGTAGCGCTTCTCCATTTGTTCCAGACGGTCCAGCATGTTCGATTCTCCCTGCCGCTGGCAAAGATGAGCGGCGTTTCGCTTTGATTTTTGGATGGGGTAAATGGGCGCGAGAAAGTGTAGGCGGCGGGGGCCGCTAGAGGAGAACCGGGATGGGACGGAGATGCGCCATGTCTCTTGCTTAATTTTACCGCGATTTTGACTCCGGCAGGGAACGGGAACTTCCATGCCGGAGCCAATTAGAAGCACTTGATGTGGTCGCAGGGGTTCATGAGCGGCATCTGCAGGCTGCTCTGGTGGTCAGGATCCGACAGGATGGTGATTGTGGCAGGCTTATAGGCAGCTGGGTCGGCGGTCATGATGTTGGGCACAAAGGTTTGCGGATTGCGGTCATAAAGCGGAAACCAGGTGCTCTGGATCTCGACGATGACTGTGTGGCCTGCTTTGAAGACGTGGTCGATATCGTGCAGGCTGAAGCGGTATTCGTGGATGGAGTTGGGTCGCATGGGCTCGGGTTTCACAAAGGAACGCCAGTAGCGGCCGCGGAAGATTTCCGCATTAGTCATTAATTGATAGCCGCGCATGGTTGGATCGGGATCGTTGTCGGGGTACTGGTCGATGAGCTTTACGACCATGTCGTTGTCTGTACCTGTGGTTTTGGCGTAGATATCGGCGACAACTTCACCGGTCACGATGAGGTCTTTCTTTAAGACGGGGAGCTTGAAGACGGCAACGTCTTTGCGGCCTGTGACGAAGCGTTGATCTTCGGTGAGCCAGTTGTACCACTGCGAGCCCTGACTGTACGTCGGCTGAATGGGACGATGGCGATAGGGGACTGGGTTGGCGGGATCGCTTGTGTACGACGTTGTGCCCTGCGTGGTCGGGTTGTTCCAACTTAGGGCGCCTCCGCTGAGCAGATAGAGAGTATTGTTCTCAGCTTTGATGGGAGGGAAATGCTCATAGAACTTCCAGGTGTTGGAACCGGTCTGGAAGCTGGCGGTATCCTTCAGGTCGAAGCCGGGCTTGTCCTTGAGGTAATAGGCGAAGAATTTGGCCTCGATGTTAGCGCGGAATTCGTCACCGATGGGTTCGCCATATTTCACATTGCCCAGATGGGTGGACGAAGAAGCCCAGTAGCCATGACGCCAGGGGCCAAGTACGAGGAAGTTTTCATGCATGTCGTCATGCGGCTCGAGTGAGGAGTACTCCTCCTGCGGACCGTACATGTCTTCCTGATCGTAATAGCCGCCAACGGTAAGGGTGGGCACCGTTACCTTGTTCAACGAGTGCTCGACGCCGCGAGAGGACCAATAAGAGTCGTAGGTAGGGTGGTCGAGAAAAAGTTGCCAGGTGGGAAGCATTTTGGAGCCGGACTGTTTCACATCCTGCTCGAAGTTTCCGCGCTTGAGGAAATATTCGTAGCCGTCCGCAGGCTTGCCGTTCGGACCTTCACCGTAGCTGACTTCGCTGTTCTCCTTGCTTGACTCCATCATCTTGACATAGTCGTAGCCATAGCTCTGACGGAAGGCTCCATTGTGAAAGAAGTCGTCTCCCATCCAGACGTCGATCATCGGCGCCTGCGGGCTGATCGCCTTCACCGCAGGATTGGGATCAATGCCGGCCATCATGGCGAGGAAGCCGGGATAGCTGGTTCCGATGAAACCAGCTCGGCCATTGTTGCCAGAGACGTTTTTGAGCAGCCATGCAACGGTATCGTATGTGTCCGTGCTTTCATCGATAGCCTTGGGGTCTTTATGGTCTGCGAGCGGACGACTCATGACGAATTGTCCTTCACTCTCGAAGCGGCCGCGGATATCTCCACAGACATAGATATAGCCTTCGCGCGCCAGTTCAGGGCGTCCACCGAAGAATGATTCACGGCTGGTGCCGTCGCAGCCGTAGGGGGTACGTTGGATGAGGAATGGGAGCGGGGTTTTGATGTCGGTGGGCTTGAGAATGACGACATGCAGCTTGACGCCGTCACGCATGGGAATCATGGCTTCGCTGCGTTCGTAGTCATGAAAGACGTTGTGGATCGCATCGCCGGTGCGCTTGTAGACATCGCCTGGGTCGGCAGAAAGAGTGACTGATTCAGTTTTTCCATCCACGCTCATTTTGAAATCGAAGTTGTTTTTCGATTCGGGGTAGGAGAAGGAGGTGGCAGAATGCGCGTCCAGGGACGTGGGCACGCGGCGGGGAGACTCGATGACCAGCTTGCCGTCGTGCACGTAAAAGCTGAGCGGCATGTCCGGCTCATTTGCACTGGTGTAGGAGCCGGAGAGAGCCTGGAGTTGCGCTGAGGTGGGCGCGGACTGGCCGTGCAGAGAGGCACTGTAAAAAGAGCAAAGTGCGAAGGCAACAAGAGAAGGAATCAAACAACGGCGGGCCGAAATCAAGGATGGGACCTCCAGAAGAAATTAGTGCATGTGACCGTGGTGCGATTGTGGAATGTTGCCGGCCATTTCTTCGATAGGAACGACGCAGCCTTCCAACTCCACGCACCCTGTGTGCTCAAACTGAATGGTGGTGTGGCTGATATGAAAATGCTCGCGCAGGACGTGATTCAGCTTGAAGAGGATGCAGGCGCTTTCGGATGGCGGAATGTCGTCGATGGTGACATGACAAGCGAGCGCGCGAGAGTCGGAGCCAAGACTCCATACGTGCAGGTCGTGCACATTGATTACGCCGTCAATTGCCTGCATGCCGGAACGGATTTCGTCGAGATTGATGCCGCGTGGCGTGCCTTCAAGAAGAATGTTCAGCGTTTCGCGCACGATGCCGGCGCTCGACCAGAGGATCAACGCGGCAATGCCAAGGGAAAGAATCGGATCAATCCAGTTTGCTCCCGTGAACAGAATGCCCGCGCCGCCTGCAATGACTGCGGCAGTGGACAAAGTGTCACCGGCCATATGCAAAAATGCGGAACGCATGTTTACGTCGCGGGCGACACCCCACAATAGCCCGGCAATCACTCCGTTCATCAGCACACCTGCGGCGGCCACAATCATCATCAGGCGAGGGTGTACTACCACTGGGTTGCTAAGACGATGGATTGCTTCAATGCCGATCCAGACGGCGATGACGATCAGAGTGGACGCATTAACGAAGGCGGCCAGGACACCTGCACGCTGGTAGCCGAAAGTACGGGCGCTGTCCGCTGGACGGGTTTGGAAATAGACCGCTACAAAGCTGAGCGAGAGAGCCAGGAAATCAGAAACGTTGTGACCGGCTTCTGAAAGCAGTGCGAGTGAATGCGCGCGCAGCCCTGCAATAAAAGTAATCAGGACATAAACGAGCGTGGCTGCCAGGGAAAACTTGAGAACAAGGTGTGTTTTGCCTGTGTTGTCCGACGACGGTGCTGCATGCACATGCATGGCTAAAGTTTAAATGGGGTTTGGTCTACGCGCCAGCGGCGCGGTTTGTGCGATGGAGCACGATGTGGAATGCGGTCAAGCGGGGTCTCTTAAAGCTTGGAATTTACCACTTACCGAACGCAGTCCGCTCCACTCTTCCGCGAGGACAATACTGTCCTGTGGAAAGCCCTGTTTATAGCGCACGCTGCATGGAAAACCGGCGCGCAGCAGTGAGGGAGAAATCGCCGAGGCTATGGTCGTAATGTCCTGCGAGCACTCGTAGTCGACGCCCCCTATGCGGTAGTTGTAAATGAGCATGGTACGGGTGGTTCCATCTGCACCTTCCATCTCGCAAATATCCAGTACCATGCCATCGACAAGGCGGCCTGTGCGGGCAAGTGTGGAGCGGCGCATACGCTCGAGCTCGTCCAGCGTTGGACGATGACGCCGCACCAGCCACAGGGTGAGACCGATGGCTACAATCGCGACCAAAGACGATGCAATTTTGATGCTTGTTGCGGTGAGTAAAATCATCGCGTTGCAGAGGAGTTTTCCTCATAGCTCTGCTGCTTTCAGCATAGCGCAAATCGCATGTTGCCCTACAGTTACTTCCGCACGCCTTGACCCATGAAAGTAAGTACTCGTATGCTCGGGGCCATGATGCGAGACGCTGATACGCAGTCCGCTGTGAGGCCGATGCTGGTTAAACGAGCCGCAGTGCTTGGCGCGGGCACAATGGGTTCGCGTATTGCAGGTTTGCTGGCAGGTGTGGGTATTCCCGTACTGCTGCTTGACATGGCACCCAAGGGGGACGGGCCGAAGAACCAGCTTGCGACCGCGGCTATTGCCGCACTTGGCAAGTCAAAGCCGGCGGCATTGTTCGAGGCGTCTTCGATTGAGTTGATCTCGGCGGGGAATTTCGACGATGATCTGCCGAAGCTGAGCGATTGCGACTGGATTGTTGAGGCGGTGGCAGAGAACCTTGCCATTAAGCAAACGCTTCTGGCGCGCGTGCTTCCGCATCTTGCGCCTCATGCGATTTTGACGACGAATACCTCGGGACTGCCGATCCGGTCGATAGCCGCGGATTTGGGCGGTGTGGAGCGGCGATTCTTCGGTACTCACTTTTTCAATCCGCCGCGCTACATGCGACTGCTGGAAGTGATTCCGACCGAAGAGAGCGATGCGAAGTTTGTAGCGGCGTTTGCCGCATTTGCGGACCTGATGCTGGGCAAGCAGGTAGTTTACGCACACGATGCGCCGAACTTCATTGCCAATCGAATAGGCATTGCAGCGATGTTTACAGCGGCGCGGCTCCTGCTGGAGCAGGGTTTGACGGTTGAGGAAGTGGATGCGATGACGGGGCCGGCGATCGGCTGGCCGCGGACGGGAACTTTCCGACTGGCGGATATGGTGGGCATCGATGTTCTGGCGCATGTGGCGGCGAATTTTCCCGAACCTGTCACCCAAGGGCCGTTTACCGAGACATTGAAGAAGATTTTGGAGCGCGGGTGGCTGGGCGATAAGTCGAAACAGGGCTTCTACAAGAAAGTGCGCGGCGCAGATGGAAAAGATGAACGCTTTGCGCTCGATTTGAAAACCCTGGAATATCGCCCGCTGGCGAAGGCCGCGCTGCCGTCGCTCGAAATGGCCAGGAATGCAGCGACGCTGGGAGAGCGCCTTCGACTGCTGCTGGCAAACGATCCGGCAAAGGACAAGGTCGCACGATTCCTGACGCCATTTCTTGCAACATTGTGGAACTTCGCCGCGGATCGTGTGGGCGAGGTTGCCGACAGCATTGATGCCATCGACCGAGCAATGCAGGCGGGCTTCAACTGGGAGCTTGGTCCATTTGCGATGTGGGATGAAGCCGGCGTTACAGCAAGCGTCGAGAGCATGAAGAGTCTGGGGCTGGAGCCAGGTAAAGGAACGCAGGCATTCATCGCAGCGGGCCGCGAACGCTGGTACAGCGACGAGGGCAAGGAGAGTTTTCAGCCTTCTACGGGAAAAATGGTTGCGGTGCCGGAGACGCCGGGGCATGCCCGCATCGCAGCCTTCCGCCGTTCAAACGGATTTGTGCGCGGTAATGCGGGTGCATCACTTATTGACATTGGTGACGGGATTGGTTGCATTGAATTGCACTCTCCGAAGGATGCGATTGGCGGCGATGTAGTGACACTGGTGCGGTCGGTTCTGGATGCAGGGTCGAAAGACGTCGGGCAGTTCGCCGGTTTCGTCATTACAAGCGACCGCGAGAACTTCAGCGTGGGCGCCAACCTGATGCAGCTTCTGCTGACCGCGCAGGAAGGCGAATGGGAAGAAGTCGATTTTGCCATTCGTGGATTCCAGCAGATGACTGCCGCCATCAAGTTTTGTCCGCGACCTGTGGTGGTTGCACCGTTCGGCATGACGCTGGGCGGCGGAGCGGAGATGTGTCTGCATGCGGCACAGCGCCAGCCGCACATGGAAACGTATATCGGCCTGGTGGAGGCCGGTGTCGGTTTGATTCCCGGCGGCGGCGGTACGAAGGAAATGCTGTTGCGGGCGATCGACAAAGCTACGGCGTTGGCTCCGCCTGATCCGCGTGCGCCTGCGTCAAAGTTTGCACAGTCAGCCGAATTGCTTTCCGCATTGAAAACGTCACTTGAGTCGATTGCGATGGCTAAAGTTGCCACGTCAGCAAAGGAAGCGCGCGGACTTGGATTGATGGCAGCTTCGGATGAGATCTCGATGAATCGCGAACGTCTGCTGCTTGATGCGAAATCGAGAGCTCTGTCACTGGCGGAAGCTGGCTATGTTGCGCCCACGCCACGGATGCAATTGCCTGCGCCGGGAATCGCGTCGTTGGCGACTCTTGAGACGGGAATTTTTCTTATGGGAGAGGCGGGTTACGCATCGGAGCACGACCAGAAGGTGGCGCGCTGGGCTGCCTACATTTTATGTGGAGGGCGCATTTCTGCGGGTGAAGCAATTTCGGAACAATACCTCCTTGATCTTGAGCGTGAGGCATTTCTGTCGCTTTGCGGTGAACGCAAGACACAGGAGCGTATTGCCTTCACATTGAAAACAGGCAAGCCGCTGCGGAATTAATATGCACGGGATAGATCGAAGATGAAATGCTCTTACGTTTCAGTTGCAGTGCTGAGTTCGCTGGTTGTGTTGGGTGCGGGCAGGACAAGCGCTTCTCAGACGCTCAATGAAAAGGGCATGACTACCGTGAATGGACACGCGGTGCCATACGTGATTCAACGGCTTCCAGTGAGCTCGTTTCCATTACTTCCCAGTGAAGTAGCAAATGAGTTAAATGATCGCGGATGCATGATTCCGCAGACCTATGAGGCGCATCAGCCGGAAAACGTGGTTCATGCGAGTTTGGCGCATGCTGATTCGTCGGACTGGGCGGTTTTGTGTTCGGCAAAGGGCAGGGTGTCGCTTCTGGTTTTTCTTGAGGGGATGTATGAGCATCCGAAGGTGCTGGCATCCGCATTGGAGACGGCGCGCTTGCAGGTACGCGATTCGAGCGGTGTGCTGGGATTTAACTGGGGTATCGATCGAGCGACTCCGCGGCAGATGCATGACGCGGAAGCGGGTCTGGAGCGTCGCCCGCCAGCAATCGATCATGATGCTCTGGCAGACTCGAAGATCGAGCGACACACGGTGTATCACGTTTATACGCATGGAGTCTGGACACTCCTGGACTTTTCAAATTAGTGAGTGGAAAAGAGCTGTCTGGCATCGAA
>JAGWSG010000090.1 GCA_028876335.1 Acidobacteriota bacterium
AACAACGTGGCCAAAGGTATTTACGCCTACAGCCTGGCCGACAAGAAGACCGGCAGGCAGAGTCTCACCTTTCTGTTATGCCTCGCTCTCGCGGGCCTCACGCCGCTTATCTGGTTTTTGCAGTAGTGACGTTTGCAGGCAATTGAGCCCGTCTGCGCTACCATTGCATCGAACACTCAGGAACATCGCAATGGCGCAAATTGAAACCACGACGGCATCGGTTGCAACTCAGAAGAAGGAAGCAGCCCCATCCCGCCTCACCCGTGCGCGTCGCGCCGCAATTCTGAAGGCTCTCGCCGACCCCAATCGCTTTGAGCTTGTCGAGCGCATCGCAAAAGCAAACTGCCCCATGGGCTGTTCCCAGGCCCAGGCCGCGCTCGATATTGCACCTGCCACCCTCTCGCACCACATAAAAGAACTCGAGTCCGCCGGCCTCATTCGCGTCGAAAAAGCCGGCAAGTTCCACTATCTGCACCTCAAACGCGAAGCACTGGCCGCCGTCTCCGAGTCTCTGGGAATGCTGGCGAAACCGGCCTGCCCACAGGGCTGAAATCCATCTTTAAAAGATATTCACAGCCTGCCTGAATCCTTTGCAGCGCTCCTGAATCAATTCGATAGTTATCGAAATGTCGAATCGATGGCATTCCGATTCAGGAGACTGGAAATGAGCAACCTCAAAGGTAAAGTTGCGCTGGTGACAGGCGCATCCAAGGGCATCGGAGCCGCTATCGCAAAGGAACTGGCAGCGCGCGGCGCAGCCGTTGCAGTCAACTACAGTGGCAGCAAAGACGCAGCCGAGAAAGTCGTCGCCGACATCAAAGCCGCTGGTGGAAAGGCCATAGCCATTCAGGCCAACCTGTCTGACGCCGCAGCTGCCGCGCCACTCGTTGAAAAGACCGTCAAGGAGCTTGGCCCCATTGACGTGCTCGTGAACAACGCCGGCATCTACGAGGGAAGCCCTCTCGAGGCAATTACCGCCGACCACTTCCACAAACAGTTCAACCTCAATGTGCTTGGCCTTTTGATGACCACTCAGGCCGCGGTGAAGAACTTCTCGCCCAAAGGTGGCAGCGTCATCAACATCAGTTCAGTCGTCGTTGACGGTGTTCCCGGTTTGTCAGTGTACAGCGCGACCAAAGGCGCGGTGGACACGATCACAACTTCGCTCGCCAAGGAGCTTGGCCCAAAGAAGATTCGCGTTAACTCAATCAACCCTGGCCTGATTGAAACTGAAGGCACGCACGCTGCAGGATTTATTGGCAGTGACTTCCAGAAGGAAGCCATCAACCGTACGCCACTCGGCCGCACCGGCGTGCCGCAGGACATCGCAACAGCAACCGCATTCCTAGCCTCCGACGATTCCAACTGGATCAATGGCCAGGCGATTTACGCAGCGGGTGGATTCACCCTCTAAACCTGTCGTATGCACGGAGTGCGAACAAGACAGAACTGGAGACACACATGATGAACTTCGCATTCCTTCCCGAACTCGCGGCGGCGGCCATTGGGCTGGCCGCCGTAAGGCTCGGCGATCGCATTCAAACCCCATCACACAAGCGCGAGAGATGCCGCGAGCCACGCAGAAAGACAGTGGTCTGGGCCTACAATCCGTTTCGCGCTGCACAGCGCGAAACGCACTCCGAAGCTCAGGCAGGGGGTTGGACTCCTGTCCATCGCACCGGCGGCTGCTGACCCTGTGCCGTATCACTAACTGCGGTGGCTCTCTTCATCGAGCAGTTGCCGCTTCCTCTCCACACCCCAGCGATAACCCGTAAGCGAGCCGCTTACGCCAACCACACGATGACACGGAACCAGAATTGCCACGCGATTGGTGGCGCATGCCCGTGCAACCGCGCGCGTTGAGTTCGGGTCTCCCAGTTCGCGCGCAAGCTGACTGTAAGTCTTGGTCGTGCCGCGCGGAATATGCCTGAGCGCTTGCCACACACGCAATTGAAACACCGTGCCGCGCAAATCAAGCTTGCTCTCAATCGCATCCGTACGCGACAGATCGTCGCCTTCGCGCACGCTGGCGAGTGCCGCATCCACCAGTGTCGACAGTGACGCATCGCGCTTGATCTCCGCCGCGGGAAACTCCTCGCGCAAACTGGCTTCAGCCTCAGCCGAACTCTGGCAGAGAGCGAGCCAGCAAAGGCCGCGCTCCGTCGCTCCCACAATCATCCAGCCAAACGGCGTCCGCGCTGTCGTAAATCCAATCCGCTCGCCTTTACCACCCTTCGCAAACTTTGCCGGAGTCATTCCCAGCGTCGCGCCTTCGTAGGCGCGGCTCGGCGAGCCATAACCAGCCTCGTACACCGCATCCGTCACGCGCGATCCTTTCCTCAATGCGCCCCGCAGACTGCTTGCCTTCAGCGACCTCTGATATTGCAGCGGGCTTACCCCCATCTGCTGCTTGAACAACCGCTGTACAGTAAACGGACTCAGCCCGGTAATACTTCCCAGCTCTTCCAGCGGAACCGCGCGGTCAAGATTGCGCTCGATGTGCGCACGTACCAGAGCCAGCGGACCGCTTTCCACGGCAAGTGGCTTGCACCGCTGACAGGCGCGGAATCCTGCGGCCTGTGCGGCAGCGGTCGAAGAGAAGAAGCGCACGTTCGTCCGCAGCGGCCGGCGGCTCTTGCAGGTCGGCCGGCAAAAAACTCCCGTCGTAGTGACGGCATAGAAGAACGTCGCCGCGGCATCACGAGCCAGCAATTGCCGCCATGCCTTGTCGCGCTCGAGTTCTTCCAGTGGGTGACGTGTCATGGGAAGTGAAACCTGTGTGCTCATGAAGCCATCATCCGCTGGATGCGATTCCTGAACACTCCGATTCTTGCGCGCAATTCTTTTTCTGGCCAGCTCGTCAGCCGCGTGCGCGCAGCACCGCTTCAGCCCGCGCCAGATCCTCCGCTGTGTCCACACCAATCGTGTCCAGCGGAGCCTCCGCAACGTAAAGGTCGATTCCGTTATCAAGCAGACGAAGCTGTTCCAGTCGCTCCGTTAACTCCAACTGGGACGGTGGCAGGGAAGAGAATTTCTCCAGCGCCGCTTTGCGATACGCATAGATTCCCAGATGCTTGCGATAGCCGGTGTAGCCCACGCCGTCCCGGTCGAAAGGAATGGTTGCGCGCGAGAAATACAGCGCGCGGCCGTTCAGCGCGGTCACAACCTTGACCGCATTCGGATTTGTAAACTCCGCCGGCGGGCAGGGAACTGCAAGCGTTGCAACCTGAACCTCTGGCCGTTCAAACAGCGCCAGCAGTGGCGCGAAGAACTCAGCCGTCAGTGTCGGCTCATCGCCCTGGATGTTGACATACACATCCGCATCAATCGAGCGCGCCACTTCACGCACTCGGTCCGTGCCGCTTGCACAATCGGGCGAGGTAATGGCGAAGGGAATCTCCTTCGCACGGCAAACCTCGGCTACTTCATCGGAATCGGTGGCAACAACAACGGGCTCCATCAGCCCGCTGGCTGCGCCTGCGCGCCACACCCATTCCACCATTGGCCTGCCGGCAATCTCACGCAAAACTTTGCGGCTCAGGCGCGTTGAACCCAATCGTGCCGGAATCACTCCGGCCACTCGTAGCGTGCTCATGCTGGCGAGTCTAAACGGTCTGGGCCAATGCGTGCCCGCAGGCATTGCTCGGGGCGGTATGGCAGTTCACCAGGCGGGTGACCAATGGGTTTGACCTGCCCTCAAAGCCCCCGTATCATCTAGTAGGCAGCGGAGTTCTCCGCGCTCCCTCCAAATTGGCGGAGTAGCTCAGATGGTTAGAGCGTGGGATTCATAACCCCAAGGTCGACGGTTCGATCCCGTCCTCCGCCACCAGAAAAAATATCCTTACCTGTCAGCAACTTACACTCCCCAAAAAGGCAGCCGCGAACGCCTCCGCAACCCATCTGCGCTATCATTGCGTCTATAGTGTGAGCGGTCTTATTCCCCTCTGGCCGGTCAGGTGGTGTTCGTGTCGAAACTGTTTCAGCGGTTTGTCTTTGTGCTTGCTGTGGGTGTGCTTTCCACACTCGGTTTAGGCTTTGCCCTCGGCCAGTTTGGCTGGTTCGGCGTTCATGCCAGTGGCGAGCAGGATGGCGCCTATCGCCAGATGGGTGTTTACGCGCAGGTGCTCAAGCGGATTCAGACCGACTACGTGACTGAGCCCAATATGGACAAGGTTGACGCGGGAGCTCTGCACGGGCTTCTGGAGTCGCTCGATCCGGATTCCAGCTATCTCACGGCAACTGAGTACAAGATTTACAAGGACCATCCCGCCGGACAGGCGCAGATTGGTCTCACCGTCTCCAAGCGTTACGGTTACGCAACAGTCGTCTCGGTTGTCCCCGGATCGCCGGCAGATCGTGAACACCTTTCCGACGGTGATGTGATTGAGTCCATCGGCGACCACTCCACACGCGAGATGTCGCTGGCGATTATCCGCCTGCTTCTCGAAGGCAAGCCCGGTTCAACGATCACACTCTCTGTCATTCGCCCACGCAAAGCAGAGCCGGACAAGATCACCTTCACGCGGGCAGAGATTGACGAACCCGCGCTCAGCCAGCAGCAGTATGACAATGGCTCCATTCTTTATCTCAAGCCCAATGAACTGACCGCGGAGCGCGTGGACGAAATTGCAGCGAAGATCAAGACAGCTGGAAAGACGCGGAAGATTCTGCTCGACCTACGCGATTGCTCCAAGGGTGATGAGGCGCAGGGATTGCGGCTGGCGAACTTCTTCATCGCCAACGGCACGCTTGCAACCCTGACTGGACAGAGGTTTCCCACGCAGACCTTCACGGCAGACCCGTCGAAGGTGTTAACTACTGCGCCTGTTGCGGTCCTGGTCAATCGCGGCACTTATGGCGCGGCCGAGCTCACTGCTGATGCAATCGAAGGTAACAAGCGAGGCGATGTTGTGGGTGAGCGTACTTTCGGAGAGGGGTCGGTCCAGAAGACAATCACGTTGCCCGACGGCGCGGCACTGCTGCTCACAGTCGCCAAGTACGAAGGACCGGACGGAAAGAAGATTCAGGATGAAGCGGTAACACCGACCGTGGAAGTGGATCAGGCATTTGACCCGTTCGCTGACGACGAGACACTGCCCGCGAATAAGGATGACCAGCCGCTGAACAAGGCTCTTGAATTATTGCGCGCCAAAAACAGCTAGTCAGGAAAAGCAGTCTTGTACGCCGTGGTTCGCTCAGTGTGCGCCACGGCGTTTCTGCATTCGTCTCCGTGCTAGCCTTGAACCTGAGGCACGCCTGATCGCAACTTCTGCACAGCGCTGCTTCGAGGCCTGACTCCCTTGGCAGCTACTCCCCATGAGCCTTATGAGCTGCGCGGCCTGGGCCGCACCCACCGCCTGGAGCCGGAGCGTCCACCGCGTCTGCGCCGCTTCAAAGTTGCGGGCAAGGTTGCGTTTTCCATTCTCCTTCTGCTCTCCATCATCTCCGGCTCGCTTGCTGGATTAATGCTCGTCTATTCAGTCAACCTGCCCCAGATTCGCGACCTTGAGCGTTATCGTCCTTCAACCGTGACAGACCTCTACGATCGCAACGGGAAGTTGATCGGCTCCTTTGCGCTGGAGCGGCGCGTCGTGGTCAATTACGAAGGATTCGCGCCCATCCTGCGCCACGCCGTGATTTCCATTGAGGACAAGAATTTTGAATCACACTGGGGCGTCAATGTATTTCGCATTTTTGGAGCACTCATTCATGACATTCGTGGGCACGGCCGTGCGCAAGGTGCCAGCACGCTGACCATGCAACTGGCCCGTAACCTGTTTCTCTCTGCCGACAGAACAATGACGCGCAAGATTCAGGAAGCATTTCTTGCCATTCAGATTGAGCGCGCCTTTACCAAAGAACAGATCTTCACTCTCTACGGGAACCAGATTTATCTCGGCAGCGGCATGTACGGCTTTGAGGCGGCCAGCGAGTATTACTTTTCCAAGCACGCCAAAGATCTGACGCTGACCGAAGCTGCCTTGCTGGCTGGATTGCCCAAGAGCCCTTCCGGCTACTCGCCCGTTTCGTATCCGGAGCGGGCCTTGAAGCGCCGCAATCTGGTGCTCAGTGAGATGGAGTCCGACGGCGTCATTACACACAAGCAGGCCGACGAAGCCCGTCGCGCGCCGCTCGGCCTGCACATTACCGAGCCTGAAATGTCCGTGGCTCCGTGGTTCCAGGAAGAGGTGCGCCGCGAGCTTGAGAAGCGCTTTGGCCCCGAGCAGGTGCATGAAGCCGGCCTGCGCGTGGAGACCACGCTTGACCTCGACATGCAGAAAGCCGCGAACGAAGCTGTCGCGAGCCGCATGGCAGAATATGAGCGTCGTCGTGGCTGGAAAGGCAAGCTCACAAATGCGTTGAAGCAAGGTGAAACGCTGGAGGACTACAGGCATCCCGATTGGGCTGTGGCCTCCGGGCCAGGCGACTACGTGCATGCTCTCGTGATGCGCGCCTCGCAGCGTCAGATTTTTGCGCGCGTGGGTGACAAGCAGATTGTTCTATTGCCCCCCGACTGGGAATGGACAAGCATCAAGGATGGAGATGCACTGGTGCAGCAGGGTGACATCATTTACGTTCACTTGAGCACCGCGATGGAAGGAACGGCCGAGCGTGCGACGCTCGAGCAGGACTCCGGTGCACAATCGGCGGTCTTCGCCATGGACAATACGACCGGCGATGTTCTGGCAATGGTCGGTGGACGTGATTGGGCACTGTCGCAATTCAATCGATCCACCCAGGCAGAGCGGCAGACCGGTTCAAGCTTCAAGCCATATGTCTACACGACTGCGATGGAAGAGGGCGCAAAGCCCACAGACATCATTGTGGATGCGCCGGTGAACTTTGGCGGTTACGCGCCGCACAACTACGAGAACAATTTCAAGGGGCCGATGACACTCACGTATGCATTTGCCGATTCGCGCAATGTGCCTGCGGTGAAGCTTGCCGCACGCGTCGGTATTCGCAAGGTGATCGACATGGCCCACCGTTTCGGCGTGACGACGGACATTCCGCCCTACCTGCCCGTTGCGCTGGGTGCGGCGGAAATCACACTGGAGCAGCAGGTGAACTCCTACTCGGTGTTTCCGAATGACGGAATTCGCATCACTCCGCGGCTGATTCGCAAAGTTTCGAACTCTGAAGGCATTACACTCTGGGAGCCGCGGCCAGAGATCAATCAGGTCATCAGCGAGCAGACCGCCCGCTCGATGATGACGCTCTTGCAGGCCGTCGTCGATCACGGAACTGGCGCAGCCGCTTCCGCGCTTAAGCATCCACTCGGCGGTAAAACAGGAACAACCTCCGATTTTACGGACGCGTGGTTCCTCGGCTTTTCACCGTCCGTCACATGCGGTGTGTGGGTGGGTTATGACAGCCGGCAATCTCTTGGTCCCAAGGAAACCGGCGCCCGCGCAGCGCTGCCTATCTGGATGGATGTGATGAAAGTGGCCATCGCGGAACATCCTGACGAGAAATTTCCAGGCGACGAGGTCGACGATGCCGATCAGGCGTCCCAAACTCAAGCAAAGCCCGCATCCGTTGCGCCGCCACCTGTGCGTGCAGCAACGCACGGAGCCGCTCCTCCGCAGTAATGGCTACTTGAGAACCGAGACTGGAATCAACGCAAGATAGCGTCGCGCCTGCGCCACGTCTTTCATGATCTGCGCCTTCAGCGCTTCAGGGTTTGGCCACTTCTGTTCGCCACGCAGGCGATGCAGGAAGGTCAATTCAATGGGCGCGTCAAAGGCAATCTCCATCGGCTCAAAGTTGAGCAAATGCGTCTCCACGCTGAAGCCTGCACCTTCAAAAGTGGGGCGATTGCCGACATTCGTCACGCCGTCAAAGCATCTTCCCACCACGCTGAGTCGCGTAACGTATACACCAAACGCTGGAAGCTGACCAGCATACGCAGCCAGATTGATTGTGGGAACCAGTTGCTTGCTGCCCACGCCGCGGTCGCGCTGCTGCGTGGATACGATACTGAATGGACGACCAAGTAGCCAGCGCGCACGCTTCATGTCGCCCTCGGAAACAAGTTTTCGAATTGCCGAGCTGGAAACCTCAACGCCATGAACTCTGATCGCCTCATGCACGTGAACCGAGAAGCCAAGCTCGCTGCCGAATGCGGCAAGTTGTGTGACTCCAGCTTCTGCGCGTACGCCGAAGCGAAAGCTCGATCCCTCATGCAGAGACAGCACATGCAGATGATCGACAAGCACTCTCTGCACAAACGTGCGCGCCGGCATGGCCGCGAGTTGCGCATCAAAGGGAAGGACCACAACTGCATCCACGCCGGTCTGCGCAAGAAGGCGCACGCGCCTATCCATCGGCGCCAGAAGTTGAGGTGCGTTTGCTGGGCGCAGAATTTGCTCCGGATGCGGATCGAATGTCACGGCAACCGCCATTGTTCCGTTTGAACGCGCTTCCTGCACGACCGCGGAGAGAATGGAGCGATGCCCAAGATGCACACCGTCAAAGTTGCCGATGGAGGCAACGCTCGCCGGAAAATTTGCAGGGATCTCGCCGAGCGAACGATAGACGGTGAAGTTTCGTGCGCTCATTGCAGCACCACCGGGAACGAAAGCTCGTCGTAGGCCAAAGCCATTCCGCTGGGGAGCGTCTGGTTTGTCTGCTCATGACCCAATTCATGCGAGATGTGCGTGAACCAGGTTTGCCGCGCTCCTATGCGCTTTGCCCACTCCACTGCCTGTGCCACGGTGGCGTGATTGGGATGCGGCGCGTGGCGCAGCGCGGAAAGGATCAGGCAGTCGAGCCCTTCCAGAAGGGCAAAACTCGATTCCGGAATCTCACTTACATCCGTGAGATACGCAGTGCGGCCAAATCGAAATCCAGATACCTCCAGATTCCCATGCAAAAGCGGAACTCGCGTGAACGATGCGCCGAAGAGTTCGAATTGGTCCGGCAGAGGTTCAAGCTGCACGCGTGCCCGATGTTTATAGGTCGCATCCGGCGATAGTGTGTAGTCATAGACACGCTCAAGGACGGAGGCTGTTTCCTGCGTGGCGAGCAAGCGAATATGCGCGCCCTCGCGACCGATTGCATAACTTAGCGGGCGTAGATCGTCGAGCCCGAGGATGTGATCGGCATGTGCATGTGTGTAGAGCACTGCATCGATGCGCGATATGCCAGCGCGCAATCCCTGGATGCGGAAGTCCGGGCCGGTGTCGATGGAGATGGAGCGATCCTGCCCGTTTTGCTGCCAGCGCAGCAGCACGGAAGGGCGCAGCCGCTTGTCGCGTTGATCAGAAGACGTGCAGACCGGGCAGGCGCAACCCAACGTGGGCACGCCCATCGACGTTCCGGTTCCAAGAAATGTGAGTGTTGCTTCCATCGGCTCCGTTCGGGTGCGGAGACTACTTTTGCGGCGGCGGTGCGGGCACACCCTGCATGGTGATCATGTTAGTGATTTCAAGAAAAGCCATGCGTACGTCGAAGAGTACCGTCTGCAGTGCGCGGTCCTCGGTCTCCGTCAAATTGCCTTTGGTCTTCTCCGCTAGTACTCCCAGCATGTCGATGGTCTGCCGTGCGCCGAGAATGTCTATGCGTGGGCGCTGTCCCTCCTGCGTGCCTGCGCCGAGCTGAATCATGGCAGAGAGATAAAGCTGCTGAACCAGATGTTCAAAGCCGACCGGTGGCGGAGCACCCATGGCAGGATTCTGGGCGCGAACCAGATCTTCCACGCGCTGCGCAGAGGCGTCATAGGCCGACTTCTGCTGGCGAGTTTCCTCTGCAGTAGGTGCAGGAGGCAAATCAGGCAGCGCCTCCCTATCTTCTTCACCGGTCTCTGGTACTGCCGATGGTGTTTCCACCAGCTGAGGACCAGCCTTGGCTTCTTCCGGGGCCGCTGCTTCGGTTGCGGGCGCGCTGGTCGTTTCCTGCTGTTCTTCCATCGCCTTCATCTTGCGACGATCGATCACTTCGAACTTGGGGGTATCGCTCATTCGTTCACTAATCCGTTCCGGAAAGTTGCTCCATCAGACCTAATGTCTGGCAATTTCGTTAAAAGATGGGTGGACCGTCAAGAATCCACGCGCTGCCGGCTGCCTCTCCGGCCTTGTAGCGAAGCGGCTTGTGCCGCGCTTCGTCCTCCGCGCGAATCATACCCAGAGCAAAGCGCCGCGTTCCGCCTTCCAATTGCAGTTCGGTCACGCTGGTGATGGTTCCTGCAGGCTTTCCTTCTTCGTCCGGCTTGCCTTCGGCCGGTCCCGCGGTCAGCTCGGTTCCAACTGGGGGCAGAGGCCCGTCCAGCTCAAGCTGTCGCAAATGACGATGCACGTTGCCGCGCGAGCGGATCCGCTCCACAATCTCCTGACCCAGATAGCAGCCCTTGTTGAAGTGCAGCGTATGCATCTGTGAGGTTTCCTGCGGCAAGTCGCGTTCCGCAATATCAATTCCGTAAGCGGGAATGCCCTCAGCCACCCGGAAAGCTTCCACCGCGGCTGCGCCAACCGGTGTCGCGCCTGCGGTAGAGAAGGAATACCAGAGCTTTTCGAGGCGCGCGACAGGCGTCCAGATGGTGTAACGCGGAACCGCTGTACCAAAGCCCCTTTCTATCAGCAGATTGCGTCCATTCCACTCGCGGCGGTAGCTCGTCATGGGCTCACCAGGGCCCTTCAGGCCCATTCGTTCCAGCACCGAGGCGGCTTCAGGTCCAACCAGTCCGAGTGCGGTCTCTTCGGCGCCGGGTTCCTCGCCCAGTGGAGCCAGCTCCACGTCGTCCATGATGATGAAGTGTTCAAAATGGGCAAGCAGCCTCTCCACCTGGTTGGCAGCAATCTCAAGCGTGAGTTCGTCGCCCTCGCGCCACACGCAAAGGTCGCCCAGAATGCGGCCTTGTGCATTGAGCGCAAAATTCATGGCGCCGTTCTGCGGGCCAAGATCGTTCACAGTGTTGGTTACCATGCCGCTGAGCCACCGGAAACGGTCTTCACCGCGTACGGCAATGCGACGCAGCCAGCCTTTGCCAAAAATCGCGGCTGAGCGCGCAAGGGCCGCGATCTCGCGCGGCATGGGTTCGAATGCCTCAGGGGTCTGCACACCGTAGCGCTCCACCAGTCGCGGCGGGCGTAAGCCTGCCTGTGTAAGGTGGGCAAGCGGTGTTGGAGTAGGAGCGTTGCTGACGGTTGAATCGCTCATAAAAATCGTGCTTTTCCCCGGCCTAGCCCAAAAATACAGCCATTGTGCCATCTGCGGCCGCATGTAGATTATAGCCTTGATCTTGGATGCGAATTGCAGCCGTAACGATCGGATTGTTCCGGAAGACTCCTTTATAACAAGTAGGATGCGAACAACTTCTGGTCCAAAACCGAACGCGGGACGTCTAAAAAAGGAGACTGCGTGAGAATCCCTTTGAGCGAACCTAAATCTGTTGCCCGCGTCCTGTTCAGCCGGACCGCCATCTCGGTTCTTTTCCTGAGTTTGCCAGCCTTTACCCTGCCTTTGGCCGCCCAGCACAAAGTATTGCCTCTGGTTGCCCAGGCTCAAGAAGGACAGAATGCGGACTCGCCCAAACCGGAAACACACATTACACCCGAACAGGCCAAAAAGCTGTTCGGGATGGTCGATGAGCTGCTGAAGTTTTCGTCTGATGAAACCGGATATGCCATCAAGTCGACTGTGAAGCGCAAGCTCACCACGCGGGATGCAGTCGAGGCATACGTCCGGGATAAGTTCAACGAGGACCAGGATGCAAAGCGCATGCAACGCAGTGAGATTGTGCTGAAGAAGTTCGGAATGCTCGATCGGGATTTCGACCTGAAGCCTTTCCTCCTCGAATTGCTCAAAGAGCAGATTGAGGCCTACTACGATCCCAAGACCAAGACCGTAAACATGCTGGATTGGGTGAGTCCGGACGAGCAAAGACCCGTGCTGGCGCATGAATTGACGCATGCCCTTCAGGATCAGCATGTGGATCTGGACAAGTGGGGCGACCAGACGCCGGAAGACCCTTCGACAACCGCTTCAGGGGATATCGACCACCTTGCCAAGGACGAGATGGATACGGCGCGCGAGGCGGTGCTCGAAGGGCAGGCCACGGCGGTGATGATGGACAACATCCTCAAGCCCATGGGACGCAGCCTGATCAAGGATCCGGAAGTGGTGGAGTACATCAAGCAGCAGATGACGGGTACGGCCAACTCGCCCGTGATGGCGCGTGCGCCGCTGCTGTTGTCCGAGTCGCTCCTGTTCCCCTATCGCGAAGGCTTGAGTTTTGAGCAGGATGTGTGGATGGATAAGGGGCAGACCGCAGCATTCGCAGGCGCTCTCGATCGTCCTCCGAGTTCTTCGTGGGAGATTATTAATCCGCGCAACTACGAAGCAGGCCGGCACGCACCCATTCCGCTACTGCCCAACATTCATCCGCTGGTAGACGCAACGTACACGCCTTACGATATTGGCCAGATGGGCGAACTTGACGTGCAAATCCTCACGCAGGTATTCGGCGGCGAGGATGCCTCGCGTGATTTGGCGCCTGCATGGGATGGCGGCCTTTACTGGGCCGGGCAGTTGAAGTCTGCCACTGTCGCACAAAAGGCTACAACCAAATCGATCGCGCTTCTCTATCTATCAGTTTGGAAGAGTCCAGCTTCAGCTCAAGCGTTCGCCAAGCTCTATGCAAGCTCGCTGGGTCGCATCTTCTCCGGTCTTAAGCCGGCCGATGCGAAATCCAGTTCATCGGAATCCGGATCGCAAGGTGACAATGGCGCTTCCAATGACGAGGAGCAGATATTCGACACCGATGAGGGACCGGTGGTGATTAGGACGCGGGACCGCATGGTCTTCGTTTCGGAGAGCTTTCCGCTACCGCTGGCGGGTAAACTTGCCGACCTGATCATGAGTGCACAGGGAACAGGGGAATTGCAGATGGCGTCGCTTCCTTTCGGTAGGAATCTTCCGCAGAACATGCCTCAGCCTGCAAACCTTCAGCCCCTTACTGAAAGCCTTGTGCGGTTCATGTCGAATTGTGGCGTGATGAAGGCTGCGGTGGATGCAGGTATGCAAGCCAGGAAAACGGCCGGCGCCATAACAGCACCGGCCAATTGAGGCTATCGCGCACAACTCGAATTACTGATCGCCGCCCAGGATGGATCCCACGATTCCTCCAAGGATGGCTCCTCCGGCAGCCTGCTGCATGCCACGGCCATCGCCCTGGCTGGGAAGGTACTCGGCAATCTGGTGCGCGAGTCGCGAGATGGGCAGTGTCTGCAGCCAGATTTGTCCTGGCCCTGTCAGGACCGCGAGGAAAATTCCATCGCCTCCGAAAATCATGTTCTTGATGCCCGGAACGGTTGTGATCTGAAACGAGACTGACCCCTGGAATGCCCCCACGTGACCGGGATGCACCAGGAGCGTTTCGCCGGGCGCAAGTGTTTTGGTGATCAACTCGCCGGAGAGCTCAAGCCAGGCGGTGCCCATTCCGGCAAGTTTTTGCAGAATGAAGCCGCTGCCGCCAAAGATGCCTGCGCCGAGCGACTGCTGGAAGCCGACACTTATTGCGACCTGCGGCGTGGCGCAGAGGAAGCCATGACGATGCACCATATATTCCTGCCCAGGCCCAACCTCGACCGGCACAATGTGCCCCGGCACCTTGGTGGCAAAGGAAACCACACCTGTTGACCCCATGGCACGGTATTCGGTCATAAACAAGCTGCCGCCACCGGCAACGCGCTTGATGATGCCGAACAATCCGCCGCCACCACCCATCTGGGTATGCGTGGTCATTTGCACATTGGCGGTCATCCAGGAGAGTTCGCCGCTCTCGGAAAACACGCTTTCGTTGGGTTCAAGTTGTACGTCGAGCACTGGCATGACGGTGCCCTGAATGCGGCTTTGCATGGGGAAGTCTCCTTTTATGGGCAGTGTGCCACCCTGTTGTATGAAATGTGTTCGAAATTCACTGAGCGTTGCAAGAGTTGCTTTGAAAATGCGGGGCCGCGCTCATATGCGACCACGATTGCGGTTGGCTACAATCGAATCCTCCATGATGCGTCTGCACCGGACTTGCGGGATCTATTCGCTTGCGGCTGTTCTGTTGCTGCTGATGGTCGCCTGCCGGACGGAAATACTTCCGATTGACAGGCCTCATATTTTTCCCGGCGTGCGCGTGCAGGATGTGAGTTTTTATTCCACCTCGCTTGCCAGATCGATGCCCTATCGAGTCTATCTTCCCGAGGAGATTTCTCCCGGCCGGAAGCTGCCGGTTGTCTTTCTCCTTCATGGAGCATTCGGCAATTTTCGCGATTGGTCCAACCGCTCCATGGTTGTCACGTGGGCGGCGCGAGGATTGATTCTCGTGATGGTGCAGGGCGATCAGTCTTCGTATTACATGAACTCTGTCGAGCATCCGCGGGATCGCTACGAAGACTACCTTCTCCGAGATCTGTCGGCGGATGTTTCCACGCGCTTTCCAGCAGCTGCTGGCCGGTCCAACCGTGCTCTGGTGGGAATCTCGATGGGTGGCTTTGCGGCATTGAGCATCGCTTTGCGGCATCCGGAGATTTTCTGCTTTGTAGCGGCCATCAGTCCGGCCGTCGACATTCTGCATCGAGGGTTCAGCGTCCGGCACTTTGGACAGTGGTGGCGGACCCGGAATGTATTTGGGCCGGCGAGCGATACCTTCCGCCAGGCTGTCGATCCATTCGCGCTGGTACAGACAGCAAATCCCGCACGGGCGTCCTTTCTTTACGTAACGGCAGGTGAATCCGAGCCCTTGTATGGACCCTGCCGGCGATTTGCAAGAGAACTGGCTGCGCGTCATTTTGCATTTGAGTTTCATGCGAAGCCGGGCGGTCACGACTGGGGTGAATGGGATAGTCAGCTTCCCGGCGTGCTGGCCACCCTGATGGCGCAGTTGCGGGATACCCAGCAACTGCACTCAGCGAATGATTCCATCTAGTCGAGGCGCGCTATCCGCCTAGCTGCTCGTAAAGCGTGGAATTGCGATAGCCCATCAGAGTCACAAGGGTCCAAATGGCCAGTGCTGTGCCGAAGGGAATCTTCAAAAGGCTCAGAAACGCGGCGACAATGGCAACGATGCGTCCCCATGCGGTGTTCTGCATCAGGCCCCAGCCGGCAAGCAGAGCAAGGCCGGTACGGATGACGACCCAGATCCAAATGAGGTGAATGAGCTGCGGGCCAAAGAACTCCGGCCCCGGTCCCCAGGCTCGATGCGACCACGGGCCGAGAGATCCGTGGAAAACGGCGTTGGCAAAAGCCATCCCCATAATGCCCAGTAGCAGCGACAAGCCACCGTAAACAAACCAGACAATGCTTAATGCACGTATGCGCCCCGCGTAGGTGGCCACTTGCATTTGCATATTTGGGATTGGAGGAACGGGCGGCGCTATCGGTCTGCCGCATTGCGGGCAAACCGCCTGCCCCTGTGCCAGATTAAATCCGCACCCGCTACAAAACATCGCCAACCTCCTTGTTGTGCCGGCGACGAGCTTTGCTCGTCGCGGCCTATCCAACTACTGTGAAAGATTACGCACGCTGGAGCGAATTCGTTCCAAGCGTTCCTCAGAGCGGTCGTCATGCACAATCAGCGCCGTAATTCGCCCCTGGCGGTCACGCTCAACCAGCAGGCGGCTTATGCTGTCTCCTTTGGGATAGAAGAGCGCATTCGGAGATTCTGCTGCCAATTCAGCCACAAATCCGTGGCGGTCCTTTCTATAAAGCGTCTCCCCCTGGTGATACACCGTAAGGGCCAGCAGACCACGGATATCGCGATACTCACCGGAGAGGGCATCCAACTGCTCATTGTTTAAAGGAATGGCCTGCGGGTGGAGAGGAATTACGGCTCGCTCGGCATACGGCGTCACTTCCTCGCCAAGGCGATGTTCAAGAAGCCAGCGTGGCAGATCGGGCTCATTGAAGGCCCGCGACCAGCTGTCGTGCTTCAGCCCCTGATAAATCCAGAGGCGGATATGCCCTCCGTCAGCCTTGAACGCTGCATACATCAGTTCACTTTCGCGTGGCGGCACAACGGGGTCGTTGCTGCCATGGAAAAGCCAGATGGGTGTTTTGCCGATGGCGCGCGCATATTCCTGTGGCAGAACGCCGCTCTGTTGCCAGCGCTGTGGCGCGTAACTCCAGAAGATCCCACCGGAGGCGATGGCGATTGCTGCCCAGCGTTTGGGATACACCTTACCGAGTTCCCATGCGCCATATCCTCCCAGCGAAAGTCCGGTCAGATATGTGCGTTCGGGATCGGCATTGAACTCTTTGGATTCCTTGTCGAGTTCCGCCATCGCCATCGCTATCATGGGCGGATCTGTCCAGTAATACATTTGCGGGCATTGCGGAAGAACAATAATGAAGGGCCAGCGCTCAGGGTGGTCGCGCACCGCCTCTGGAAGTCCAATTTCGGTTTGCCACATGCCTTCAGAACCGCGCTCACCCATCCCGTGGAGGAAAAGAATGATCGGCCATCTGCGGTGTTCGTCACGCCGCCATTCCTGTGGAAGGTAGACCTGAAATCGGTATGCAACTCCGTGCATGGTGATGCTGCGATTCAGAAAGCCTGTGTCCTGGCGGGGTGCGAATTGAGTAGAGCGTGCAGCCGCACGGCCAGACATGGCGCTGAAAAACAGCGCAAGAACGGCAAGACCGAAAGGAACGGCCGGCAGGTTCAGGATGCGGCGCATTGTGCCCTATCATAGACCGCCGCAGGCACATTCGTTTGCGAACCAAATGCATCGGGGTGCTGGGGAAGTTACGAATGGATTTCAATTTCCTGACGCATTTTTTATGGACCAGCATGCAACAATCAAGGGAATCCAATTGTATTGAAGTGTAGTTTCGTGCCTATGACCACACTGCAACCCGGAGATGTGCTGGACCACTACCGCATTGAGGCGGTGATCGCGCACACGTCCATGTCCGTTTTATATAAGGCTGTGGATGAGAAGACCGGCCGTATGGTCGCCATAAAGGTTCCGCATGAGGAGTTGGAAACCGACCCGGTCTTATTCGAGCGATTCAAGCGCGAAGAGGAGATCGGACAGCAGCTCGATCATCCAGGCATCGTAAAGACGTTCAACAGCGAGGAACGCAGCCGTCTCTATCTGGTGATGGAGTGGGTTAACGGGCGCCTGCTCAGGACCATTCTGAATGAAGAAAAAAAGCTCCCCATCGGACGCGCGACCAAGATTGCGATTCACATTCTGAACGCGCTCGATTACATGCACAAGCGCGGCATTGTGCATCGCGATCTGAAGCCGGAAAACGTGATGGTCGATAGCCATGACAATATCAAGATCATCGACTTTGGCATTGCGATGAAGGAGGACGCGCGCCGCCTGACGTTCGTGAATCTCTCCTCGACCCTGGGCACGCCGGATTACATTTCGCCCGAGCAGGTGGAAGGGCACCGCGGCGATCAGCGCAGCGACATTTACTCGTTGGGCATCATGTTTTACGAGATGCTTACAGGCAGAGTGCCGTTCATCGAGCCGAATCCGCTGGCGGCAATGAACGAGCGTTTGCAACATGATCCCAAACCGCCGCGCGAGCTGAACCCGGACATCGCCCCCGCATTGGAAGAGATTCTCTTTCGCGCCCTTGAGCGCAATCCGCGTCATCGCTACGCGAACGCGCATGAGATGGTCTGGGACCTCGAGCATCAGGACCAGGTGGGCGTAGTTGACCGTGGCGAACGCCAGCCCTACGAAGGCAAACGTGGTGGTATACCACGCAAGGCAATTCTCTATGCTTCGCTTGCTCTGGTGCCTCTCGCGCTTTTTATCCTCATGCTGGTGCTGGCGCGGCAGTAGGCTCCACGGCAAAGCGGGTTCATTCACAATCGGAACGTACCTACGGCCTATCCGGGCAACTGGCGGAGGAGCTTCTTTGCCTGCTGAAACCAAGGGCGCTCACGCCTGCGCAGATAGCGCGGCATGGTCGGTGCTTTTTCGAGAACCTTCATCGCGTACTGGCGCGCTTCGGCGGTGCGGCCGGTTGCGGCCAGCATCGACGCAAAGTTCAGATAGGTTTCAGACAAAGTGGAGATGATGAGCACGCGACGGAAGAGGGCCTCGGATTTCTCTATCTGGCCGGTTAAGGCGTAAGCATGTGCCAGCAGGCCGCCCGCGCGATGAAAATCGTAGGCCGGATCCTTGGCAACGACGGGCTCAATGTCGGCGACGGCGGCCGAGGCATCGCCGAGCCTGAGTGAACACACGCCCCGCCGATAAAACGTATCGATGGTATCGATGTGTCCGGAGATGGCTTTATCAAAGGCATCGCGCGCCGCAAGGTAGTCGCCGGACTCCATATACAGCTCACCCAGTTCTTCATAATTCCCGGCCGCAGGGTTGTCGCGAATGATTAGTTGCAGGTCTCGAATTCGTTTACCGCGTGAGAAGCCTTTGAAGGACTGATTCAGGATTTGGTAGTCGGGAATGATTTCAGCAACGATGTAAATCAATGCGCCGAGAGGGCCCAGGAAGATGATGATGAAGACCCAGTAGGTGTCTGGACGACGGCGAAAGAAGTGGATGAGGGCGATGACCTGCAAAATCAGCCCCCATGGGTAAAACAAGCTCGTCAAAAATCCCATTCGATAGAAGACCTGCTTCCTCTGGTTCAGGATTAACGGTACGAGTCGTCGCGATGCACAACAAACTCCGGATAAGCAGCGCCGCCCAGCTCATGCAAATCCATGCCGATGCGCTCGCCGTCCGGCTCCACGCGGAAGGGAACTGTTCTATTCAGCAGGGCTAACAGCAAATAAACGGCGGGGAACACCAGGCCAAGAATCGTAGCGATGCCCACCAGTTGAGCAATCAATTGCCCTTGATGATGCGAGAAGACGCCGGCCACCAGCAGACCCCATAGACCGCTCGCCAGATGCGCGGTGAGTGCGCCAGAAGGGTCATCGATGGACAGTGCCAGCTCAAGCACCTCCACCAGAAGGGGTGTTGCTATACCCGCAACGAGTCCTGCAAACAACGATTGCAAAGGGGTAACCGCTGCAGCACATGCGCTGGAGGCCACAAGCCCGGATAGCCAGCCGTTGGCGCAAAGACTGGCATCCGGCTTGCCAAAGCGAAGTCGCGTTACCGCAAAGCTGGCCGCAAAAGCTGCCGCGGCTGCCATTAGTGTGTTAATGACCACCACGGCAAGTCTTTCAGGATTTGCATCAAGCCACAGCAGTGCACCCGCGAGGTTAAAACCCATCCAGCCAATCAGCGCTATCACGCAGCCAAAGAGGACATAGATTGCGTTATGTCCTGGCATCGCCGTCGAAAGGCCTTCGCGCGGAAATTTGCCGCGCCGCGAGCCGGTGATCCAGATAACCGCAAGCGCCGCGAAGCCGCCAAGGACATGAATCGAGCCTGCTCCGCCCGGATCGATGAATCCGACGCCTAGGCCGAATTGCGAGCCGAGTGTTCCGAGCCATCCGCCGCCCCAGATCCAATACGCCAGGATCGGAAAAGGGAACGCAGCAAGCAGCGCGGCAATGGATGTACCTGCGGCAATGCGCAACCGGTCTGCACCCGAGCCCCAGGGAATGAGCGCAGCCAAAGCCACAGCAAGGAACTCAAACAGGATTCCCAACTGGGTGCGTAGAGGCAAGGCGGGAAAACCGCTGAAGAGCCACGGACCTTTGCCGGCCCAGTTCCAGTCCTTGCCGAAGAAGTGAAAGGAATGGCCTGCTTCCATGGCCGGTGCGGCGAACATGGCGCCCACAAGCGCGAAGGCCAGGATGGCCGCGCTCACAATGGCGAGCGAGCCAAGCATTGCCTGCGCCGCAGATCGCGAACGCCCCAAACCTGTGTTGATGAGAGCGACTCCGGCCAGCGCCAGCGGAGCAAGCAACAGCATGCCGGTCGCCAATGCGGCGGAACCGGACGAGAGTTCAATTTGAGTCGTCAAGAGCGGAAATCTCCGCGAGAAAGCATATGTCCACGAATGGCTACTCCAAAGCCAAGCACCTCAACTGCTATGCCGCAAAGAATAAAGACCGCGCGCGTCGCAGGGCCCGGGAAAAGGAGCAATGCGGCAAGCGTGAGCACAAAGCCCGTCGGCATCACGGCTAATCCTGCATATTTCATATGGCAAACCTCGTAGTTGCGGCTCCGCCTGTTGGCACGTTTTCAACAATCAATGTGCCGAGTCGGAAAGGGAATTGCGGTTCGGGGAGTCTCTGCTCTGTTGTGCCGAATTTTACTGTATGAGAACCGGAGAAACGCAGCTGCACTGCGGAGTGCCGTCGCAGCGTGCTGTCTGTGCGGTCCAGCATCGTCGATGAACGTTCTCAAATCTCATCTTTTGGTATGGCAAATGATGTGGGGAATTGAAGAATTTATTGATGGCTCTTTGATGCAGTGCGCTTTGTTTTCAGTAGACTGCAAATTCTTTTTGCATTGAAGGTATTTTTTCCAGAACGAACCGTTGACATATGTTGCAAGGTCGCGTCGGGCTGCTATATTGACTCATCGGGGTTTTCAACCTCTCAAGTGTAATCTACGCAAAATCAAGAAATAACCAGGACCTGTGTGACCGCTGGCACAGCCTGCACCATAAGTACGATTAAGCAAACGAAGATTAAGCAGGAAAGCATTCATGGCGCAAATATTTGATCGCAGCTCCAATGCCTTGGCTCGCGCGAGCCTGGTCTTGACGGGGCTGATTGTGATCGCACTGGGAGTGACGCTTGATCAGTTGCAGCGCTCACCCTGGGTTACGCGGCAGGGGCAGCGTGCAGAGCAGCCGGTGCCATTCAGCCACAAGCACCACGTGCAGGGCCTGGGTCTGCAATGCCAGTACTGTCACGTCACGGTTGAAAAGTCGAGCTATGCGGGCATCCCTCCTACGAAGACGTGCATGAATTGCCATGCGCAGATCTGGACGAATGCGGACCTGCTCAAGCCGGTGCGTGACAGCTATGCGACAGGTGAGAGTCTGCCCTGGATTCGCGTTCACGATCTTCCGGATTATGTGTATTTCAATCACTCCATCCATGTGAATAAGGGAATCGGCTGCGCCACCTGCCATGGCCGCGTGGATCAAATGCCGCTGATGTATGCCCAAAACACGCTCCAGATGGAGTGGTGTCTGGACTGTCATCGAAATCCAGCGAAAAATCTGCGTCCAACCAGTGAGATCTACAACATGGCCTGGAAGGCGCCTACGTCGACAAAACCAGTTTGGTGTGCGGTTACCGATGAGAAAACCGGCGTTCCAACCGCGGACAGCGTGAACTGCACTACGCAGGACCCGGCAGGTTCTGGTCCTGAACTTGCCTCTCTGAGCCTGCCAGCGGCTGGTGCCGTTCATGCGGCTGTTTCCGATACATCGGCAACCATGCTGCCGGCTTCGCTTACCTACAAGAAATTCACCAGCCAGGATGAGCTCGGACACTTCTTGCTCGTCCACTACAAGATTCGTACGCCCAAGGATCTGACTAGCTGTGAGGTCTGCCACCGATGAGCCGCGAAATTGTGAGTGGTACGACGAATCAGACGGGGAATGCCGTGGAGAACGACAACAAAAAGGCGCCGGTTTCTGCCTCCGGAACGCCCATGACGCTGGACCAGGTGCGCGATCAGCTTAAAGGGGTTCGCGGCAAAAAGTACTGGCGTTCTATTGACGAACTGGCGAATACGCCGGAATTTCAGGCCGAGGTGGAGCGCGAGTTTCCATCAATGGCTGCCGAATGGATCGATCCGGTCTCGCGTCGCGGCTTTGTGAAGCTGATGGGCGCTTCGATGGCGCTGGCGGGCCTGGCTGGTTGCACCAAGCAGCCTGACGAGACGATTTATCCCTACGTGAAGGCGCCCGAGGATCTTGTACTCGGCAAGCCTATGTACTTTGCCACTGCGCATCCGTTTTCGACCGGCGCTGTTCCGCTGTTGGTTAAGAGTAGCGAATTCCGCCCAATCAAAGTCGATGGCAATCCGGAGCACCCATACAACCGTGGTGGCTCGGATCCCTATTCGCAGGGCACTTTGCTTGGTCTTTATGATCCTGATCGCTCTCAGCGCGCGACTTTTCGTGGCGAAGAAAGAGAGTTCGGCGAGTTCGTTAACGACCTGCGAGCCGCGACGGCAGCTTCAAGAGACGGTTCCGGTATCTACTTTCTAAGCAAGACGATCACTTCCCCTACACTGGCCCGCCAGTGGAAGGAAGTGCAGGCTGCCTATCCGAAGGCGACGTTGGTTCAATACGAACCGGCCATCGCCGGTACAGCGCTTGAGTCCGGTCCGGCGGTGCGGTATTCGGTAGCCGATGCGGACCTGATTGTTTCGCTTGATGCGGACTTCCTCTCTGGCGCATCGTTCCCCGGCTTCCATAAGCTGGTTGCCGAATATGCTGCGCGCCGCAAAGATCCCTCCAGGCTGAACCGGCTGTATGCCGTTGAAAGTTCAACGACCACGACGGGCATGAAGGCTGAACACCGGCTTGGCCTGCGCGCCAGCGAAGTGCCGGCATTCACGGCGGCTCTGGCTGCGGCACTTGGAGTACCGGGCGTCACTGCCCCGTCGTACGCCTGGACTGTCGAACAGCAGAAATTCCTGGCCGCAGTCGTAAAGGATCTCAAGGTTGCTGCTGGCAAGTGCGTCGTAATTCCAGGCCTGTATCAGCATCGCTCAGTGGATGCACTGGCGATGGCAATCAATGCGGCCTTGGGTAACGTGGGCAAGACGGTTACGGTTTCAAGCGAGACCGCCGTCCCACTGCCTTCCGATCAGCTTGCTTCGCTTAAGTCGCTTGTCGCCGATCTGAATGCGGGCAAGGTTAATTTCCTGGTCGTACTTGAAGGAAATCCCGTCTACGACGCGCCGAGCGATCTCGGGTTTCTCGCCGCCTTCAACAAGGCAAAGATGAATGCGCATCTGGGCTCTCATTACAACGAGACGGGCCAGGAGGCGCAGTGGCATATTCCTTCAGCGCATTATCTTGAGTCGTGGTCAGACGCGCGCGCCTACGACGGCACGGTTTCGGTTGTGCAGCCGATGATTGAGCCTCTCTACGGCGGCAAATCGGCTCACGAAGTGTTGCAGGCCTTGCTGAATGAGCCCATGTTGAGCGCCTATGAGGCAGTACGCGCGACATGGAAGCCTCTTCTTTCAAAGGGTGACTTCGAAGAGAACTGGCGCAAGGTTCTTCACGATGGATGGATTGCGAACACAGCATTCACGCCAGGTGCTGCCAAATCTGCTGCAATTCCCGCGGTACCTGCTCCGTCGTCCAAAGAGGCGATTGAAATTATCTTCCGGCCCGACCCGACCATCTACGATGGCCGTTATTCGAACATCGGCTGGTTGCAGGAGTTGCCCAAGCCGGTAACCAATCTGAGCTGGGATAACGCCGCAATCGTTTCAGGTGCGATGCTTACAAGGCTTGGACTGGAAGAAGACGACATTCTCGAAATCACTGTGGGCAGTGGCAAGGTCAAGGCTCCGGTGATTGTTGCTCCAGGGCATCCGGATAATTCTGTGACCGTGCATCTTGGGTACGGTCGCATGGAAGCGGGCCGTGTCGGATCGGGAGCCGGCTTTGACGGTTATCTGATTCGCACCTCCGATGCGCCGTTCTACGTGAGCGGTTCAGTGAAGAAGGTGGACGGAAAGTGGGGCGTTGCCATCACCAAGAGCCACTACCAGGATCATCGTGGAACGCGTTTTGGTCAGCCCGCAGGACATGACAATAACTCACTCGAAGCCGATGAGGCGCTCGGGCCGCGCGGCATCATCCGTTACGCCACGCTCGAGGAGTTCAAGGCGAATCCGAACTTCGCGCACGAGGGTGAAGGCCACGAAACGCCGCGGCTTGATACCTCGCTCTTCCCCAACTGGAGCTACAACGAAGCCAATGCATGGGGCATGTCGATTGACATGAATAGCTGCACGGGCTGCAATGCCTGCATCGTCAGCTGCTATGCGGAAAACAATATCGCCGTCGTTGGCAAGCAACAGGTCCGGATCGGTCGCAACATGCAGTGGCTCCGCATCGACACGTACTTCGAGGGCGATCTGGCCGCTCCGCGAGCTCACTTCCAGCCCATGCTCTGCCAGCACTGCGAAAACGCGCCGTGCGAGCAGGTGTGCCCCGTGGGTGCCACCGTGCATACCCCTGAAGGCCTGAATACGATGGTCTATAACCGTTGCGTGGGTACTCGTTATTGTTCCA
>JAGWSG010000091.1 GCA_028876335.1 Acidobacteriota bacterium
CTCAGCGCAACGCAGCTTGAACGTCTCACGCATGACGAAGACCCATGGAAGAATGCGCGTGATGGATATGCACGAGACGAATCTTCAAATGAGACGATAGATAAGGAAAGCATCAAACGGTATTACCGCGCTCAGATTGCGGGCGTAAGGTAGCCAAAGTGACTGTCAATGGAGAGCGGCTCATAATACCTGATCCGCTCCTTAAGCCAAATCAAAAAACCATTCAATTCTCTTTTAAGCACCTCGACACAACACACAACAAATTCCTCCCTCAAGACTGCACACTCGACTTCTGGCGAGCGTTAGCGCACAGGCTAAAGGGATATAGCCAACTTCCTCTAGAGGTGTTTCTCGACCAAAATAATCCAGATCGTCGTCATGTAATCGATTTTGGAGAGACCACTGAACCGAACGGTTTTGCATCTCTAGACACAGAACAACTGGCGTTTGAAGAAGCATGGCAATTCGATCTCGGAACATTTACGCCTTGGAGAATTGCTGGTCTTTTGGTAGACGAGATGTTCTATATTGTTTGGCTTGATCATTCGCACCGCCTATATATCTAAAATCTCAAACCTTGGCACCCCTATCTATGAGGAGAAGCACTGCCCTGTCACGGCACCATCATTGCACCAAAATCAATGCATCTGTGTCAAGTGCATAATCATCTCTCTAAGTGCAAGTTTTTCTAGGATTTAGCGATTTTTTTCAATTTTTTTGCAGGTCCGGCGGACGGGGTTCACGCCGGATGGGAGGAGTGGGTTGCATCGCTCGGAGCATGTCCCGTCGACTTGCGCACAACCAGCTGCGGGAAGACCGTAATGGCGGACGGATGGGGTTTGGGCAGGTCTTCGCGAATGAGGCTGAGCAGAGTGGTGGCCGCCGCCTGACCCATGCTGCGGAGTGGCTGTTGAATAGTGGTGAGCGGCGGATTATTCGTTGAGGCGGCGAGAATATCGTCAAATCCCAGCACGGAGACATCCTTTGGTACACGCAGACCTGCTTCGCGCAATGCCTGAATGGCGCCAATGGCGGTCACATCGTTGAAGGCGAAAATCGCGGTGAACTTTTTGCCGCGTTCAAGCAGTTGGTGCGTCACTTCCTTGCCGGGAGCCGGACCAGGTTCAGGACTGCTGAGCTGGACGACGAGACTGGGATCTATCTCTATGTCCAGCGCCTTGGCTGCGTCCTGAATGGCCTGCCAGCGGGGCTTGGTATCGGAACTGAAGGTCTGGCCTTTGATGACGGCGAGCTTCTTGTGTCCAAGTTGCTTGAGGTGCGAAAGTGCGAACGTCGCCGCCTGCTGATGGTGCAGCTCAATGTTGATGACGCCTTCGCGGTGCTTGTGTCCGGATACGGAAACAACGGGTACGGATAGTTCCTCTTCGATAGGGGTATCCACGGCAATGATGCCTTCCACCGAGCGTGCCACCATCATCCGCGGATAGGCTTCCAGCAGATCGGCGCGATGCCGATGGCTGACGACAAAGTAGAAGAAGCCATCCTTCAGCAATTCGTCTTCAATGCCGCTCAGAACCGACGTGGAGTATCCTTCGCTGATCTCTGGAACAATGACGCCGATGGTATAGGTGCGCTTTTGCCGAAGACTGCGTGCGACCGCGTTGGCGGTGTATCCGTAAATGGCAGCTGCATGCAGTACACGCTGCTGGGTTTCCTCGGCGATGCGGTGGTTGGCCGCCTCGCCGTTGATGATGCGCGAGACAGTGGACTGTGACAGACCCAGATGGGCAGCGAGCTCTTTGAGAGTAATCGGCTTGGACGTTGGTTTTGTCACGCGCTCCACTTCCAAAACGCAGCCGCCACGGACGCTCAGAGGATGCATGGCGACAGAGTGCGAGTCTGCACAATATTTGTGATTCAGCTCAAACTATCAGGCCAGACCCTGCCCGTGAAACCCTGCGCGCTTCATTGCCAGCGTACTTTCGGGCAGTCTCATGAAGGTCTTCCAGATCAGCCCCGTGCGAAGGTTCTCCGCCATGACGACCGTTATACCCTGGTCGATCCCGAGCACGTCCTTGTCATACCAATCCGCCGCCGGATGAAAGGCGTCTACAAAGCCGTACCGGCCCCATGCGCGCTTGCCCCACTTATCGCGCATGGCACGCAAAACATGAAGGCAATCATGCGGAACGAAAGAGAGCGAACCACCGGCCGCGCATGGAACCACGGTGCCGTCAATTGGCCCCTGCGGAGGAGGTCCGCCCCATGCGGTGTAGCCGCCCTGATAATCGGATGCTGAAATGCCCCAATAGTCGTTGTTGTACCACTTGGGATACGAGAGGCAGAACTCCTTGTGCGCCTTGGTGGCAATCACCGAATTCTCGAAATAGTTGGTGTACTTGTCGCGTTTGCCGCGGAAGTCATACCAGGCCTGCGAATACTGGTGCGTGAACAGAGGATCGTTGCCGCTGATGTAGCTGTACTGCTTGTAGTGGATCACCGGCCGCGTCCAGTTGTACCAATACGAACCATCCACCGGATGCGTGGGAGAACCGATGGCAAGCAGATAGATCATCATCAGTTCGCAGTAGTGTTCCCAGCGCGCATCAAGAAAGCCCTTGTCCGGATGCCATCCCATGGAGAAGGTCTTTCCGCCATTCAGCATCCAGGGCCAGTCCACACGTTCGTAGATCTGGCGCGCCATCTGCTTGATGCTCTTGTCCTCAAAGTACGCCTCTGCTGTCCGCACGCCGCAAAGCAGAAGCGCCGTGTCGATGGAGGAAAGTTCCACGCCCGGTACGCGTACGCCCGTTTCAATATCCGTGAAGTGGTAATAGAAGCCATGAACCTCAGGGAAAGAGTTCAGGTGCCAATGGAGCGTGTTCTTCACGCGCTCCTCAACGTCAGCTTTGGGTAGATAGCTGCGACTGTGTGCAATGCACAGTGCACTCAACCCAAAGCCCGTGGCCGCTATGCTCGCCATACGGCGAGGATCGCGAGCGCCCTTCAGGTCGTTGCGCGCCCGGTCCAGTACCTGCCCTGTCTTTTCGCTGGCTTGTTCCCAGTAGAAGCGGCAGGCCTGCCGTTGCAGATCATCCAGAAATGACTCATCGTCCGGTGAAAGCCGTGGTTCGCCTGCCAGCACTTTAGCCGGCAGCAGGCTGCAGCCCACTGCCGCGGTCATGCCGGAAAGAACAGAGCGCCGGCTGAGGTGCGACGTTTGATTCTCATCGATGGGCGCCATGTTACTTCTCCTTCTTTGCAGGGATTTCAATTACGGCAAGTCCATTTACCGGAAGTGTCAAATCCAGCTTTCCATCTTTCAATCGCGTGCTCTCAGGCGGCGGCAACGCCGACGCCTTGTTCATCGCGGCAATCTGCTCTTGTGTGGGATACACGGGGCTGCCCATCGCCTTGTACGCCGTGAGTGGATTGCCGTGCTTCTCGTCGACACGCTGAATGGTGACACGCGCGCTCGATTTCACGCCCCCCTTGAAAGTGAGCTGCATTGTGATGGGTTTGCCTTCTGCCAGCTTATCCATGTCGACAAGGTTCCATGCGGCGATGACAAGCGTGCCGTCCTTGCGGCGGGTCACGAGGATATCCTTGGCATCGCTGGCCAGGCGTTCGTCGCCAAGTTCATGTAGCAGGCTGAAATCGTAGAAGCTCGGCTTCTTGATCTTGCCTGGAGCGATGATGCCAAAGCCTCCATCGAACGGCTCACGCTTTGGGCCACCTTCTTCAAACACATCGTCGAAAGTCCACCATGACATATCCTTCACAAGGCCGTCGCACTGGCTGATGTCATGTGCCAGAGCCGGTCCCACGTACCAGTTGTCGCGCGCTTGCAGGTCTCCGTACGAGGGCACATTCCATTCAGTCCAATAAAGCGGCAATTGGGGCAGGACAGAGCTCTTGATCTGGTTGTGCACCTTCTCCACCGCCCGGCACACTCGGTCCCGCATGGGAATTTTCTCGTGTGTCCCGAAGAGGTCCTCCACCGTGTCGTCCGCATATCCGTGCGTGGAGATAAAGTCGACCGGGACATGATTTTCGCTCACATGCGCGATGAACTCAGGAATCCAGTGCGCGGATGAAGTTGCCGGACCTCCAACACGCAGGCGCGGACTGACAGCCTTCAGATCCCGCGCGGTGTGATCGTACAGCGTAAAGTAGGTCTCCATCTTGGGAACACCCGCCCAGAAATCGATATTGGGTTCATTCCAGACTTCGAAATACCATTGCGCAACCTCGTCAATGCCGTAACGGTCGATCAGATGTTGCGCGAAGGCTTTCATCAAAGCATCCCACTTGGCGTAGTCCTTCGGCGGCGACACGTTCTGCTTATACCAGAAAGGGTGAATCGATTTGGGATTGGATGCCAGTGCGTAAGGCATGAAGCTGATCTCGACAAAGGGGCGCACGCCGCGCGCCAGCAACCCGTCGTAAATCTCATCCACATAGCTGAAGTTGTAAACGGGGTTTCCGTGCTCGTCCTCGTTGTACACGCCCACATCGTCTAACAGAATTGCGTGGAATCGAACATAGCGCATGCCCACGTTGTCATGCACATCCTTCAAATCGTCGAGATAGTTGGCTCTCAAAGCCAGGACAGCGCGTCCCGAGCCAAAGAACTGTTCCCAGAAGTGGGGAAATGAATGTGCCGAGGCCGAGGCATCGATCGTGATTGAGCTTTGAGGCGTCTGCGCGCCCATGGACACTGCAACCGCGGCAAGAGCAAATGCGCAAACGGTCCACCGGAGAAAAGAAGGCAATGTCATTCAAAAATATCCTGTCTGTCGTACTGTGTACTGCTGCGTAGAATGAGCGGTGAAAATGTGAAACGAGTTATGAGTCTGAAGAATCAACTGGCACTTCAGGTGAAAATGCTGTTCGTATTCACAAGTACAAAATCGAGCGCGCAATCGATTGCGCACAACCTTGATATCACTTGCATACCCCTTCGTCAAGCCGTCTTTAAGGTGACCTCCGAAGAATGTGAGTGTACCCGCCTTTTTGTCAGCGCATCGTGTTGTCTGGATCTCACCACAGAGTGAGACCGATCTGCGCCGACAACGTGTGAGGTGGTACTGTACTTGGTTGATGCACCCTGCGGTGTTCTCCGCGCATGAAGTGCAGGATCACCGTGGCGAACATCGGCTTTGAATCCCCAAGGAGTTCGTCCCCGGATTGATGATGGAATTTCACATTGCGCGGCAGGCACGAGACCGTTATCAGTTCTCCGCCGCACTCTTCTCTTTTACTGGAAATGTCATATTCTCCAGCCTCGACGCATGCCGCGAATTCGCGCACCGCATCAATATTGTTCGTCAGGCACATCTGCATCCGGACAAGGTAGTCCATGCCGGCGCACTGTACGCAATGGGCCTCATTGATGAGGCGAGCCATGTGTTGTTTGCGCGCTATCGGGAGCAATTCGATCCCGAACTGATGACTGCGGCGCTCGATTGGTTTGGAGCGCGCGTGGGCACAGACAAGCTGGACCGCATGCTGCTGGCCTTTGTCGAAGAGTTTCCGGGTCAATCCGTCATGCGTGGTCTGGAAACGCCGCAGCAATGGCTTGCAGGTACCACGGACGGGATTCCCCACAAGGCGGCCGCACTGGAAGAACTGGTCTTGCTCTGGACAGCAAACCGCAATCCCGCCTTTAAACAGTTCGATGAGCTCTTTGAAGAAAACGTGCTAGCCGAACGCACGGTTTACAAGCAAGTCACACGCGATTTTCCTGAGTTCTTTGCTACCCGCCCACTGATCCCTATTCCCGAGAAAGGCGCAGTCAGTTTTCTTGATCTGCTGCGTGCGCCTGCTTCGGGTGCGCCTACCTCACTCAGTGAACAGCTCGCTCTCATTCTCAACTTGTGGCGTCCGCTGCTTGGCTCAAGCCTGGACAAACTCCTCACCGTCGCCGGAGAAGTACTGCGCGAGGAGTCGCTGGCCATCTGGATGCAGTTCAACCCGGAAGCGGCCGATGTGCGCGCGCGGGCCGAGGAAGCCGCACGCCGCCGCCGCGAGCAGGGAACACAACAGTGGCCTGGCATGACAAGTGAATCGCAAGTTCCGCAGTTTGGCGAGATCGCGCAGGAGTATGAGAAGTTCTCGCCGGACACGGCCTGGATGCCCAACACCGTACTGATTGCCAAGAGCACATACGTGTGGCTTGCGCAGTTGAGTCGTCAATATGGGCGACATATTCGCCGGCTTGACGAGATTCCGGACGAGGAACTGGCGACACTCGCGCGTCGCGGCATCAATTCGTTGTGGTTGATCGGTGTGTGGGAGCGAAGCCGCGCCTCAAAGACCATCAAGCTGCTCTGTGGCAACTCGGATGCGGTGGCTTCGGCCTACTCACTTTTTGACTACCGCATTGCCGACGATATCGGCGGCGACCAGGCCTACACGAACCTGCGCGACCGTGCCTATCGCCACGGAGTGCGCCTCGCAAGTGACATGGTGCCGAATCACATGGGCATCGATTCGCCCTGGGTGGTCGATCATCCGGAGTGGTTCATCTCCCGGCCACACTCGCCGTATCCGGCGTACAGCTTTAATGGACCGGATCTTTCCGCCGATGGCCGCGTCGAAATCAAGATCGACGATCACTATTATGAGCAGACCGATGCCGCTGTCGTCTTTCGCCGCATCGACAAGCACACGGGTGACACGCGATTCATTTATCACGGCAACGATGGAACGAGCTTTCCCTGGAATGACACTGCGCAACTCGACTATCTGAACCCTGCTGTGCGCGAGCAGGTGATTCAGACCATTCTGCATGTGGCACGCATGTTCCCCATCATTCGCTTTGATGCGGCCATGACTTTGGCCAAGCGGCATTTTCATCGGCTCTGGTTTCCGGGGCTGGGTTCAAGTGGAGCGATTCCGTCGCGCGCCGAATATTCCATGTCACAGGCGGAGTTCAATCAATGCATGCCGCATGAGTTCTGGCGCGAGGTGGTCGATCGTGTGGCAGCGGAAGTACCGGGTACGCTGCTCCTTGCTGAAGCCTTCTGGCTCATGGAGGGTTATTTCGTCCGCACGCTTGGCATGCATCGCGTGTACAACAGCGCGTTTATGAACATGCTGCGCGATGAAAAGAATGCCGAATATCGTGACGTGATCAAAAAGACTGTTGAGTTTGACCCGGACATTCTCAAGCGCTACGTGAACTTCATGTCAAATCCCGATGAACGCACGGCGATTGACCAGTTCGGCAATGGAGACAAGTGCTTTGGCGTTGCGGTGATGATGTCCACGCTGCCTGGACTTCCGATGTTCGGCCACGGTCAGATTGAGGGATACACGGAAAAGTACGGTATGGAGTATCAGCGGCCGCGTTACGATGAGAATCCCGATCCGTGGCTGGTCGAACGTCATGAGCGGGAGATTGCTCCTCTGCTCCACAAGCGCTGGCTTTTTGCCGAGAGCACGAATTTCCTGCTCTATGACATGTACAGACCCGATGGCGGGGTGGAAGAGAATGTTTACGCCTACTCGAATCGGTGTGGCGACGCGCGTGCGCTGGTCGTCTTCAACAACCGCTATGGCGAGGCGCACGGCACGCTTCACACTTCGGCGGCATATGCGGACAAGGCGTCATCACAGCTCAGACAGAAGAAGATTGGCGAAGGCCTTGGTCTGAGTGGCGATCACGGTCTTGTTCTGGGTTGGCGCGATTCACTTACAGGCCTGGAGTATCTGCGTCGTGCTGGCGACCTTGCGGATAGCGGGCTGCCTTTGCATCTGCACGCCTATCAGTGCCATGTTTTCATGAATTGGCATGAGCGCGTACCGACCGCGGATTATCCGTGGGATAGGCTTTGCGACCACCTGAATGGGCGCGGAGTACCAAGCCTGGATGACGCATTGGTCGACCTGGAATTGGAGCCCGTGCATCAGGCTTTGCGGGCACTCTTGGAACCGCGCATGGTGCGGCGTATTCCGGAACTGGTAGAGGGTGCGCACGGAAATGTCGTTCAAAGCCGCGAACTGAATCAGCATCGCAATGAGTTTCTGCAGGAGACGGGCGAGCGCTGCGCGCATTTTGTTCGACTGGCGCAGCAGTTCTGCCGCTCGCGACACGGCATAGAAGCGTACAGAAACGCACATCCGTTCAACTCGGAGCAGTTCTTTAATTCTGTCCGGGCCTGCATGCTGAACTTGCTCGAACTTCCCGAAGTTGAAGAAAAGTTTGTCGACCCGCTGCCGCCGGTGGCGCGCCGTGTGCTGCCAACGCGCAGCCCACAGGTACGAGCTGGTGTACTTTGGGCGCCTGTGTTTGCCTGGACTGCCGTGCGCCTCCTGGCAGATACGCTCGATCCCGAACACGGAACGGAAGCTGCACTTGATCTTTTCGACAGGCTGCGACTGCGCAACGCCTTTGCACAAGCGTTTAGTGCGTTGGGCATGGAGGGAGAAGATACGTGGCGAACCGCCGCAAGAGTAAAAGTGCTTCTGCTTGCGGAGATGCTCAAAGGGAAGTCGAGTGTGAGTTGCGGGCCCGCAAATGCGGGAAGGGAATCGAGTGCTTCTCGTGCAGTATGTGATGCGCTGCTGCGTCGGGATGAAGTGGCAGGATTGTTGCCTGAGCTGTGGTCTGATCCGGATGTCCGCTGGCTGACCGGTGTGCATGACGCGGGCGAGCACACATATTTTGTGCGCGAGCAGCATGTGGAATTGCTGTGGTGGCTGCAGCTCCCCGTAGTACTGGGTTGTACCGCGCATCCGGAGCGTTGTCGCGAAGCGACGGCAAAAGCCCACAAGCATGTATCGGAAGCAACTGCGGCGGCAAATAAGTCTGGATACAAGCTGGATGAGCTGCTCGCCCCCTACAATGAGTTGCTTAGGGCCGAGGCGGCGGAGGGTGACGAAGCTGTTGCTCCGGGGGAAAAAGCTCCGGAACAGGAACAGGCTTTGGCGGAATCAGTAGACACGTTTGGAACGCAGGAGGCGCTTTCCTCCAACGACGATCTGCTTACCCAACCTATAGGAATAAAAGAAGAAGAAGAATAGAACCTCGTCGGAGGTGCGCGGCTACGTTGACTCGTGCGTCTACAAGGCTATTGACAAACTAAACTAAACCGTTCAGTATTGTACAGATTCGGAGGTTGAGGTGATCAAAGTACAGAACCTTGTGAAGACCTTTGGCACGTTTACGGCTGTGAACGACGTCAGTTTTCAAGTCGAAGAAGGAGAAATATTCGCCTTTTTAGGCCCCAATGGAGCAGGAAAAACTACCACTATCAAGATGTTGACCACTTTGTTGAAGCCGACGGGTGGTTCGATTGAGCTTAATGGGCTTGATCCGCGTACGCACCAGCATGAAGTGCGGAAGAATTTCGGGATTGTTTTCCAAGATCCGAGTTTGGACGGAGACTTGACTGCGTGGGAGAACATGCAGATCCATGCGGTGCTGTACCACGTGCCGCGCAAGGTTGCGAAGCAGCGGTCTGAGGAGCTGTTGAAGTTGTTCGAGCTCTGGGAGCGGCGCAACGATCAGGTGAAGAAGTTCTCCGGCGGCATGAAGAGACGGTTGGAGATAGCGCGCGGTTTTCTACACACGCCGCGCATTCTGTTTCTGGACGAGCCGACGCTGGGACTGGATCCGCAGAGCCGGAATCAGCTGTGGTCGCATGTAAAGAGTGTCAACGAGAAAGAGAAAGTAACGGTCTTTCTGACGACCCACTACATGGA
>JAGWSG010000092.1 GCA_028876335.1 Acidobacteriota bacterium
GACGTTGTCGCGGGCGTCAGAGGGATCGAGCAGGGGCGGATGCTCCGGGTGATGGACTGCAGGAAGGTATTGCCAGCCGCCGGTGTCATTCGACCAATACGTGAAGCCTGAGGCTGCAACATTGAGACCTGTAGGAATTTGGCGCTTGAAGGCATCCCAGGTGGGAGAGATATCTGAGGACCAGACGATGGTGCCGTTGCTCTGCACGCCGAGGTAGCCGTCGCGGGAGAGAATGAGTGCGCGCTCCTGCGGCTCATCTCTGCGGAAGCCGTCGTAGAGAGCACGGGTGTGGAAAAGTGGGTACACATTGAAGTAGCGCGTACCGGGCCCTATGTGGAAGTAAGCGCCGTTGGGAGGGAGATCAGGCTCGGTTTCGTCGGCCCAGAGGGAGTCAAATCCTTTGGAGAGGATGTCGTCTTTGATGGTCTTCCAGTACCAGGCGGCGGCCTGCGGGTTGGTGGTGTCAATGTCGGAGCCGGCGCGATCGTAGGGCAGGCCGTCGATGGGCGTGCCGTCGTCGAGATGGATGAACCAGCCGTTCTTGCGGAGCTTGTAGTAGTAGCGTGAGTCGGGGGTGAAGCGGGGCCAGACACTGATCATGGTCTCGAAGCCCATGTCATGAAGCTGCTTGTTCATGGCGGCGGGATCGGGAAAGTTCTTCGGGTCAAAGTCCATCTGGCCCATTTTTGTGTAGTAGAACCAGTCAAGCACGATGACGTCGGCGGGGAGATTTCTGTCGCGGTAGCCTTTGGCCACGTTCAGCATTTCCTGCTGGCTGAGGTAACGCTGCTTGCACTGAATGTAACCATAGGCAGCCTTGGGTATGAGATGTGTGGGGCCGCTAAGGAGCTTATATCCGGCGAAGAGCTTTGCGGGCTCGGGTCCGGCGATGACGAAGAAGGAGACGCGGTCACCTACCTGGCTGGAGAATTTGGTTTCGTTGTTGTATCCGAGCTCGATGGTGGTCTTGGAGGGGTTGTCCCAGAGAAGAGCGTATCCATGGCTGGAGACCATGAAGGGGATGCACCAGGTGGGCGCTGCGGGGGCGAGGTAGTCATTCCAGCAGCGGATGGTGTGATTGCGGAGATCGAGAAAGCCTTCCTGGTTCTGTCCGAGGCCGTAGTAATGTTCGCCATCTGGCGATGTGAAATTGGCACCGACGGTATAGAAAGGTGCGTCCGTGGAGCGGCGGTCGCGATCAACACCGGCGGTTCCGTCTTTGTGGTTGGGGAGCGCTTGGGACCAACCGGTAAGGTCAGTGAGTTCCCCGCCCTGCGGCGTGCGGAAGCTGATGTGCGCACCGGGAGTTGAGCCGCCGAAGTATTTTGCGATGCTGGCGATGGTGGGCGGCAGGGGGCCTCTGGGACCCTCATAGGGACGGTCGACGGTGACCACGAGCTGGTTTGATTTGTAAATGTCCTGCGTGGCAGTGTGGGAAGCAGTCCAGCCGGAGGCGTTTGGCTTGGCGGAGATTCCGTAGCCCGGAGCGGAGAGCGCGGCGGGGCGCTTGAGTGCGAGCGTGACGCGGATGATGTTGGGCGCGTAGGGCTCGAGGACGATTGTTTCGCCTTTGCGGTCGAGTACGAGATGCTGCGATGCGGATTGGGCAACTGAACAGACCGGCGCGATAGCAACGGCAGCAGCCAGGGCAAGAGGGGCGAGACGTACCTTCATTTCAGACTCCGTAGCGAACGAGTACGGCAATCAAATTACCGCGCACTGAGTGTAAATCGATTAAGTGTGATGGGGAAGCGGTGAAGACGCGGTGAGGCAGGCCGCGGTTCGAGATGCAGGATTGCTGTGGTGCGACAACGGTTAGGATGAGACCGTGACCCAAACACCGCTGAAGTGGCAATCGAAGACCGTGCTGCTGGCCGTGCTGCCGTATGTGTGCGCGGCGCTGGTGGTTCAGGTGCACTTCTGGATATTGCAGGATTGGGCTGTGGCGGTGTGGGCGCTGGGATTGAGCGCGCTGCTGGGCGTGGTGGTGCTGGCACTGCACGCGGCCACGCAGGGTGGCGCGGCAACGGGATTTGCGATCTCTGCGAGCGTGATGTTCTCGACGGCGACCGTTCCCTACGAGCCGTGGCGGACGGGTATGATGCCGATTCTGGCGGTGGCGCTGCTGACGCATCTGGCTACTCGCCTGGGCCGCGCACGCAAGGAAGAGCTGGGCATTGCCGAGGCAAAGACCGGGAGGAAGGCGGCGCAGGTGGCGGCGAATCTGGGTCTTGCGGCGCTGGCCATGAGTCCGGTGGTGCAGGTGCTGCTGGCGGATGCGGACTGGTTTCCGAAGAGCTGGCTGGGGACGGGCGTAATTTTTGCGATGGGACTGGCGGCGCTGGCGGAGGCGGCGGCGGATACGGTGTCGTCTGAGATTGGGCAGGTGCTGGGCGGAACGCCGCGGATGATTACGACGCTGCGCGCGGTGGAACCGGGCACGGATGGGGCGATCAGCGTGATGGGCACGCTGGCCGGTGCGGGTGCGGCGATTGTGATTGCGGCGGTAGGCACGTGGGCTCTGCACGGCGACAGGCTGCTGTTTGCTGCGAGCGTCGCGGGCGGGGTGTTTGGGCTGTTCTTTGACAGCGTGTTGGGGGCGACGCTGGAACTACGCGGCAAGCTGAATAATGATGCGGTGAATTTTTTGTCGACGGTGAGTGCGGCGGGGTTTGCGGTGGGGGTGTTGATGGGCATTGCAGTGGTGCGTGGGGTGTGGGGGCGGTAGGCGCGAGCGGGAGAGTTGTGAGTCGTACTCAAATCGACAATTTATAACTTATAGGTTATGATAACAAGTATGCGGCGCGTGTTTGTTCCGTTCGATGAAGGCACTCTTCAAAAAGAACTGGACGAGTTGTCCTCAAAGGATGCCGCGAAACTTGCCGCGCTGATGAGTCACTACGAGCAATGCGGATTCGGGAACCCGTCCCCCGCACAGGTGGATGACTATGGCGATAGGATTTTCCGGCTGCGGCACATTAAGCCTGCCTATCAGGGGAAGGCTGCTCTTCTTCGCATCGAACCGCTCCGCAGGGTTTGAACAGTTGGTGATGCTGGTGGTTTACAAGAAACAGGGGCAGAAGGCTCCTCAGCATGTTGTGGAAACCGCAAGAAGGCGAAAGAAGCAGTGGGAAGAGGCACGGAGGAAAGCATGACCTGGATTCAGAAATATGCTGAGAAGCGCTCCGCGAAGGATGCCGAATTCAAGGCCCGCTACGATGAAGAGCAAGCGATCCTTGGACTCGTTCGCGCGCGGCAACAGGCAAACCTGACGCAGCAGAATGTTGCCCACGCGCTGAATGTTTCTCAACCGTACATCGCACAGATTGAACGGGGCAGCAAACCGATCAGTTTGTCATTCATGGTGCGCTATGCCAACGCGGTTGGGGCCAGTGTGCAGATTGCAGCGCACAAGAGTCCGGTGGGGACGAAGTAATTGGAAGTTTTTGGGAAACGGTAGAGTGGGCGGTTGAGATTCGTTCTTTCCCACTCATCGCGCACAGTGCGCGCGATGAATGGGGCACCGGGCGTTCGTGATTGATCTCACATTTCTTTTGTGGTGCATGGGCCACTTGCCATTTCCCGCTCGATCGAATCCGAACTAGAATGCCTGCAATGATTCGAGCATGCTTTGCAGCCGCGGCTATGTTTTCAGTGTGCGGCTTTGGTATCGCGCAAGTGCCACAACCGGCGATTGCACAGCTGAATGCTGCCAAATATCCGCCGATTGCCCTAGCCGCGAGGGTTGAGGGTGAGGTTGTGCTCCGGGTCCAGCTCGGTCCCGACGCGATGGCGGCGGACGTGACCGTGGAGAGCGGTCCCCCGATGTTGAGGGAAGCAGCGATTGAAAGTGCAAAGCAATCTCTGTACCACGCGGATGGAGAAAGTTCTCAAGGCGGATTTCGATTGATCTACCGGTTTGTTCTGAAAGTGCCGGAGCAATGCGGCGATGGCCAGGACAAAACCTATCCGCGCGTGCAGCACGACGGGAATATTGTGACCATTACTGCGCAAAGTGCCGCACCGTGTGATTACGGGGTTGTCGAAGCAACGATTCATGTGCGCAGTGCCAAGTGTCTCTATCTTTGGAGATGCGGGACCAAAGGGCCGTAGTTGTTGTGCAATCACACCCAGGGAAGCACCATCGTTCAATGTCCATCTCAATGCAGATGCAGGCGCCAGGCCATGTAGCCGAGGACTTCGTGGGAGATGCTGTCTGCGCCTTCGGTTTTGCCTGCGACGCGGATGGTGGGTCGCGGCGAGGTGAGGACGTTGAGACCGTTGGCGGCGCAGATGGCGTGGATGCGGAACATGTGGGTTGCATCGCTGACGACGACGATGCGGCGCAGGTTGTTGGTGCGGGCGATGACGGTGAGGTGGCGCACGGATTCCTCGGTGCTCTTGCTGACGGTTTCGGCAATGATGTCGGAGTCCGGAATGCCCTGGCCGATGAGATAGTCGTGGCCGACCTGGCCTTCGGAATATTCGTCTCCGCCGTCACCACCGAGGGTGATGATGAGAGGGGCGATGTCGCTTTCGTAGAGGTCGCGCGCGTGGTCAAGGCGGGCCCGATAGACGGGCGAGGGCTTGCCGTCATACTCGGCAGCGCCAAAGACGGCGATGGCGTCGGCCGGCGCGGCCTGATCCATGGCGGCGTAGTGCTCAATCTGGGCGTGGATCGAGTGAGCCCACAGCCCGAAGGCAAGGGCGAGGCACACAAAGAGCGCTAGAAGCAGGCGGGGGATCCATGCACGCAGTGAGCTTTTGGATCGTGCGCTCATGCAGAAATCTTAGAGCATGCGATTGGCTGATGAATCCCGCAATGGTGATTGAGTGAGAAAAGGCTATTGATCAACGTTCCAGAACCATGACGATTTCATGCGTGGGGATGGCGCCTTCACGGAGGATTTCCCAGCGGCCGTCTCCGAGCGAGAGGTCGACGATGGTGGTGGGCTGGGCACGGCCTGTGGGTCCGCCGTCAATGATGAGCGGGAGACGGTCACCGAGCTGGTCACGGACGCAGGCGGCGTGGGTACACTCCGACGCGCCGTGCAGATTGGCAGAGGTTGCGGTAATGGGCAGGCCGAACGTTTCAACGATGGCGCGGGGGATGGCGGCATCCGGCACGCGCAGGGCGACGTTGCCGGTGTTGGCCGTGGAGCGGAGCGGGAGCTTGGTGCCGGCGCGGACGATGATGGTGAGCGGTCCGGGCCAGAATTTTTCGGCTAGCTTGTCGAGCTTGGCGTCGGTGTCGCGGGCCAGCTCATACGCCTGGGCCACGGAGGAGATGAGGAGCGAGAGTGGCTTGTGTTTCTGGCGGGTTTTGATCTGGTAAATGCGCTCGACGGCGTAGAGGTTCACGGGGTCGACGGCGAGACCGTAGAAAGTGTCAGTAGGAATGGCGACAACGTCGCCCTTGCGCAGACAGGAAACAACGTAGTCCACGCGGTCTTGTTGGGGCTCATCGGGATGGACGCGCAGAATTTCCGCGGACAAGAAGGTCTACCTCGGTTCCTTCGATGTGCGATGCAAGCGCCATGGTGCGAGCGCGTTTGCGCCCAAACTCCATGATGCGGAAGGCGCTGGCTTTGAAACTAAGGAGCCGCAGACAGCCGGCTTGAGCAAGCGCCGTAATGAAAGACGCCACAAAACCGGAAACTATCACAGCCCCGTGCGCGGTGCAAGTTGCAGGGCGGATGCCTATGGCGCGAAAGGGAGCGTAACGGCATAGAATCGCTAAGAGATTGTGGAGAAATTGGCAACGATGCAGGTGCGTAGAGTTGCGAGCAAACAGAACAGCCGGCTGAAAGAGCTGCGGCGCGCGCTGGCTCAGCCTGGGCGGAAGACGGGCGCAATGGTCGGACTGGAGGGGCCGCACCTGGTGGAGGAGGCGCTGCGCGCCGGGCTTGGCGTGAAGTGCATTGTGGTTGGCGAATCCATGCAGAATTGGGTTCAGGGCCTGAAGCTGCCGCATGAGACTGAGTTGCTTGTCGCACCGAATGACATTATCGTCTCCCTGCTTTCCACGGAAGCGCCGCAGCCGGTGGCCGCGCTGGTGGAGCAGCCGAAGTGGAGCTGGGAGGAAGCGCTGGGGCAACGTGATCGAGCGGCGCTGGTAATTGTGCTTGCGGAATTGCAGGATCCGGGGAATGTGGGAACAATTTTGCGGTCGGCGGAGGCGTTTGGCGCGACGGGCGTGGTGAGTTTGCCGGGAACGGTGAACGAGTGGAATGCGAAGACTGTGCGCGCGTCTGCAGGGAGCGTGTTGCGCATGCCGGTGGTGAGCGCGAGCGTGGAAGAGTGCTTTGCGCGTTTGCATGATGCAGGCGTAACGGTGATGACAACCGCGGTGGATGGTGCGCTCAATGCGGCACGGAGCGATTTGAGGAAGCCGGTTGCGCTGATTCTGGGGAATGAGGGCGCCGGTGTGCCGCGCGAAATTGCGGGGAAGGCGGATGGAGCAGTGACGATCGACTGCCCTGGACCGGTGGAGAGCCTGAACGCTGCGGTGGCGGCAAGTGTGCTGCTGTATGAGGCGGCGCGGCAGCGGAGTGCGAAGCGATGAGTTTGTTTGATGGAAAGCCAGACGGGCCGGAGATCGCGACGAAGGGCGCGCATCACGGTGGTACTCACGCAGGTGCTCCACTTGCGGAGCGAATGCGGCCGCGGACGCTGGAGGAGTATCGCGGGCAGGAGCAGTTACTAGGGGCGGGCAAGCCACTGCGTGTGCAGATTGAACGCGAGGCTGCGGGACGCGGCGAACTGGGGTCGATGATCTTCTGGGGACCTCCGGGCGTGGGCAAGACGACGCTGGCGAAGATTATTGCCGAAGTGACCGAGGCGAACTTCATCGAGTTTTCGGCAGTGATGAGCGGGATCAAGGAGATTAAGCAGGTGATGGCATCGGCGGCGCAGGCGGCGGAGATGCACTCGCGAACGATTTTGTTTGTGGATGAGATTCACCGCTTTAACAAGGCACAGCAGGATGCGTTTCTGCCGTATGTGGAGCGGGGCACGATTCGCCTGATTGGCGCGACGACGGAGAATCCTTCATTTGAGGTAATCTCGGCGCTGTTGTCGCGGTGTCGTGTGTATGTGCTGAAAGCGCAGAGTGACGAGACGATTGCAGAGCTTTTGCGCGAGGCGCTGGAGAACAAAGAGCGCGGTCTGGGCGAGATGGGCATTACTGCGGACAATGATGCGCTGGAGCTGATGGCGAGCTACGCGAGCGGAGATTGCAGGAGCGCGTACAACACGCTGGAGGTTGCGGCACAGCTTGCGGCGGATGGCGCGAAGCATATCGACAGGCAGGTGGCGACGGATGCGGTGCAGCAGCGCGTGCTGCAGTATGACAAGCAGGGCGAGGAACACTACAACCTGATTTCCGCGCTGCACAAGAGTGTGCGGAATTCGGATCCTGATGCGGCGCTGTACTGGCTTGCGCGCATGTTTGCGGCGGGTGAGGACCCGTTGTATCTGGCGCGGCGCGTGGTGCGGATGGCAGTGGAAGACATTGGGCTGGCGGCTCCGGAAGCGCTGAATCTTTGCTTGTCTGCGAAAGAAGCAATTGAATTTCTAGGCGCGCCAGAGGGCGACCTGGCGCTGGCCGAGGCGGTGGTGTATCTGTGCCTGGCGCCGAAGTCGAATGCGGTGTACACAGCTTGGGGCAAGGTGCATGACGAAGTGGAACACACACGGCAAGAACCAGTGCCGCTGCACCTGCGCAATGCTCCGACGAGGCTGATGAAGGATCTGGATTACGGCAGGGGTTATCGCTACGCACACGACGAAGAAGGCAAGGTTGCGGATATGGATTGCCTGCCTGATTCGCTGAAGGGACGCAGCTATTACATGCCGACGCAAGAGGGGCGCGAAAAGCTGCTGGCGCAGCGGATGGAAGAGATCAGGAAGATTCGTGCGGGCAAACGGAGCAGCTGAATTGGCGCTGCGTTCACATCAATACTCTTTGCTTTCCGCGATGGTTCGCGCAAGGTAACGGCCGAGAGCCTGTTCGCCACATACATTGCGCCAATGTGCGAGAGCGGCTTCGTGAAGTGATTTGAGACGCTTTTCATCGGTGAGCAGAGCGGGCAGGATCGACTCGAGTTCGCTCCAATCCTGAATTTGAATTGCGGGTGTGTCGCGGTAGTACCACTCGTTGGGCAGTGGGTTGGTGATGACGACGCATCCGCTTTTCAATCCTTCAAAGTAGCGCCAGGTGTCTGCGACTGAGCCACGCGGAGCAAGGCAGATACGGGCATTCATCAAGCGCATGGCGTAGTCGCGATCATCGTCAAGAACCGCGGTGGGCTTTTCGACATGTACCTGAACCGCACGGCTGGATGACAACTCCGGGTGCATTGCTTCAATGGCCGACACCGCCTTGACCAGAGACTGACGAGACTGAATTTTTGGCGAACTGAACCATTTTCGGTAGCCAAAGTTGGTGCCCTGCGTGATGCCGCCCGAGAAGAAGTAGTTTTGCGTACGTTGGCCCATCGGTTTCATGGGCAAATCGACCAACGACGCCGAGCCCCAGGGCAAGTGACAGATGCGTGGTTCGCGATGAACCGGGGCCGGCCAGGTGGACGGTGGAAACGCAAGACGCATGCGGCTACGAAGATGATGGAGCCAGTTTCGCATGTGCTTCAAGGCAAGAAGAAGTTTGAGCTGGGAAATGGGTAGCCACTTGCGAATCCCGAGAAAAGGCTTCTGCCCCATGACACGTGCGACCAGCCGAACGTGCCGCGCATAGCGAGGAATCATTCCCCATTCCTCACCCACGAGAATGGCGACCACGTGCGGGCCGTATTCAGGCAACTCTTCGTTGCTCCAGGTCAGATAGCAATTGAGATCCTCGGCGCCAAGATGGCGTTCGAGCTCAACCAGCGCTTTACCAAAATAGAGACAGTCACGCGGTAATCCGGGAACGGGATTAGCTGGACTCCAGGTTTGCGGCGCCGCGAATGGCTCAACGATGAAGTGACGAATCATGAGGAAACTGATTGGATCAGTCAATCTCTCGCGCGAGTGCGGACTGGGCCAAAATCAGTTATGAGTATAACGATTGCCTTCGGCAGCTCATGGGAGTTCTGTCATCTCGGTAAGGATGCGAGTGCATCGAGGACGATGCCGGGCGTGAGCGCTTCCGGCAGGAGCCGTGGGCTCTTTTCTCCTGGAACATAGAGAGCGTACGTAGGGACGCCGCTGCGGCCGAGTGCGGTGAGTTCGTCGGTGATGGCGTCGTCGTGGCGAGTCCAATCGGCTTTGAAGAGAACAACATGATGCGCGGCGAAGGCGGCTTTCACTTCAGGACGCGTTAGTGCGAGGCGCTCATTCACCTGGCAGGAGAGGCACCAACTGGCCGTGAAGTCGATGAAGACGGGTTTGCCTTGCGCGCGTGCGTCGGCAACGGACTGTGCGGACCAGGGCTGCCATGCGCTTCCTGACGAGGATGCGGATGACGGCGCAGGGTAGGAGAAGAGTCGGCCTGGCGCGAAAGCGCAGATGGCGAGGACGCCCAGGATGACGAGCGTGGCGACAGTGGTGGCCCAGCGTTTTGCGGGCCAGCGTCCGAGGAACCACCCCGCGATGGCGAGAAGCAGAAATGCAGCGAGAAGGGCGACCAGAACGGCTGCTCCGTACCCCTGCGTGACGACCCATGCAAGCCAGATGACTGTGGCGAAGATCGGCACGGAGATGGCCTGTTTCAACACGTCCATCCAGGCACCGGGGCGCGGAAGGAAGCGGGTCCAGGCAGGCTGCAACGTGAGCGCGACGTACGGCGTGGCGAGACCGAGTGCAAGCGCGGTGAAGACGGCGAAGGTGACGATGGCCGACTGCGTGAGTGCGTAGCCAAGTGCGGCGCCCATGAAGGGTGCCGTGCAGGGTGTGGCGACGATGACCGCGAGGATGCCGGTGAAGAAGCTGCCACTGAGTCCCTGCTTTTGCGCAAGCGAACCACCTGCACTGGTGAGCGTGAGTCCGATTTCAAACTGGCCTGCGAGAGAAAGGCCGAGGAAGAAAAGCAGGCATGCCATGAGCATGACAAATTGCGGAGACTGGAATTGGAATCCCCACCCAAGGGTGTGGCCCGCGGAGCGCAGAACGAGAAGTGCCGCGACGAGCGCCCAGAAGGAAGCAAGAATGCCGAGCGTGTAGACAAAACCGTGCTTGCGGAGGGTGGAACGCTCTTCCTGGCCGGAGTTGACGAGCGAGAGACCTTTGATGAAGAGGACCGGGAAGACGCAGGGCATGAGATTAAGCAGCAGGCCGCCGAGAAATGCGAAGAGCGTAGAGCGCAGGAGAGAGCCGGATGACTCCATCCCAGCTGGCGAAGGAGCTGACTGCGACGATGCCGATGACCCAGCGCCGCTGTGAACGGCTTCAGTGGAGGGCTGCGGAGCTGTGGCGACAGCGGCAACGGTTCCCGGCTTTGCGGAAAGCTGGTAGGTGCGTCCACCGGAAAGCTCGATGACACCGTTGAGAACTTTGGGTGCGTCGGTGTAGTAGGGTGACTTCTTCAGGTCGAGTACAAAGCCCGATGAGGTGGCGGCGATGTTTTGCGGCGCGGGATTGTCGATGAAGTCCTGATCGGCGGGGTAGAAAATTGCGGATTTTTCCGGCTGGCCGGTGTCAACGGAGAGGCGGAAGCCTGAGGGAGTTTGCTGGAAGAGCGCCTTATCCGCAGACGGGAGCGGCCTGGGCAGCAGGCCTATGAACTTCTCAATCAGTGGATTTGTTGCAGCCGTGGAGGCCGAGGCACTTATGGTGCGTGTGATTTCAAGATCGGCTTTACCGGGAATGCAGGAGTTCTGGCAGACGATCCAGTCGACTTTGGCATGAAGTGTTGCGGGGCCAAGCGACGCGGACGATGCGGCTGAGATGGTGAAAGGAAAAACGACTTCGTCTTCGTAGCCGAAGTCCATGAGCGGTCCGAGCGGCAGACGCCTGGGTGCTGGAAATTGAAGAGCAGAGGCTGTGACGCCTTTGGGCATGGTCCACGCCACATGGGGCGGATCACCTGCATCGCCAGCGTTTATCCAATAAATATGCCACGTAGGATCGAGCTTGAAATAGAGGCCGGCTTGCGCGGGCTGGCCACCGCGCTGGATGCTCTGCGCGGGAACAAGAAGCTCTACTTGGAGGTGTGGCGCGGCGGCGGACGCACCGGCCTGCTGCGCTGTTGCCACGAGCGGGGCGAGCATCAGCGAAGCTGTCAGAGCAATGAGGGCGGCAATGGGGCGAGGAAAACGCACGGCAAACAAGTTCATCCAGTCGTTAGAGACAGTGTACCGAACGAAGGTTACATGCTGCTCTGCGCGTCTTGATTCGATCAGTCGAGGTGGCGTGTGTGCTCGCGGAAGATGCAATCATCCTGAACGGCTTTAACTCCCGCGGCACGGGCGCGGGCAACGGCCTCTTCGTGGATCACTTCGTCCTGCAGCCATAGATAGGGGATGCCCAAACGCAATACCTCGTCTACGATTTCCGGAACATGCTCTGAGGCACGAAAAACATCAACGAGATCAATTCCCTTCCCTGTTTGCTCTTTAGCCGCGGCGTTGGCAGCGTCAAGTGTGGGAAAGCATTTGAGGCCAGCGACTTCAGTAAGCGCTGGATTGACGGGAAAGACCGTATAACCGTGGGAAGCGAGATATTTGCCAATATTATGGCTTGCGCGCCAGGGCTTGTCGCTCATACCGACGACGGCTATAGTGCGCGCAGTGTGGAGCATTTCAGTGATGACGGCGGGATCATTCATGACTTGTTCCTGGATGCGCAATGGCCTTCCTCCGACTCAAAATTGTGCCGGCCGCCGCTGGAAATTCAGGGCAGGCGGTTGGCACTCTACTTATCGGAGATGGTTTGCAAAGTGTTAATGCCTCAAACTTCATATTGCTCTGCAAGAATTCCATGAGGTTTAATCTCGCGGCTATACATCCAGGTCGTCGTCGCCCGGGCTGGAAGTCGTCCCACGACGCTTGGCCAGCAGATAGCCCCTTAGAAATGGTTCCAGGTAGCCGTCAAGCACTTTATCCACGTCACCCACTTCGACCTTAGTGCGATGATCCTTGGCCATGCGATAAGGCTGCAGAACATATGACCGAATCTGCGAGCCGAAGTTGATTTCAAGTTTGGAGTCCTCAAGCTTTTTTGACTCGGCGCGCTTCTTGTCCAGTTCGTACTCGTAGAGACGAGAGCGGAGCATCTTCATCGCCTTCTCGCGATTCTTGTGCTGCGAACGCTCGTTCTGGCACTGCACGACGATATTGGTGGGCAGGTGGGTGATGCGTACGGCTGAGTCTGTGGTGTTGACGTGTTGGCCGCCCTTGCCGCCGGAACGGTAGGTGTCAATGCGCAGGTCGTCCTGCTTGATGTCGATCTCGATGGAATCGTCGATCTCAGGAGAGACGAAGACGGATGCGAAGGAGGTGTGGCGACGCTTGGCTGAGTCGAACGGCGAAATGCGCACGAGTCGATGCACGCCGCTCTCACCTGCAAGCATGCCAAAGGCGTATTCACCCATGATGGTGAACGTGGCGGACTTGATGCCAGCCTCGTCGCCATCCTGGTAATCATTCATCTCTGTCTTGAAGCCCTGCTGCTCAGCCCAGCGCAGATACATGCGGAGGAGCATCTCGGCCCAGTCCTGGCTCTCTGTGCCGCCGGCGCCGGGATGCACAGTGACGATGGCATTGAGCGGATCGGTTTCACCGGAGAGCATGGTCTTTGCTTCAAGATCTTCGGCAAAGGTGGCGAGGTCCTTGATCGCTGGCTCGAGTTCAGCGAGGACATCTTCGCCTTCACGGGCGAGCTCGAAATACGCCTCAATGTCGCCGGAGCGGCGCACGAGTTCGTTATCGTCGGCGACGAGCTGCTCAAGCCGCTTGCGATCGCGCATGAGTGGTTGGGACGCAGCTGGGTTCGACCACATGAATGGGTCGGCAAGTTTGGTTTCAATGGCGGCTAGTTCTTTACGGATGCGAGCGGGGTCAAAGATACTCCCGCAGGTCACGCACCTGATCGCGGATGGGGGCGTAGGCGAATTCGAGATCGTTGATGGACACGATGGATTCTCAGGACCTGACTTTGTCTTGAATTGAGAGCTTGAGATTGGCCTTCAGGGTCCAAATCGCAAGTCCTATAGAAAGTATGGCACAGAGCCAGGCGAAGACGTCGCCGTGCGCGGTATAGAAGGTGATGTCATCACGGAAGGCGAACTTGGCGTCGAGCACGCCGACCTGATGACGGGGAATGCTTTGGCGCACGCGGCCATAGGGGTCAATGACGGCTGTGACGCCGTTGTTGGTGTCACGCAGGAGCCAGCGGCGGTTTTCAATGGCGCGCATGCGTGCAATGTTGAGGTGCTGCCAGGGTGCGCTGGTGTCACCGTACCAGCCATCGTCGCTGAGGTTGACAAGGACTTCCGCACCGAGACGCGGGAACTGGCGGACTTCACTGGCGAAGACGGCCTCATAACAAATGAAGATGCCGTAGCGATGGCCGCCCAGGCGGAAGACCTTGCGCATGGTTCCACGCTGAAACTCACTCACACGGCCCGTAAGCTTGCGCGCAAAGAAGAGCAAATTTTTGAAGGGAACGTATTCGCCGAACGGGACGAGGTGAATTTTGTCGTAGCGACCGACGCGCTGGCCATCCGCGCCGATGACGAGCGCAGAATTGTAGCTGAGCCAACTGCGCTGATCGGGAGCGACATTCATGCCGATGGAGCCGACCATGAGCGGCGCATCCACGGAATGCGCAATGGAAACAATCGCCTGTTGAAAGCGCGGTTCTGATTCAAAAAACGGCGCTGGAGACTCGGGCCAGGCAACGAGATCCGGCTTTGGCTTGACCGCACAAAGTGGCTGTGGCTCAGGGGCGCCGGTTTGGGGAATGCCCGCGATGTACGGCCCGCACACTTCACCTGCCAAGCGCGTGAATTCGTCAATATGCGCCTTCCATACCTCAGGTTGCGTCCAGAAATTGTCCCCACCTACATCAAGGTTGGGCTGAATGAGCACAGCGGTTGCGGTGGGCTCTGGCATTGGCGGAATGAAGGGAGCGCGGAGAATTCCGGTGGCCGCAAGGCCCAGGCCCGCTATCCCAAATAACCACACGCGAGGATGACGGCTGTGGAGCAACGCAGGTGCGACGAACATGCCATTGACGCAGACAAGGACGAAGCTGATACCGTACACGCCGGTCCATGGAGCGAGATGCGTAAGCAGGCCGTTGTCCACCTGAGAGTAGCCGAGTTGATCCCATGGGACCGAGGTCAAATGCGCGGCGAGAAATTCAAATGCAACCCAGAGGATGGGCGCGGCGAGTAAGGCCTTGCGCACGCTGCCACTGGCTCGGTGGACGAGAGCGACGAACAATCCGAATAGTCCGAAATAAAGTCCGAGCACAAGGCTGAATGCGATGAGCAGCAACGTGGGCGCCAATGGCGGCATATCGCCGTAGTGCTGCATGGTGTCGCGAATCCAGTAGCAGTTGCCGCAGTACCAGAGGAATCCGGTGAGATATGAAAGCAGGAATGCGCGGCGGAGCGCACGCGGCGAGGTGGTGTTCAATGGCGTGAGAATGGCCCAAAGTAACGGCACAAGTCCGAACCACGCAAAAATGGAACGCCAGGGCGGCATGGGGCCTGCGAGTGGGAACGGCAACTCAAGAAGTGCCGCGGAAAGAACGGCTGCGGTCCTGAGCTTCCACGATGCACGCTGCATACAAAGGCGAGTGTACATTGCTCAAGCGGAAAAAGGCGCATATCTCCAAAGCCAGCAAGCGCTTGATGAGCACAAAATATCTGAAACGGATTGTTGATGTGCGCAAGGCCGATTGGCGAAGACATAAGGATCTTATGAGGAGATTGGACTATTTTCTGCAAATGAATCAATAGCTTAGTCAAATTCATTGACTCGACCGCGAATCAGAACTACACTCAGCCGAGGGCGTCGAGGCAAGAGTGCTCGTTGTACCCTGGCAGCCGACGCAAGCGTCGCATACTCTGCAATGGCATCTTCTCGAACGATCTCAGCCCCGCCTCCTGACCGCGTCCGTCTCATAGTCGCATCCAGCGTGATGCTCACGTTTATTTCTTTCTGGCGTGCGGCCGCAATCGTACTCAACGATCTTGGATCCTCCGCATTCTATGTGGGGGGCATTGCCGAACAGGCAATTGGCGCTTCCGCCCCTTGGTTCATTCTCGGCATCATGCTGTTCAGCTTTGCGGTGCGCGCGGTTTACATCGAGAGCTGCTCGATGTTTACACGCGGTGGTGTTTACCGTGTGGTGAAGGAAGCGCTGGGCGGAACATTCGCCAAGCTGAGCGTTTCCGCTCTGATGTTCGACTACATATTGACAGGGCCGATTTCGGGCGTGTCGGCAGGTCAGTATATTACCGGCCTGATGAACGAAATGATGGGCGTTCTGGATCAATACCATTGGCTGCCACCCGCCCTGATGGACCAGCATGGAAACCCATTCCAGTTCGATATGAACCACACGGCGGCAGTGTTCGCCGCAGTTGTAACGGTCTATTACTGGTGGGAAAACATCAAGGGCATCGAAGAATCCAGCGACAAGGCTCTGCGCGTAATGCAGATCACCACTGTGATGGTGGTGATTCTGTTTTTATGGGGCATCTATTCCATCTTTGTGCGGGGCGTGCACCTGCCACCGGCGCCGATTCCCTCTAATCTGCACTTCAGCGAAGATGCGCAGGGCTTCTTGCTGCACTCGGGTCTGCCTATCTTTGGGTTGTTCGGTGTGGTGATGGCATTTGGCCACTCCCTTCTGGCCTTGAGCGGCGAGGAGAGCCTAGCACAAGTAAACCGCGAGATTGAGCATCCGAAGCTGAAGAACCTAAAGCGTGCGGCAATTGTGATTGCCATTTTCAGCCTGGTATTCACGGGCGGAGCCACATTGCTGGCGTCCATGCTGATTCCCGACGGTCCGCGCACGGGAATTTATCAGAACAATCTGATTGCAGGTCTGGCCATGTACATGGTGGGACCCTTGTTCTGGCGCGTAGCCTTCAGAATCTTTGTGGTGTTTGTAGGTTTCCTGATTCTTTCCGGTGCGATTAATACATCCATGATTGGCTCGACAGGCGTGCTGATGCGCGTGGCCGAGGACGGCGTATTAACGGACTGGTTCCGCAAGCCGCACGCACGGTTTGGCACGAGCTACCGCATTATCAATCTTGTTTTCCTGCTGCAGATGTTTACCATCATTGCCTCGCGCGGCGATGTGATCATGCTGGGCGAGGCGTACGCATTTGGCGTGATCTGGTCCTTCATGTTCAACAGTCTTGCCATGCTTGTGCTGCGCTGGAAGTACCACGGCGAACGCGGCTGGAAAGTACCTCCGAATATTCGAATTGGAAAGACTGAAATACCTGTTGGATTGATTTCGGTATTTCTGGTTCTTTTTTCCATTGCTATTGTGAACCTGTTTACCAAGTCTGTGGCGACCGTGAGTGGTATTGCTTTTGCGGGATCGTTCTTCATTATCTTCACCATTTCAGAACGGCAGAACATGAAGAAGCACGCGCAGACGGCTCGTCAAATGCGCGACCACTTCCAACTGGAACACCAGGACACAATCGATCGTGAATCCGTAGCGCTTCGGCCCGGCGGCATTATGGTGACGATGCGCGACGCGGAAAATCATCAGGCGCTCAAGTGGGTACTGGCGCGCACGAAAACCGAAGATCGCGATGTGATTGTCATGAGCGTGCGCATCATGGGTGCAGGCGGCCCGGAATATGTGAGCGCTGAGGACCAGAGCTTCAGCGAGCATGAACAAATGCTCTTCACCAAGGCCGTTTCCATTGCAGAAAGTTTTGGCAAAAAGGTTTCGCTACTGGTTGTTCCAGCAGGCGACATCTTCTCCGCTCTTGTGCAGAGCGCGAATTCGCTTGAGGTCGAGTCGGTGGTTTCTGGCATTTCAAGCTCACTTACGCCAGAGGAACAGGCATTCCATCTTGGCCAGGCGTGGGAAGCATTGCCCGAGCCGAAGCGGCAGTTCAACTTCTGCGTTGTGGGAACTGATGGCGAAGCGAAGATTTTCTATATCGGCCCACATGCACCGTCGCTGAGCCCTGACGATGTGCAGCTTGTACACCGTCTATGGCTGAATATGCGCCGTGATCCCTCCATGCAAGAGCTGCATCACAGTGACATCATCACGTATGCGCTGACCCGACTTGCTGGACAATATGCGCGCGAAAAAGTGGATATTCTGCGCGACCTCAAGAACTTCCGCGCGGCAGAACCGGTAAGCATGCGCCTGGGAGGCGAACCTCAAACTCAGCTGAGTGACACCAGCACGAGTGGCAGCAATCAATATCCCGCGAAGCCAAACTAAACTTTCCACATACCCTTTACTCCGCGACAGCGCGCAACTCGGCCGTGCTTATAGCCGGCGAACGCATCGAATACCAGGCTAGATCAAGATTTGGCTCCTGAATGCACCATGCACACAAAAGCGGGGAGCTTTCTCGCGCTAAGCTCCGAGCAAGTGAAGTTACATGGACAACTTGCATCGATAAAAATATTTCTCGACTTACGCACATCTGGAAGGAGAGTAAACGCTGGTCACCACCGATGGCGGCCTGTAGTTGGAAAACACCACGAAAAGAAACGTTACAAATTTGGCCCGATATCGCGATTTCCAGAAAAATGAATGTTACTTATGCGCACTTTGTTGGACGATTTACACATCCCTTAGTAATCAAATCATCCTTTCACGACGAAAAACGAACGAATTCCATGCCTACCTTACGGAAATAAATCGATCATTTTGGCACAAAAAGTCACCTGTCGTGCAATCGATGGGTAATCTTTACTTTTCATGCACAAACAACAGATATCATCCTTAAATCAGAATTTTTGGTTGTCGACAGCTTTAAGAGGTGAGTATCTTATGGATAGATAAGTGATGACCCACGGGCTATTCAGGGTATCGCACGAAGGGAGCCAATCACTTATCAAAGCAAGAGGAGGAACCGTGGGAGTCTCGGAAATCCTAGACCAAATAGACCGTGAGATAGCGCAACTGCAACAGGCGCGCGCGTTATTGAGCGGAGGAGCAATCAAGTCCGGTGGAATGATCTCAACGAAGAAAGCCGGGAAAAAGAAAAGAAACCTCACCCCCGAAGGCAGAAAAAGAATAGCCGAAGCCGTTAAACGGCGTTGGGAGAGGCAAAGAAAGGCCGCATCTGCCAAGTAAGAATTTGGAGCCGACAAGATAAGAGCCAGCCTGCGGGCTGGCTCTTATCTTTTATCAGCAGATTCCGTATATGAAATGGTAGCGCAGTAAGTCTCGGCGGTCAGCCGATTAAATACAGCGCATAATTCTGTTGTAAGTTTCAATTCTTGCGCTACTTACCGCGTATAAGTTGAACTAAATAGATTGTCCGGGGCTGATGCGCACTACTTTAATTTCCGGTTCAATACGTGCAGCAAGTTGTTCGGGGGTTCCCGTAAGCGGAGGAAATGTTCCGAAATGCAGTGGAAGAATCAACTGCGGCGCAAGAAACTTTGCCGCAAGCGCAGCCTCGTACGGACCCATGGTAAAGTGCCCGCCAATGGGCAACATTGCAACTTCGGGATGATAAAGCTCGGCAATCAACTTCATATCGCTGAAAACGGTCGTATCTCCGGCGTGATAGAGAACGGGGCCATTGGCTATGGTCAGAACCAGACCCGCGGCTACTCCGACATAATGCGTACCGTCGTCATCTATCGCACCGGCTGAATGCTTTGCCTCAACCATTGTGACGGCTACGTCGTCGAGTTGAACCGTTCCGCCGATATTGCACCCGATGGTTTTTGTAACTCCCCTACGACCGATGTAATCGGCAAGTTCATAGATTGCAAGCACCGACGAGTCGTGCTTTTGAGCAACGGGAACAGCATCGGAGATGTGATCGCCATGACCATGCGTCAAGAGAATGTACGGTAGTGATTCAGGCAACGAAAAGTCTTTTGGAAATTTGGGATTGTGCTGGATGAATGGGTCGATGAGCAGATTCGTTCCCTTAGGCGTGGATACAAGAACTGTCGAGTGGCCCAGCCAGGTCACTTTGGTTCCTTTGAGCAGATCCATGAAATTCCCTCCAACTCATTTGAATGTTTGATTCCGCCAGGGGATGTATTGGTCGTCGCGTTGCAGCGCGCCACTGGAGCCTAGCGCGTGATGATCACTTCGGAGACACCGTCTTTGGCGAGAAACTGGCGGAAGCCTGACCATTTCCCGAAGAGGTTTTCAATGTTTCGATTGCTGAAGGCGCGCTGGATGGGATGAGGATTAGCGACCTGAAGCTGCACATCATCTCCCTCGGTTAGGTGGAATCGACAAAATGCGGTCTGCTCGCCTTGCGCCTTGGTATGAAAGAAGGCAAGCACCTGACCGCCGGGATTCATGGACTCAAAGAGCCTGTCCACGACGGCCGCAACGAAGGGCTCTGGCAGATAGTCGAGCGTGGCCCAGAGCAGAACAATGTCAAATGTGCGCCCTGAAAAATTAAGGGTCTGTTCCAGATACCCTTCAACATTCAGAATGGGTTTGTCCTCGTCATCGACACCAGTTTTCCAGTCGGACTCATAGGCATCACCCACAAGGTCTGCCATAAAGATGCTATGACCAAGCGATGCCAGGTAATTGATATTCGTTGGCGAAGTACCGCCCGCGTCGATGACGCGCAGACCGGGCTCTGACTGCATGCGCTTGCGCAGTGCAGACCAGCCGCTGGAGTGACGTGGGAACCGTGGTCCCGAACGCCCCTGCTCTCTGGACTGATTCGATTCGCCTTTTCTTTCGAGAAAACGGCCGAGCACTCTGAACTTTCCCTCACTGCCGTTGCGCAAAGCCGGACTCTGCGCAACGGCAAATTCTTAGCTGGCGGGCGATGCCTTGGCGCCCTGTGTCAAATCCACTTTGCCACGAAACACGGCGTTATCTTCAATGGCGAGTCGGTGGGCCTGCACATCGCCTTCCACAACGCTTCCTGAACGTAATTCAACGCGTCCGCTGGCAATGACATTGCCCTGCAGCTTTCCCATAATGAGTACATCCTTGGCGTTCAGGTCTGCAGCCACATTTGCGTCCGGGCCAATGGTCAACCTGCTTTCGGTCAGGGTGACTGTACCTTCCAGACGCCCATCAATTGTCAGATCCTCATTGCCTGTGACTTCACCACGAATCACAACCGATTTGCCTATACGCGCAAGTCCATTTTCATTTGCCATCGAGTATGGTTCCTCTTCTAAAGCGGATAGAAACTGGCTTTCTTACTGTACACACAGGGATAAGCCTGTGCGCAGGAGGAGCATGGGCAGGCAACAAGGACCGGCGCATAAGCGCCGCAACGGCCGAATGGCCAATAAAGTACCTGTCCGCACTATACGAAAAGGGGCCGGGGGCCAGCAATCTTGCGCAACCGGCGCAAGTATGAGACGTCTAAAGGGAACGGTGTTGTTTTTAAGACTGGCTGGCACGGGAAAGGTTGGAATGCTGTATGTCTGGCGCATGGCTGCTTCGGTTTCGCTGGCTCTTTCCGGGCTCGCAGGGGCGCAGCTCTGCGCGCAAAGCAATAATCCGCCGCTAGTGCAGCACGCACTTGCCAACGAGCTGCGGAACGCGCGTGATCCCCAGCACCCCATGCGATACCGCCTGCACAAGGCAAGCCCAAGGCTGAGCCAAACCAAATACATTTACGAGACGCGGGACGGTGGAGTGGCGGAATTGGTAGCCGTAAACGGGCAGCCCCTGAGCGGGGAGGATGCGGCCAAGGAGAAGGCTCGGCTGGATGCATTGCTGGCCGATCCGACCAAACAGCAAAGCCGTAAGACGAATGAAGAGAAGGATGCGCAGCGTGCGCTCAAAGTGCTGCGTGCCTTGCCCGTAGCGTTTATCTATGAGTACGCGGGAAATGAAGTTGGCAAGCAGGGCCCTGTTGCCAAGTTCAACTTCAGACCGAACCCCAACTACGATCCTCCGGACATGGAAACACGCGTGCTCGACTCAATGCAGGGCCAGATCTGGATCGATGTAAAGCAGGAGCGTGTGGAGCGACTGGAAGGAAGCCTGATACACGACGTGGACTATGGCTGGGGATTGCTGGGGCGGCTCTACAAGGGTGGCTGGATTGAGTTGGAGCAGGCGCCTGTGTACGGCAATCAGTGGCGTATTGTGCACTTCAAAATGGATATCTCGGGGCGCATTCTCTTCAAGACAAAGGAATTTCAGACCGTCGAGAATACATCCGATTATGAGCCGCTACCGCTCGGAATGAGCTATGCGCAGGCGATTGAGATGATGCGGAATCGCAATGAGGAAGTGGGTAAATTGCGGAAGTAGAACCAGGTAACTGCGAAGAGTGAATGGCCCCTCGGATAGACATCCGAGGGGCCAATTTAGTTTGCTGCCGGGCTGTTTTACTTCACCTTGATGATGATCATGGCAAAGGTGAACAGGGTGAGCGACTCGATGAAGGCGAGGCCGATGATCATGAATGTCATCAACTGGCCGCGCGTTCCGGGGTTGCGGGCGAGCGCTTCTGTGGTGGAGCCAACGGCGCGTCCCTGGCCGAGGCCGCAGAGGCCGGCGGCAAGACCCATACCGAGTCCGACGCCGATCGGCGCCAGGTCCATGGCTGCCGATCCACTGCTCTGCGCGAGCGCAGGCATGGCGAAGCAGAGCATGGAAAGTGCTGTAAACAGATACTGAAGCTTCTTCATCGTTTCTCCAGCTTCCCTGAGTGTTGACCGCCAGTGGGTGGTTGAGGCTCACCAAGCTGGCCCCCTCACGCTTGCGGTCTATCCGTTTGTCTGGAGCGGAAGCTCTCTCCAGCGGAATCTTTTCTTAGTCTCGGACGATAGCCGAGAACGAACTCAATGTTCGTGCGAAATTGCCATTGCCACGTAAATGGTGGACAGCAGCATGAACACATACGCCTGAATAATGGCCACCAGGAAGTGCAGCCCGAGAAATGCCGTGGGCGCGATGATGGGCAGCATTGAAAAGCAGATGAGCGTGAGCAGATCGCTGGCCAGCATATTGGCGTACAGACGAATTGTCAGCGACATGACACGTGCGAGGTGCGAGATAACCTCGACCGGGAAAAGCAGCCAGGCAATCCACCACACAGGGCCGGCGAAGGTCTTGAGGTACCCAATGGGGCCGTGCACGCGCAGGCCGTGCATGTTGTAGTACACGAATGAAATAAGAGCGACGCCGAGAGGCACCACCGAGATGCTTGTGGGGGTCTCCACATGTGGCAGCAGGCCCAGGAAATTATTCAAGAGCACGTACAGGAAGATGCAGGTGATAAAGCCCTGATAGCGCTCATAGCCGTGGCCGATGACCTCGTTGCACTGTCCACCCACAAAGCCATGGACCAGCTCGACCACCTGCTGCGCGGCGCTGGGGCGCTCAACAGAGAGCGACATGCGCACGATGGCGAAGATGGTAATGAGCCCGAGCACAACCAAGAGCTGCCACTTGAATTTGGTATCAAACCAGACGGGAAGGCTGCTGGTGGACTGCAGCATCAACGCGGGAGCGTTACCTGTCAGGTGGTGCATCGCAGTGGAGAGTACCGATGAATCCAGCATGAAGTCGCGTTCTACACCCGCTGCGCGGCGCAAACCGTACAGAAACGGGAATTTGCCTTTCTATTCGCGAAGCATTCGAAGTGCTTCATAACCCATGGTGGTTACCGCAAGCGCAAGGCCGCAAAGCAATGCAACACCTGAGCCATGGAGAAACTTCAGGCTACCATAAATGACCCCTGCAAACAGAGCCAGACGAAACAGAAAGAACAACACCGTGACAGGGGTGTTTGCGGCCGTTTTCTGGTTGTCGAGACGGGCGTTGATGATGCGCGCCAGACGAAGCCACTCCCAGATGCTTGCGGCCGAGATGGCCGAGCCGACAAGCAGCATGGCCGCATTGCGCCAGTCCGAGGCAATCCAGACGGCCGCAGCACCTAAAGCACCCAGAATGAGCGTGTTGCGCATGGCGCGCTTGAGCATCGCATAGAGAGCGTCAGGGCTGACATCCTGAACGGGCTGTGTTTCTTCGGTCATTCGGAGGGGTTGGAATCCTTGCTTTGAGATGAACTTTTTGTTGACGGGTCCTTCAAGGGTTCGTTCGCCATGGAAATTGCGAGCTTGACGGCTGAGCTTATACCCGCAATACACCCCAGAATGAAGCCGGTCAGAGTCATCCATTTCTGGTGGAAGTGACCGTCAAGCCATGCGCCGCCGAGCCAACCGATGACTGCGGCCGACGGCAAGATGAAAGCAATCTGGCCAATCTTCTCCACCTGCACAATGGACTGCAAACCGGAGAAGAGTCCGCCTGAACCTTCGCTGCGCTTGCCGTCGTCCGGGATGGGCTTGTGGTAGGGCATCCAACGTTCCTCGTTAAGGATACAGGTGAAAGCAGCGAGCGGGTATACTGCCCTTTTGGACAGACGACGCAATGACCGCACACAACATCCCTTTTGAATCCGAGTTTGAAGAGAATCTATTCAAGCTGCGCCGCGAAAAACTGACCGAGATTGAGAAGCTTGGCCAGGCCGCTTACCCCAACCAGTTCTCTGCCTCGCACACCATTCCTGATGTACGCGCCAAGTGGGGCGAAGCGACGGGCGAGGCGCTGGAAGCCGAACGCGTTACGGTGAGCGTGGCCGGACGTCTGATGCAGATTCGCGCGCAAGGCAAAGCAGGCTTTGCCACGCTGCAGCAGGGTGGGCAAAAGCTGCAGATTTACGTTCGCCTGGATGCGGTGGGCGAGCAGGCATTTGCGCTTTACAAGCTGCTGGACCTGGGCGACCACATCGGCGTGAGTGGATATCTGTTTCGCACGCGGACGAATGAGTTGACGGTTCACGTGGAGACGCTGACGTTTCTGGCCAAGGCCATGCTGAGCCTGCCGGAGAAATTTCACGGGCTGGCGGACGTGGAGCTGCGCTACCGGCAGCGGTACGTGGACCTGTTCACTAATCTGGAAAGCCGCGAAGTGTTTGTAAAGCGCGCCAAGGTGTTACGGGCGCTGCGCGAGTTCTTTGACGGGCGCGGGTATTTGGAAGTGGAAACGCCGATGATGCAGCCCATTGCGGGCGGTGCGGCGGCACGGCCTTTCCGTACACATCACAACACGCTGGACATGGACCTGTTTCTGCGCATTGCCCCGGAGCTGTATTTGAAGCGGCTGGTGGTGGGCGGACTGGATCGCGTGTATGAGATCAATCGCAACTTCCGCAATGAGGGCGTGAGCACGCAGCACAATCCTGAGTTCACGATGCTGGAGTTTTA
>JAGWSG010000093.1 GCA_028876335.1 Acidobacteriota bacterium
ATAGGACGGCACAGAAACACCAAGGTAAAACTGGCGGCCTACGAGTGCGGCATTGAGACCGTGGGCGATGCACGCGGACGATTCAGCGTGCGCTTCTATATGGTGGCGATGCTGTTCATCCTGTTCGACGTGGAAGCGGTGTTTATGATGCCGTGGGCGGTGGTGTACAGGAAGCTGCCGGCGATTACAGGATCGCGACTGTTCGGGTTCTGGGAAATGCTGGTGTACCTGGGATTTGTGGCGGTGGGGCTTTACTACATTGTGCGCAAGGGCATTTTGAACTGGAGCCGGGACAAGGCGGACCTATAAGGATGAGCGAGAGGCTGAGTAACACGCTATTGGGAAAGGCCGCCGTAATGGAAGGCCTGGCGGATCACCCGGCAGTCAAGGCGCTGGAAGCAGCAATTCCCGACGATTTTACCGATGCAAAATTTGACCGTGGCGAACTGACGCTGACCGTGAAGCCGGAAGCGATTGTAGCCGCAGCGCAGGCTGTGAAGGCCGCGGGCTATACAGCTTTCCAGGATATGACGGCGGTCGACTGGTTCCCTTCCTCACCGCGCTTTCAGTTGAGCTATCACATTCTTTCCCATGCGCTGAAGGAGATCATCCGGCTGCGGACAATGGTGGAAGAGTCAGAGGCCTCGATTGAGTCGATGACGAGCGTTTGGGATGGCGCGAACTACTACGAACGCGAGGTCTTTGACCTGTTCGGCATTCGCTTTGAGAACCACCCGAATCTGCGGCGCATCTTAATGCCGGACGACTGGAACGGACATCCGCTGCGCAAGGACTACCCGGTGGAGGGCTACCGCTGATGATCGACACGGGTACTCCTATATTGACGGCGCCTACGGCCGAGGGCGCAAAAGATCAGCACATGGTGCTGAACATGGGCCCACAGCATCCTTCCACGCACGGCGTGTTGCGGCTGGTGCTGGAAATTGACGGCGAGATTGTGGTGCGGCTGTATCCGGAGATTGGCTACCTGCACACGGGCATTGAGAAGACCTGCGAGGCGAAGTTTTACCAGCAGGTGGTTCCCTTGACTGACCGCGTGGACTACCTGGGGCCGATGGCCAACAATCTCTGCTATTGCCTGGCGGTGGAGAAGCTGCTGGGACTGGAGATTCCTGCGCGCGCGCAGTGGATACGCGTGCTGCTGACGGAGCTGACGCGCATCAACTCGCACCTGATCTGGCTGGGAACGCACGCCATGGATATTGGCGCACTGACGGTGTTTCTCTACACCTTCCGTGAGCGCGAAGACATTCTGCGCATTTTTGAGGCAGTGGCCGGGCAGCGGATGATGACCAGCTACTTCCGTATCGGCGGCCTTGCGATGGAGCCGCCGCTGGATATGTTCGATCGCATCCGGAAGTTCATCAAGGGATTCCCGGAGAAGATTGACGAGTACTCGAACCTGCTAACCGGCAACCCGATCTTCTACAACCGGCTGAAGGGTGTGGGGTATCTGTCTCCTGATGATGCTCTGGCGCTGGCAGTGACGGGACCCGTGATGCGCGCATCAGGACTTGATTTCGATACGCGGCGCGACATGCCGTACTCAGGCTACGAGAAATTCCAGTTCAAGGTGCCCACCTCGACTGATGGCGACTGCTGGGCGCGGTACATGGTTCGCCTGGAAGAGATGCGCGAGAGCGTGAAGATTATCAATCAGGCACTGGACGGCGTGCCAGAGGGACCGATCAAGGCGGATGCGCCGAAGGTGGTGCTGCCGGATCGCGAAAAGATGAAGACGCAGATGGAAGCGTTGATTCATCACTTCAAGATTGTGACGGAAGGCTTCAATGTTCCGGCCGGCGAGGTGTACCAGCAGATCGAGTCGGGCCACGGACAGATGGGCTATTACGTGGTGAGTGATGGAACTGCGAAGCCGTGGCGTGTGCATATGCGGTATCCCGGGTTTGCCACACTGCAGGCGTTGGAAACAATGTGCAAGGGCCGCATGCTGGCCGATGTTGTGGCGGTGGTGGGCTCGATTGACATTGTGCTGGGAGAGATTGACCGGTAGTGGACGCGGTCTATGTAGAGCTGTGGGTTTCACTGGCGTCACTGCTGCGCAGTTACACTGCGGCGCACGGATTGAACAAGGACCGGCAGGCAACGGTGGAGCTGGGTGAAGAACGAATTACGGTGCGGCACGGAGACAGTTGGCTGGATTTGAAGCGCGATGGCAGTCGAGTGTTATGGAGCCGCGAGGATGGAAGCAAAGGGGAGCTTGAGTTGACCGAGGCAGGAACATTGAAGACGAATGCGAGCGACGAGGCCATGGACCTGGTTGCCGAAGCCTGGGCACGGGAGCTGATGCAATGAGTCCCGAAACGATGAGTGTGTTTTCTCCCAAGCTGGCTGCGCGTTTTGATGCGTTGGTGGAGAAGTATCCGCTGCGGCGCTCAGCACTGGTGCCGATGCTGCTGTACGCGCAGGATGAGGTTGGGTACTTATCTGACGCGGTGATTGCCGAAGTGGCCGAGCGAATCGGCATCAACGAAAATGATGTGCGCAGTGTGGCGAGCTACTACTCAATGCTGCGCTTCAAGCCAGCGGGCAAGTTTAACGTGCAGGTGTGCACCAACATCAGCTGCATGCTGCGCGGTGGCTACGACATTTTTGACAAGTTCAGCGAAGAACTGGGCGTGGGGCACAAGGGCGTAACGACCGATGGCGTCTTCTCTCTTGAAGAGGTGGAGTGCATTGGTGCGTGCTGCTGGGCGCCGGCCATCCAGGTGAACTACGACTTCCATGACGATCTGACACCGGAAAACGTGCCGGGCATTCTCGCTCACTATCGGAAGCAAGTCCAGGACAAGGAAAAAGATGCCTAAGCTGGTTTCACATCCCGATGAAGTGAAGATTGTCACGAAGCGCTTTGGCATGGGCGCGGCGGCAATCGACAAATATATTGAGCTGGGCGGGTATGAAGCGGCAAAGAAGTGCCTTGCCGAAGGGCCCGACTGGATTATTAACGAGATGAAGGCGAGCGGCCTGCGTGGCCGTGGTGGTGCGGGCTTCCCTACCGGCATGAAGTGGAGCTTTGTGCCGAAGCAGAGCGCGAAGCCAAAGTACGTTCTGGTGAACGGCGACGAGAGCGAGCCGGGCACATGCAAAGACCACCTGATCTTCCTGCACGATCCGCATTCGGTGATTGAAGGCACGATTATTGCTGGTCTCGCGATTGGGGCGAAGACGGGCTTCATTTATCTGCGCGGCGAGTATCGCTACCTGATCGAGATTATGCAGCGCTCCGTGGACGATGCCTATGCGAAGGGATTCCTGGGCAAGGGCATCTTCGGCAGCGATACCGAATTCCAAGTGATCGTACAGAGCGGTGCGGGCGCGTATGAAGTGGGTGAAGAGTCGGCGCTGATGGAGTCGCTTGAGGGCAAGCGCGGCGTGCCGCGCATCAAGCCTCCCTTCCCTGCCGTGGTTGGCTTGTACGGCGGACCGACAGTCATCAACAACGCTGAGACGATTGCAACGGTGCCGCATGTAATTACGATGGGCGGCGCGGCGTACGCGGCGGTTGGTTCTGAGCGCAACGGCGGCACAAGACTCTTCGGCCTGAGCGGACACATTGAGCGACCAGGCGTGTATGAGCTGCCAATGGGCTACAACCTGAAGAAGATGATTTATGAGGTTGGCGGCGGCGTGCGCGGCGGACGCAAGTTGAAGGCCGTGGTTCCGGGTGGATCCTCAACGCCGGTGCTGCTGCCCGAAGAGATTGAAAACCTGGGCATGGATTTCGACCAAGTGGGTAAAGCCGGATCAATGCTGGGCTCGGGCGGCGTGGTGGTGATCGACGACCAGACTTGCATCGTGGAGTTTGCACTGCGCACGATCAGCTTTTATCAGCACGAGAGTTGCGGCTGGTGTATTCCCTGCCGTGAAGGAACGGACTGGCTGAAGAAGTCGCTGACGCGTTTCCACGCGGGCTTTGGCGAGATGAAGGACATCGACAACATTCAGTACCTTGCGCAGAACATGATGGGGCGGACGTTCTGCCCATTAGGCGATGCGGCAGCGATGCCGACGCTGGGCTTTGTGAAGAAGTTCCGCAAGGAGTTTGAGGATCACCTGAACGGCAAGCCGTGCCCGTTTGCGAAGCACGCAGAACTGGCGGTGGTGTAGGCGATGGCTGACGTAACGTTCACAGTAGATGGCAAGAAGCTGACTGCGCCGGCGGGGACGCTGCTGATTGACGCGTGCCGTAAGGCGGGCATTGAGATTCCCTCGTTTTGCTACTACCCCGGGCTGAGCCTGCAGGCTGCGTGCCGCATGTGCGTGGTGCGGCAGGAGAAGGTGCCGAAGCTGCAGACGGCGTGCACGACAACCGTTGCCGAGGGGCAGGTGTTCATCACCGAGTCCGACGAGATTGCCCAGGCGCGCAAGGCCACGCTGGAGCTGCTGCTCGGCAATCATCCGCTGGACTGCCCGGTGTGCGATGCGGGCGGCGAGTGCGAATTGCAGGACATGACTTTCAAGTACGGCGCGGGCGAAAGTCTGTACGCCGAAGCCAAGCAGCATCGCGAAGAGCAGCAGTGGTCGCCGGCGGTGTTCTACGACAGGCCGCGCTGCATCCTGTGCTATCGCTGTGTCCGCATGTGCGGCGAAGGTATGGATGTGTGGGCGCTGGCTGTTGAGAATCGCGGCGCGCGCGCAGTGATTGCACCGAACCAGGGCGACAGCCTGAATTGCGAGCAGTGCGGCATGTGCATTGACGTATGCCCGGTGGGCGCGCTGACGAGCGGTACGTATCGTTACAAGACGCGGCCGTGGGAGATGAAGCACGTCTCAACCGTTTGCACGCATTGCGGCGATGGCTGCAAGGTGACGCTGGGTGTGCGCTCGGCCAACGACGGCGCGGAGATTATTCGCGCGGACAATCGCGACAAGAGCGGCATCAATAATGACTTTCTCTGTGCAAAAGGACGCTTCGGCTTCGACTTTGTGGAGAGCAAGGACAGGTTGACGACTCCTATGGTGCGCAATGCGGCTGGCGAGTTGAAACCCGCAACGTGGACCGAAGCACTGAACGCTGCAGCGAAGAAGCTGAAGGAAGTACACGCTGCAAAAGGCGGAAGTGCGATTGGTGTACTGGGATCGAGCCAGACGACCAACGAAGAGAATTATCTGCTGCAAAAGTTTGCGCGCACGGTTCTCACCACAAACAACATTGACCACGACCGGACTGCGGACTATACGGCCTTCGCCGATGCACTGGCCGGACACAAAGACAAGCTGGCGAGTCTGCGTGAGACCGAGACGGCACCTGCCATTTTGCTGATTGGCGGCGATCCGACGAACGAGCATCCGCTGTTGGCGTGGAACCTGCGTACGAATGTACGGCACCATAAGGCGCGCATCTATATCGTGAATCATCGCGGCATTAAGCTGGAGCGCCAGGCAAAGGCCGTGCAGGGCGTGCCGCCGAATGGATACAAGGACCTGGTCACGCTGCTTGGCTCGGATACGAACGAGCTGGCCAAAGGCATTGCGCAGGAAGAGACTCTGCTGGCCGTGATTGGGCAGGAGTTGAATGGCAAGGCGCTCACCGACTTTGTTGCGTGGGCGTTGAAGCGCGGCAATGTCCGCTTTGCCTATCTGGGCGATCATGCGAACTCACGCGGCGCGGCGGATATGGGCCTGCTGCCTGACCGCTTGCCGGGATATATTCCAGTTAATGAGCCGGGAGCATTTGCAGCGGAGTACGCTGGATTGCCGACGAAGCCGGGACTGACGCAAGCGGGAATGCTGGCCTCGGCGGAGAAGGGCGAGCTTGCCGTGCTGTATGCGGTGGGTGCGAATCCGGCGGGACAGAGCGGCTTCAAACCCGATGCTCTGAAGAACACGTTCGTGATTGTGCAGGACCTGTTTTTGACGGAGACTGCGGCGCTGGCGGATGTGGTTTTGCCTGCTGCGAGCCTGTATGAGAAGACCGGCACGGTCACAAATACCTTTGGCGATTTGCAGCTTGCGCATAAGGCTGCGGATCACGCTGGCGTGAAGGGCGACTTCGAAATCGTCGTACGGCTGGCCGGTGCGATGGGTGTGGATGTGAAGATGCTGGTTCCGTTTGGAACAAGTTCGCTGACGGCGGATTTTGGCCAGTCGCGCGGTGCACAGGCTGGCGAAGCAGATAGGCACGCAGTGTGGCTTGCGGCGCATAATCTTGAACCGAAGGTGAGCCCGTTCGATCCACTGGCGGTGCTGGACGAAATTGAGCGGCTGGTGCCTGGATATGAGCTGGACCGCTTGAATTTGCTGGGCGGCAACGACGCGCCTGTACATGCAGCGCTGCCGGATAACTTTGTGCCGCTGGAAGTGCTGGCGGCGCCGGAGATGCCGGCAACGATTGCGCCGACGCATGACACGCTGTTTACCTCGTCGGTGTTTGGGCGCTACAGCAAGACGCTGACGGAATTGAAGGAATACCAGGAAGGTACGCTGGCAGAGACCGCGGCCGATTAACGCAAGAGAAGAACTGCCCGAGAGAGGCTGATTGTTGTGACGATTTTAGCGTTTGTACTGTGGAGCATTTTGAAAGTGGTGGTGGTGACGGTGG
>JAGWSG010000094.1 GCA_028876335.1 Acidobacteriota bacterium
ATGGGGGTCTTGTCTTTGCGAACGGTATTCAGGAAGGTGTCCTGAATGTTCTGCGCCGGCTTGTTATCCATTGCCGATCTCCTGCCTGCCCTTATGGGTCGGTTTGGGTGCGTTCAAATCGCACGGATGGTTATTGCAAAAGTGCGGGAGCCGCCACGGAAGTCCCGCAGCATTCTTTCCCCGCAATGTGACCACAATAGCCGCTTTTGCCGGGTGCTTCAACTGCTCAAGTCACTGAACCACGGCCAGAGCGCTCAAACCAGTGCCGGGAATCGGGAAAATCCGGGCCGGCTGGTAGGATGGACAAGTGCGTTTCTGACACTCTTCGATGACGGATAAGTCCATGACGGCGAAGGCAGTTCCGATGCTGGACCTGAAGCGCCAGTATGAGCCGCTGCACCGCGAATTGCTGGAAGCACTGGGCCATGTATTGGAGACGCAACACTTTATCCTTGGTGAGCCGGTTGCGGCCTTTGAGACGGCAGCGGCCAGCCAACTCGGCGTAAACCATGCCGTAGGGTGCGCCTCAGGCACGGATGCCCTCTGGCTGGCACTGGCAGCGGCCGGAATCGGGCATGGATTTGGGCCTGAGCAGGAAGGTGAGAGCCGCTCTACTGACCCGGTAACTGTCGTAACCACGCCCTTCAGCTTTTTCGCCTCAGTCAGCTCGATTTTGCGCGCTGGAGCAACTCCGGCGCTGGTGGACATCTATCCCGTGACCTTCAATCTTTGCCCGGTTGAAGTTGAGCGCCTGCTGGATGGGCCGCGAGGCAAATCTGTGAAGGCGATTATGCCCGTTCATCTGTATGGGCAATGCGCCGATTTTTCTCCCGGCTTTGGACGGGAGAGAGGGATCAGCGTCATTGAAGACGCTGCGCAGGCCTGGGGAGCCGAACGCAACGGCGTGAAAGCCGGTGGCATTGGCGATGCGGCTGCCTTCAGCTTTTATCCCACCAAGAACCTGAGTGCAGCTGGAGATGCAGGCATGGTCTCCACCAACAGCGATGAGATTGCCGAGCGCGCCCGCATGCTGCGCCAGCACGGCATGCGTCGCCGTTACTATCACGATGAGATGGGCTGGAACGCGCGCATGGACGGCTTCCAGGGCGCGGTGCTCGGCGTGAAGCTGAAACACATTGAGCGCTGGAATGAGGCGCGACGGGCTGCGGCTGCCAGGTACGATCAACTCTTTCGCGCGGCTGGCCTGGCTGAATCCGGCACGCATCCGGCAAAGGGCGTCATTCTGCCGACGGAGGCTCCGGGCAGGCGGCACGTCTGGCATCAATATGTGATTCGCACGGCGCGCCGAGACGAACTGCGCGCATTTCTCGCGGAACACCAGATTGGTTCAGAGATTTACTACCCCGTGCCGCTGCACTTGCAGGAGCCGCTCAAAGCTCTCGGTTACAAAGAAGGCGATTTTCCTGAGGCCGAACGCGCTACGCGTGAGGTGCTGGCGCTGCCCATGTTCGCCGAGATTCGCCCGGATGAGCAGGAGACGGTGGTGGCGGCGATTGCGGAGTTTTTGAGTTAGTCACCCTGGTTTGGTCTCGCAACTCCCTGTAAAATCAATCCAGAATGAAGTGCCCCTACTGTGCTTTTGCCCAGGATCGCGTGGTTGACTCGCGCGAAAGCAAGGAAGCGGATTCCATCCGCCGCCGGCGCGAGTGCGAGCGCTGCAACCGTCGCTTTACCACCTACGAACGCATCGACGAAATTCCCTACATGGTGGTGAAGAAAGATGGCCGCCGCGAACGCTTTGAGCGCCAGAAGGTGTTGAGCGGCCTGTTGCGTGCCTGCGAGAAGCGCCCCGTTCCAGCAACGAAGCTCGAAGCCATCGTCGATGCAACTGAGAGCTTCCTGATGGATGCGCCTGAGCGGGAGCGCACCACGTCCGAAGTGGGTGAGCTCATCATGAAGCATCTCAAGGGGCTCGACACGGTGGCTTACATCCGCTTTGCGTCGGTGTATCGCGACTTCAAAGACGTGCGCGAATTCAAGGAAGAGCTGGAAGGATTGCTCGATTCGCACCGCACAGGTCGCGGTAAGAAGTAGTTCTTACGGTTTCGGTCTGAGAGCCGCGAGAAACTGCTTCGCCGTCCGCGTATTGAGCACGTCTTCCGGTCCAAGCCAGGCGCGCCGCAATTGCCGAATACCGTAGGTCATCTTCTCCAGATGCCGCGTATCATGCGCGTCCGTATTAATCACAATCTTGCAACCGAGCTCTTTGGCCAGCCGCAAATCGCGATCGCTCAGATCCAGCCGCTCCGGCGCGGCGTTGTGTTCCACCGCAACGCCAAGCTCTGCTGCTTTGCGCAAAACCTGGCCCAGGTCGATTTGAAACGGTTCGCGCCGCAGCAACAACCGGCCGGTTGGGTGACCGAGAATGCGCGTGTACGGATTCTCAAGCGCACGCAATACCCTTGCCGTCATCTCATCCTTCGGCTGTTCGAGTTTTGTGTGCACGCTGGCGATCACCACTTCCATTTGCGCCAGTACTTCATCGTCCAGATCGAGCGCGCCGTCCCCAAGAATGTCGACCTCAATTCCGGCAAAGACGCGTATCTTTCCGTCCATCTGCTCGTCCACTTCACGAATCCGCTTGATGTGTTCGAGTGCTCGCTTCTCATCGAGCCCATTCGTCATGGCCAGGTTTTTTGAGTGGTCTGTGATTGCGATGTATTTGTAACCCCGCGCAAGTCCTGCCTCGGCCATTTCCAGAATTGAATTGTGTCCATCTGTGGCTGTGGTGTGCATGTGCACGTCGCCGCGAATGTCCTTGAGCTCAATCAGCTCCGGCAATGCGTGCGCGGCTGCGGCTTCAATCTCGCCAAGATTCTCGCGCATCTCCGGCGGCATCCAGTCCATCTTGAGTGCTTTGTAAATGTCTTCTTCCGTTTTCGCGGCGACCACGGATTCATCATCGAGCCGCGCCAGCGACCACTCGCTCAGTGTGTAGCCCATCTTCAGAGCGCGTTGGCGCAGCGAAACATTGTGCGCCTTCGATCCAGTGAAATACTGCAGCGCCGCGCCATATGAGCTGGACGGAAGCAGGCGCACATCCACCTGCAGGCTGTTGGAAAGATAAAAGCTGATCTTGTTTTCACCCTTGGCAATGATGCTGTGAATGCCGGGATACGCTGCCGCATGATCCACGGCCGCCTGCGTGTGTCCCGGCTCGCATGCTGGCCCGGTGACCAGCAGGTCCAGGTCGCCCTCAGTTTCGCGCCCGCGCCGTAACGAGCCCGCCGGCGTCACGCGCTCAATGCCGGGAAAGTCCAGCAGCCAGGCGGTAACAGCCTTGGCTGCTTCCTCCGCCTGGTCAATGCGGAAGCGCCCCGCGGATCGCTTGTAGTCTTCAATCCCTTTCTTGAGCTTCTCAATCTGTTTGGCGCCCATGCGCGGCAGACCGTTCAGCTTGCCGTCGTCAATGGCCTTCGCCAGCTGATCAATGGATGAGATTTGCCCGGCATCCCACAGTAGTGCGACGGTCTTCGGCCCCATGCCTGGAAGCTTCAGCAGTTCAAGCAGGCTGGACCCGTACTTGGCGATCAACTCGTCGCGCAGCGGCAGAGAACCAGCCTCCGCAATGGCCTGCAGATTGGCGGCCATGCCTTTGCCTATGCCCGGAATCTCCAGCAGGCGCGCGGTGTCCGAGACGGCTTCATTCAAGTCGACGGTTGTCTGCTCAACAGCATCTGCCGCGCGGCGATAACTGCGAATGCGGAAGCTGTCTCCGCCATCAATTTCAAGCAGGTCGGCTGTTTCCGCCAGCAGGCGCGCCATCGTAGCGTTGTCCATCGGCACTTTCTCCGTGAACAGTATCGTCGATGCGTCAGTGTTTGTACGAGGATTGGGAGCTGAAGAAGGCAGAGAAATCTGGGAGCGCGGGGTTTTGCGTAGTTTGCATTTGTGTGAGATTGCCAATATTGGCAGACACGCAAATCCCCGTGGTCTGCGGAACCGCACAGCAGCGGAGCGTATATAGCCGCAAACTAAGCGGAACGTGGAAAGCGACTCGACTTTCTCGTCCGCTTCTTCCAGGAAAAAACAACTGGTTGAAAAACTAGAAACCTAAGCTGCTGTGTGCGCGGCAACATCCTTCATCCGCGTTACCGAGTCAGCCTGGGGTCCTTTCTGCCCCTGAACAATGTCGAACTCAACTTCATCCCCTTCTTTGAGGGTTTTGTAACCATCCAGTTGAATGGCTGAGTAGTGAACGAAAACATCGGGACCGTCATCACGGCCGATGAATCCGTAGCCCTTGGCGTTGTTGAACCACTTCACTTTGCCTTTGTACTGTGCCACAGGCTTGCCTTTCTTGTGATTGCGTGAAATCAAGGCAGGCGCGACCGGGGAAGCCGCTCAGCCTTATTGTGGTAAGACGGCAATTTTGGTCGAAAGGTTGATTGGTCCCCAAAAAAGTAAGTTACTGGAATTTCCAATTAGTCATACGTGCGCGGCAATGAGCTGGACCCCCGCGCGGATCCTTCGAATTACCCTATCGTAAGCTTTTCATTTCTTGCGTTTACGTCCAAGAAGGCGCTTATAAAGAAGAATGCTGGTCAGCGTCTTGCCGTCCAGAATCTCCTTCTTTTCCGCCATCTTCACCAATTCTGAGAGTTTTACCAGCCGGAACTCAATCTGCTCATCCTCTTCCGGGTGGGCATCGCCGGCTACGAGTCCCTCGGCCACAAACACGAGCATCGACTCGCCCAGAAACCCAGGGCTGGCGTAGTACTCCACAAGGGGCTTCCATTTGCGCGCCCTGTACCCGGTTTCTTCTTCCAGCTCGCGCTTGGCACCCTCCAGCGGAGTTTCGCCTTCATCGAGTTTTCCCGCCGGCAACTCCCAGAGATACTGGTTCGCAGCGTGCCTGTACTGGCGCTCAATCACCACCCAGGGGTCTTTCTTGCTTTTTGAATTGTCCAAAGCAAGAATCACCACGCTGCCATTGTGGCGAATCACATCACGCTCGGCCTGTTTGCCGCCCGGTTCAATCAGCGTGTCATGGCGCACCTTGAACAGCTTGCACTCAAACACAACTTTTGAACTGAGCAGTTCGGCCTTTTTGCCTGATCCAGTAAGAGGCATTTTCTTCTTGTTTTTTCTCACTTTGCTCTTTGGAGATGGGGCTGATTTATCTGCTACCTTCGGCTTGGGGGGCATCTACGGTTTCTCCTCAATCGGCAAAGTCATTGCCAGTATACGCACCGTGTAGAAAACCGCATTGCTCAGGTTGTGCATCGCGGGAGCCTCGCATGGCATCCTTATCACAGCCGATTTTCACTCCAGGTATTCCTCTGGAGCTCCCCGCAGGCAGATCATCGGAAAGAGAACGCGTTGGCAACAGCAGACTGTACTCCCATTACTGTGGCTCCGGGTGCGAGCCGGCTCTTCCAGGACTTCTGCTCCGGGACAAGCGCGGCGTGCGCTTTTTATCCAATTGCAACCGGAAAAGACATCTGGTTTCAATCGTCCCTGCAGTCGTCTCACATTGATTCTTTGGTTGCAGAGCTCGGGGCGCAGAACACAGGAGAGCCTGCAAAGTCGGGTCTCGAAATTCTCCGCGCCGGTGGAGGAGCTGTCGTCACCGGCCAGCAGGTTGGTCTGTTTGGTGGCCCACTCTACACACCCCTTAAGGCGGCTACAGCTCTGGCGCGTGCAAGGCAGGCAACCGCTGCCGGACGTGCCCACGCAGCCATCTTCTGGCTGGCAACGGAAGACCACGATTTTGCCGAAATCAATCACGTCACCTTCCCGGGCAAGCGCGAACTCGCGACATTGAAATACGGCCACTCGCCAGCTGTGCCCGTCCCTGTGGGCGGCGTTGTCATCGATCAATCTATTTCGCAGCTCATCGATCAGGCATGGGAGTTGCTCGGCTACTCCGACGCCATGGAGGCACTCGCCGCGGCGTACAAGCCTGGCCGCACTTTCGCGCAGGCGTTCGCCGAGTTTTATTCCAAAGCTTTTGCCGCGCAGGGCCTGCTGGTCATCGATCCATCCACACGCGGATTCCACGCGCTTGGTGCACCCGTGCTCCGCGCGGCAATCGAGCGCGCGGACGAACTGCATGCTTCATTGCTTGAACGCAATGAAGCTCTTGTCGCTGCCGGTTATCACGCACAGGTTGCGGTCGGTCCGCAGTCGAGCCTGCTCTTCCTGCTCGACGCAACGACAGGCGCGCGTGTCGCATTGAAGCGGCAGCCGCCCACGGCGGAAGAACCAGACGGAATCTGGATGGCCGGACGTGATCGTTACTCAACCGCGGACCTGCTGCAGATTCTTGCCGCGGAGCCCGAACGCATTTCTCCGTCAGCATTGCTGCGCCCCGTGTTTCAGGATTTTCTCCTCGGCAACTCACTCACCATTGGTGGACCGGCGGAAGTAGCCTACTTCGCGCAGTCCGCCGTTCTGTATGAGAAAATCCTCGGACGCATGACGCCCGTGGAGCCGCGCCTGAGTGCGACTTTGATTGAGCCTGCCATCGCGGAACTTCTTCGCACCCACGAGCTGACACTTGAGCGCGTCATTGCAGAGACTCCTGACAGCCTTGCGCAACTTCTTGCCGCACGCGCTATGCCGATTGAAGGCAAGCGATTGCTCTCTGCTGCCGGTAATGCGCTTGACGCGGAACTTGATCCGCTGCTTGCATGGATGCGTTCGGTGGATGAGGGCCTTGGCCGTTCCGGCGAAACCTCTGCGCGCAAAATGCGCTACCAGATGGGTCGACTGCGCCGCATGGCTGCCAACTTCCAGTTGAAGAAGGAAGAGTCGCTGCGTCGTCATGCAGATGCCATTTGCCAGGCGCTCTTCCCTCACAGCACTGCGCAGGAGCGCGTGCATGGCGCGGCTTTTTATTTTGCTCGCCACGGCTTTGAGCTTGCAGAACAGTTGACGGAAAAGGCCGCAGAACCCTGTCCGGGCCACACCCTCATTTGGCTCTGACAAAATCTCCCTGACAGAAATCCTGCCACTGCACCGTATAATCGCCGCGGATGGGGAGGTCCGCATGCGGCGTGTTTTGTTGGTTGCAATGATGATGATGGGAGTGCTGGCCGGCGCGGCGTTTGCGCAGGCCCAGCAGCAAGAACCGTGCCCTGTTCCGGGTGAGAACAACTCCTTCATGGGCATTCAAACCGTGCGCCTATGGCCGGGGCCTGCGCCGGAAGCCAAGGGGACAACCTGCTGGGACGTTCCCACCATGACCATCTTTGAGCCGCAGCACGGCCACGCCAACGGTTCAGCAGTCGTCATCTTCCCCGGCGGCGCCTACGCGCATCTTGCCGCCAATCTTGAAGGCGGACAGGTGGCTGAGTGGTTCACCGCGCGCGGCTTTCGCGCCTTCGTCATCAGTTACAGGCTTAGCTCGCACGGATACATTCTTCCCATCCCGCTGCTTGATGCACGGCGCGCCATTCAAACCGTGCGTGCACGCGCCGCGGACTACGACATCGACCCCAATCGCATTGTGCTCATCGGCTTCTCCGCAGGTGGACATCTTGCCGCGCTGGCTTCCACGCAGTTTTTGCCCGGCAACCCCAATGCGGAAGATCCCATTGACCGCGTCTCCAGCAGACCCGACTTTCTCGTGCTCGGATACCCGTGGATCGGCGCCATCTCGTCCGATACTTCGCACCTGAGTTACTGCAAGCTCTTCAACGTCATGGATCGCTGCGAAGAATTGCGCAAGAAGTATTCACCCGACCTCTACGTCACTAAAGACACACCGCCCACGTTCTGGTATCACACCTTCAATGACGGAACAGTTCCGGTGGAGCAGGGCCTTCGCTTCTATGAAGCACTGGTAAAGGCTGGCGTTCCGGCCGAAGCGCATATCTTTGCAAATGGGCCTCACGGCACAGGCCTTGGCAGCGGAGATCCTGCACTTGACCAGTGGCCGTCACTGCTGGAAACGTGGCTGCGACTGCACGGATTGCTTGATAAATCGAAAGCCGCACAGTAGAAGCGGCACAGTTCCAGGCTTTCGCGTTGCGTCTTTTACCTCGGCGCAGCCGTCCTTGGCATCACCGATTATTTTTTACGCCGGCCTGGGACTTCACCCGGCCGGTCTTCAATTTCCAATTTCACAGGAGGTCACTGACTCATGAAGTCGGCCCGAACTGGTTTTCTGCTTGCCGCTCTCGCAACACTCGGACTTTCCAACCTGCTGGTCACTCCCATCGCGATCCACGCGCAGGAAAGCACAGCCGCTGCACACGAGGCCGGCGCTCAGAAGAAAGATGGAGACAAGGACAAGGAAGCGCCCATTCCCCCGGAGAAGGCGGTCGTCACCCATCATCAAATGACGCTGGACGGCAAGACGCTGAAGTATACGGCGACTGCCGGAACACTTTTGATTCGCGACCAGGAGGACAAGCCTTACGGCAGCATTTTCTACGTGACCTACACGCTCGATGGCGCCGAGCCGGGAACGCGCCCGGTGAGCTTCCTCTACAACGGTGGGCCGGGCTCCGCAACGTTGTGGCTCCACATGGGCTCCTTTGGCCCCATGCGCGTTGAAACGGACAGTCCCAAGCCAACCGCCGGGCCTCCCTTCAAGCTCGTCGAAAATCAATATTCACTGCTCGGCAAAACCGACCTCGTCTTCATCGATGCACCGCTCACCGGCTACTCGCGCGCCGTGGGCAAGGCAACCACCAAGGACTTCGCAGGTGTTGACCAGGACCTGCGCGCTTTTGACCGCTTCATCGTCCGCTACCTCACGGTGAATGAGCGCTGGAATTCGCCCAAGTTCCTCATCGGTGAGTCCTACGGCACAACGCGTTCAGCGGCGCTTGCGGACACGCTGGCCGGCGATGGCGTTCAACTCAACGGCGTGGTTCTCATCTCGTCTATCCTCAACTACTTTGTGGAAGCGCCAGGCTATGACAACGAGTACATCTTCAACCTGCCCAGCTATGCCGCGGCCGCCTGGTACTTCAACAAGATTCCCAACAAGCCGGCCGACGTGAGCACCTGGGTGGAAGAGGCGCGCAAGTTTGCCGCGGGACCCTACGAGCAGGCACTCTTCCAGGGAGATAAGCTTCCCGCCGCGCAGTTCGACGAAATCGCCCAGCAGGTAAGCCACTTCACCGGCATGCCCGTTCAGTACGTGAAGGAAGCCAAGCTGCGCATCTCGCCCACGCGCTTCCGCAAGGAAGTTCTGCGCGACGACGCAAAAATCCTGGGTCGATATGACATGCGCTTTGACGCGACGGATCCCGATTCAGCAGGCGAGTACCCCGGTTACGATCCATCCGACACTGGCATCAGTGGAGCCTTCATCGCTTCGCTTCACGACTATCTGCAACGCGACCTGAAGTATGAGTCGACCGATGATTACCGTCCAAGTGCACGCACCATTGGCCAGTGGGATTGGGATCATCGCGCTGCCGGTAACTTCCGCGGGCGGTCCATGCGCATGCCGTATGTCGCCGGCGATCTTGCCGACGCCATTCGCAAGAATCCCCACCTGAAGGTTTTCTCAGCCAATGGGTACTTCGACCTGGCAACGCCCTTCTTCGCCACTGAGTACGACCTTGACCACATGATGCTTGACCAGGGACTTACCGGAAATGTCGAATTCGGATATTACCCCTCCGGACACATGATCTACCTGAACGTCGCTGCCCTGAAGAAACTGAGCGCTGACCTCGGCAAATTCATCACCGAACAGACGCAGTAGAGGTACCCAATCTTGCTGGCAAGTGAAAGGGGCGCTCCAGCCAAGGCCGGAGAGCCCCAAAAATTAAGGCGGGCCGGTAATCTGGGGAGTGGAATAATTCCCCTCGATCATCGGCCCGCTGGACCCTGAACCGGGTCTAGGTGGTATCTTCAGCATAGGCTCCTTTGAGTAGAAATCAAGCCCTTTTTCATGCGCAAACAGTTCTCCGTGCCTCCTGTCACAGAGTTCGGTACGGTAGGGGACTGTCCGCGTTGACTAAGGTGCGTTGCCTTGATACAAAAAGGTGTTCTATCCGCACATCAAGATTGGTGATTTCTACCGCCTAGAACGACCGGACCAATATGCAACTCATTCTGCAACAACTTGGGACCCTACTGCTCGAGTCCCTGCCCACCGCCGCGCTTTTCCTGGTACTGGTGTTCGCTTACCAGATCCTAGTGCAAGGCCCTCTTTCTGAAGTACTTAGGAAGCGTAAGGGTCTCACTTCAGGTGCCATGGAAGCGGCGGAAAAGGCTATCAAAGACGCCGAGGCGCGCGCTGCCGAGTACGATGAAAAGCTGCGCCATGCCCGTGCGGAGATTTTTAAGCTGCGCGAGCAGCGCATGAAGCAGTGGGCGGCTGAAAAGGACAAGGCCGTCGAAAGCGCCCGCGGCGCTGCCCAGGACAAAGTCGCCAAGGCCCGTGAAATTCTGGAGGCCGACGCGGCCTCCGCTCGTAAAGCAATTGAGGCCGCTGCCATTGATCTGGGCCGGCAGGTTGTCCACGCAGTTCTCCCCGCGGCTGCAGGAGGAACCCGTTGAAATTATCCCTGCGCCGAGGTGCAATTGTTTTAATGGCAGGCGGGTGGCTCTTTGCCGCTGTCCTGGTGTTTGGTTCATTTATCCTTGTTCATGCTCAGGAAACGGCTCAAGCCAGCCAGCCAGCAGCTTCCGGCTTGAGCGGCCAGGTTGCCTCGTCCGAGGAAGCCATTGGCAAGCAGGAGGCGAAATCAGAGGGCCCCGATGAGGATGCTTTCCTCAAGTCGCCCATGGTCAAAACCTTCGCGCACATGTTCCATATGGACCTGAAGACCGCGAGCTGGGTTTTTGAAGGGCTGAATTCAGCCATTCTCTTCCTCGCAATCTTCATCCCACTCATGCGCGTGCTCCCAAAAATGCTGCGCAAGCGCTCTGAGACGCTGCAGGCGGATCTGATCGCGGCCAAAAAGATGACCGACGAGGCGGGTGCTCGCCTGAGGGCCGTTGAAGAGAAGCTTTCCAGACTCGATGGCGACGTTGCAGCTATGCGTCGGCAGATGGAAGAGGAAAGCAAGCAGGACGAGCAGCGTATCAAGGCCGCAATGGTGGATGAAACCGCCCGTGTTGTCGCAGCCGCCGAGCAGGAGATTGCCTCCGCCGCCGTGCAGGCGCGCCGCGGCTTGCAGCAGTTCGCCGCAGACCTTTCCATTGAGCAGGCCACAAAACAGCTCAAGCTCACAGCGGAAACCGATAAGGCTCTCATTGCGGAGTTTGTTTCAGGCGCCGGCAAGGCGCAGGGAGGGAAGAACTAAATGTCAGCGCTTGCCTCCCGTTACGCAAACGCCTTTCTTGAGGTTGTCACCTCGGCAAAACTCGACACGGCCGCGGTCGATCGCCAGCTCAACGATTTTCTTGCCACCTGGGATGGAAGCGCCGAATTGCGCGCTCTCTTCTCGAATCCTGCTGTGGCTGCATCGCAGAAGGTCGCCTTCCTTGACACGCTGAACAAGAAGCTCGGCATGGCTGTACCGCTGCGCAACCTGATTGCCGTGCTCATTGACAACGACCGAATCATGAGCGTGCATGACGTTGCCGAGGCCTACCGCCAGCAGATGCAGGAGCGGCTGGGCATCAAGCAGGCAGAGATTGTGACCGCGCGCGAATTGGACGCGATTGAGCGTGAGGCTCTCATCGCCGGAGTAGGCAAATTGGCCGGCGCGCGTATTGAACCAACTTTCAAACTCGACAAATCCATTCTGGGCGGCACAGTAGTCCGCATCGGATCGACCGTCTATGACGGCTCGGTTCGTGGACGGCTGGAACGGCTCAGGGAAGAGATGAACGCAGGCTGACCGCTTGCAGCAGCAGTTTTCAAGCAGTGCCCGAAACAGTTTCAGGAATTGAACGGGAGGAGCAGGAACACGCGGAACATGATCGGCAGAGCGCAGATGCACAGCGAATCCTGATCCCTGTTCCCTGATCCCTGTTCCCTTAAGGATCAAAGATGGCGCAGATTAAAGCAGACGAAATTACGCAACTGCTTCGTGAGCAGATTGCTAACTACGACGCGAAGGTGCAGGTCGACGAAGTCGGCACCATCACCTCGCTCGGTGACGGTATCGCACGTATTCACGGGCTCGACAAGGTCATGTCGGGCGAGTTGCTCAGCTTTCCGCATGGCATCGCGGGCCTGGCGCTCTCGCTTGAAGAAGACCAGGTCGGTTCCGTGGTCCTGGGCGACTACACCGAATTGAAGGAAGGCATGGAGGTCAAGCGCACAGGCAAGATTCTCTCTGTGCCCGTTGGCCCGGCCATGATAGGCCGCGTGGTCAACGCGCTCGGCCTGCCCATTGATGACAAGGGGCCCATTGCCACCACAGAGACTCTGCCGGTCGAGCGCATCGCTCCCGGAATCATTGATCGCCAGTCCGTGCGTGAGCCCATGGCCACAGGTCTCAAAGCGATCGATGCCATGATTCCGATTGGCCG
>JAGWSG010000095.1 GCA_028876335.1 Acidobacteriota bacterium
CTTGCAGCACTGGAGGCAATGGCCTGCAAGGTTCCGGCAATCGCCACGCGTGTGGGCGGCGTGCCGGAGTTGGTGGATGATGGAGTGACCGGGCTGCTCTTTGGCGTGGGCGACGTGGACGCGATGGCCACCGAAACCGTGAAACTGTTAACCGACAGGCCTCGTTTTGCCGCAATGCGCGATGCAGCCCGCAAGGCGGCGCAAACACGCTTCTGCGCATCGCTGGTGTTGCCGCGTTACGTGAATTACTACGAGCGCGTACTGAGTGGAGCGAGTTGAACTGGGATTAAAGCGAGGCAGGGTCGGGGATAACCGAGTCAACTTCAACCCTCGGTTCAAATCCCAATATCTGGAAAAGCCCAGCAACGGCAGTTACCGTTTCAGTCGTCGCCTGCGGCGGAGTTCTAAGCACCAGCGAGGGTCTGGCGCCCGCATCCACCTCAATCGCCTTGAGTTCATCAGGACGCGCGGCAATGGCAATACACTTGTCCGCGCGATAGGTGCAGGCGGCCAGGTCCGTAATCGAGTGTTTTGTAATGGGCGACGCCAGAATGGTGTGCGGAGGAGCCATGCGATCAATCAGGCAGAAGATTTCCAGCTTCGATTCAAGCTCATCCGGCACGCAATCGATCACGATATCGGCCTCGCGTACGGCATCTTCCACGGTTGAAACAAAACGCACGGTGGGCAGCGCATCCGGGCCAAGCGCGGCGCGAATCTCTTCCTGCGCGTGATGCAGATTTGCCGGCATCACATCCTCAAGAAAAACCGTCACCCCTGCGCGAACCGCAGCCAATGCAAGCGAGCGGCCCAGCGGACCGGCTCCAATGATGGCTACGACGGGCATGAGGCGCTCTCTCTACTTCTGGTCGAGCTGCTGCAGAAGATCTTCTGCGTTGGGACGTGAGTGAACCAGGTGGTCGGCAACACGGGCACGCTCTTCAGGAGAGAGCGAAGGCACCGCCGCCAGCACTCGACGCAGGGTCACGGCAACATCATCGATCAAATTCATCAGGCGGATAGCTTCTCCGGAAAGCGGCATACGGATCCTCGTAGTTTAGGGTGACGATTCATTGTAGGGGGTCGAGCTGTGAGCGTCCAAACCGCCCTCGCTCAGCCTTCGGAGCGCTCGGCGATCAGGCGATCCACGAGCGGCGTCATTTGCTCCCCTGAACGAGGAAGCACAAATGTACCTGCCGCGGCATCCCAGTCCAGCTTGAAACTGGTTGCAAGGGCGGAGATCCAAATCTGGCGGACCGGCGTATTCGGTGTAATTACAAACTTACCCGGCGGTTCCTCGAAGACAACATTGAGAACCCCGTTCTGCTCTTCCACTTCAAAGTCGGCATCCGCCTCTTCCTCTCGCCGAATCAGATGCTTTTTAAGGGCTTCCAAAGAGCTTTCAGCCGCGCGTCGGAACTCTTGCTCATCCTGCATAGGCTCAGTGTAGCAAGCTGGGCAGAGCGGGACGCTGTTGCACACTTTGGTTCGAGTCTTTTCGGGTTTTACCGGCTATTTTGCCTTTCATTTGGAATTGGCCGTTGGGCACGAGAACCTGTCGCCATCGGCAATCGGCCACCCTCAGGCCGACTGCGGATACGGTCGCACAGTACGTGCCTGATCGAGAGCGGTAGCCCACCACCCAAGCCGGGTAAGCATGGCGCGCATGGACCGCACAGGGCGATCCGGGCTGACGAGCACGCCGGTAGAGTCGAACAGTTCCCACGCGGAGGCAAAGCTTACGCTGTCGCGAATGGTGACAGCATGCAGTTCCGCAAAGACCTGCCGCAATTGCTCCACTGCGCGCAGGCCGCCGGAAATGCCGCCGTAGGAGACGAACGCAACCGGTTTGGCATGCCACTCGGGGCCAATGGAATCAATGAGCGACTTGAGCGGCGCAGGATAGCCGTGGTTGTATTCAGGCGTGACAACGATATAGGCGCTTGCCTGGCCAACCAGGTTTCGCAACTCGTCCGGATTATTGGAAGCAGGGTCAATCAGGATCGGTTGGAAGCGGCCGTCCGCACGTACCTGTGCAGCAGCCCAGTTGGCGATGACGTCGCAAAAGCGGCCCACCCGCGTGGACCCGAGAATGATTCCGACATAAATGGTTTCGGACATGGGGGCGCTCTCCTTTTCTTGAAGCGCTGGGCTCAGCCTAAGACCTCAAGTAAACTTGAGGTCAAGAGGAAACTTGCAATGAAAACCGCAGAAGAAGGTAAGGTTCCGATGGAACTGGGCGTGGGTGAGGTTGCCGCGCGCTCCGGAGTGACCATATCGGCTTTGCATTTTTACGAGTCAGAAGGCTTGATTCACAGCCGTCGCAACGAGGGGAATCATCGGAGATATGGGCGCGAGGTTTTGCGGCGTATTGCCGTCATCAAGGCGGCGCAGCGTACGGGCATTCCGCTGGCGCGGATTCGAGAGGCGCTCAATGCCCTGCCGGAACGGCGCACTCCCACTGCAGAAGATTGGCACAGACTTTCAGCAAGTTGGCGCGCAGAATTGAATGAACGAATTGAAGATCTGACCCGCCTTCGCGAC
>JAGWSG010000096.1 GCA_028876335.1 Acidobacteriota bacterium
AGCTCAGGCAACATGTATTCGACTTTGCGGCGGCCCCACTTGCGCTCGATGAAGTCGTCTGTCATGCCGCCTTGAATGGGGCCGGGGCGGAAGAGTGCCGTCAACGCAGTCAGGTCTTCAAGCTTGTCCGGCTTGTAACGACGCAGAATGTCGCGCATGCCGTTCGACTCAAACTGGAAGATGCCTGAAGTAAGTGCGGGTTGAAAGACTTTTTTGTAGGTGTCTTCATCGTCGAGCGGAATGTTATCGATGTCGATCTTCACGCCACGATTTTCTTCAATGAGCTTGATACAGTCGACAATGACCGTAAGCGTTGCGAGCCCGAGAAAGTCCATCTTCAGCAGGCCCATCTTCTCAACCGCTTTCATGTCATAGGCGGTCACGATTTCATCGTTCTTGGTGCGCGCAACAGGCACCAGCTCAATCAGCGGGCGCGGCGCGATCACTACCGCGGAGGCGTGTACTCCCTGGCCGCGCACCAGGCCCTCGAGTTTTTTGGCCGTATCGATCAGCTCACGTACGGTCTTGTCACCGTCATAGGCTTTACGCAGGTCAGGCACTTCTTCAAGCGCCTTGTCGATAGTCATGCCCACGGTCGCCGGCACCAGCTTCGCGATACGGTCCACATCGCCGTAGGGCATGTCGAGCGCTCTGCCGCAATCCTTGATGCTGCCCTTTGCGGCCATCGTATTGAAGGTGATAATCTGCGCTACCTGATCCCGGCCATACTTCCGCGTTACGTAATCGATCACTTCCCCGCGGCGATTCATGCAGAAGTCTACGTCAATATCAGGCATAGATACGCGCTCTGGATTGAGGAAGCGCTCGAAGAGAAGAACGTTCTGCATGGGATCGATGTTCGTGATCTCCATGCAATACGCTACGAGCGAACCCGCGCCGGAACCGCGGCCAGGGCCAACGGGAATATCGTGATCGCGTGCGTACTTAATAAAATCCCATACGATGAGGAAGTAGCCCGAGTACTTCATCTGCTTGATAATGCCTATTTCGTAGTTGAGCCGCGCTTCATACGCTGAGATTGGATTGCGCAACTGGCCGCGCATCTCCAGGTGATGCACACCGGTCTCCATGCGCTTCTTGAAACCCTCGCGACAGATGTACTCAAAGTAGCTGTCGATGGTGTGGCCGGGCGGCACAGAGAACTCAGGGAATGGATCTTCAACCCCACTCAGCTTGAAGTTGCAGCGCTCGGCAATCTCCATCGTTCGCTGTGTTACGCCGGGGTTGTCTGGAAACAGCCTCGCCATCTCCTCGGCCGACTTCACAAAAAACTGGTCGCTGTCGAACCGGAAACGTTCCGCGTCGTGAACCTTCGAGCCTGTCTGCACGCACAACATCACGTCGTGCGCGTGGTGGTCTTCTCCACACAGGTAATGCGAATCGTTCGTGAGCACTATCGGAATATCGAGCTCTTTTTCAAGACGGAAGAGATCCTTCTGAATCTTGCGCTCCTGCTCAAGCCCCTGATCCTGAATCTCCAGATAGAAATTTCCACGCCCGAAGATATCCTGGTACTGCTCGGCAACGCCTTTCGCCTTCTCATAGTGGCCTGCCATCAGCTCTTCGCACAGTTCGCCGCTCAGACAGCCTGAAAGTCCAATCAACCCCTTCGAATTCTCTGCCAGATATTTCTTGCTCACGCGAGGCTTCCGGTAGAACCCGTGCAAGCTGGCCTCACTCGTTAACCGTATTAGATTGCGATAGCCTTCCTCACTCTCGGCCAATACCAGCAAATGATTGTATTGATCATGCGGCGTCTCGGCGCGATGATCTTCTGCCTTGCACACGTACAACTCGCAACCAAGGATGGGCTTGATTCCCTTCGCCTTGGCGGCGTTGAAAAAGTGAACGGCGCCGTAGATATTGCCGTGATCGGTCATGGCCACAGACTTCTGCCCAAGGGCTGCCACGCGGTCAACCAGTTTGTGGACGTCGCAGGCGCCGTCCAGCAGAGAGTATTCCGTATGCAGATGAAGATGAGTGAACTCGGCCATGGTTATCTCGATTTTAGTCTTCGTGTCAATTTATCGTGACGGTTGAAAACCGGGCTTTAACCTGCCAGAAAGATCCAATTCAAGCACTTTGGAGTTTCTTCTAACTTCAACAAAGTCATTCAGTTGGATGGTCTTAAAGGCCAGCGTCACAAAAGTTGTATGGACCGTTCTATTTATGTGGAGGTTTACTCTTCTTTCATTCTGAGGGGACTCCATGAACACTTTTGTCGCACATCCGGATCAGACCATGGCCGACGAAGTGGTGCTGAAGCCACGCTTTATCTTTCATTGTCTTGCGCTGGTGATCGTAATTGCAGCCGTCGTCTTCGCCTAAGCCGGTTTGCTCACCTGCTGTTCGCGTGATGGTGTTGCATGCGCCGAAAGAAATGCGGCATGTCCAAAGTCACGCCTAACTGGCCACCAATTTGCGGACTTGCTTCATACGTGCCTCCCAGAAGACCAAACGTCACCCCTGAAGTTTCCGTAATCGAATATGATCCGCCCAGCATTCCCTGCAATTGCCTTCTACCTAGCTTGTTATTGTCGGCAAACCCTCCATACACCTCTCCGCCAAGCGTCAACTTTGGATTCAGATCATTCAGAAATGAAAGTCCGCCCGTGACAACATGGCCGCGTGTCGTCTGAATACCCACCACGCCCGAGCTGGTATTGCCGGCAAACAAATAGCCCAGATTCACGTTCATGCGCGTCTTCTCTGAGAGCGGTTCCTGAGCGATAAAGTTGAGCCAATAGTCGTGCAACCCGGAACCCAGTTACTCTTTCACGTTTCCGGTTGGAAATTCGGTATAAAAAGTGGTTGCCAAAGCGGGTAGGTGGGCCTTCACATCAGAGCTTCGCATCTTCCACTTCAACCCCATATCGGCATCACCCACACCAACGGAGCCCTCATTTCCAGAAGCTCTCTGGATCACGAGATACGGGATATCAAAATCCAGTTCCAGCCGGTGCGGAAATCCGTAATTAAGTTTGAAATTTGAGGTGTTCTGGCGGCGGTTGGGATATTGCGATGACTGCAGTCCGTCATACTCGTTGAAGGACTCAAAATGCAGAGTCCCGGCCCCCGTCACTTCTGTATCGTCTGTATAAAAAGGCAGTTGCGCAAGCAGCCTTGTGCTGCAACTCAGGCACAACAGCATGAGCATGAACCGCCACTGTCCGCGCATATCTTTCCATTTAATGTACAAGGTCGCGATCAAAGCCCAGCACTACTTACCCACGCAATGCCCTTGCCGCTTCCGGATCTATGGATCGCAGGTGCAGATCGCGCTGCGGGAACGGTATTTCAATTCCGAGCTTGCCAAACTCCGCGAAGAGTGCGAAATAAATGTCGCTTCTGAGAACCTTCGGCATGTGTACACGTGAGGTTGTCCATACACGTAGGCTGAAGTTGAGACTGCTGTCACCAAACTCCTCAAATACTACGTCGGGAGCCGGGAAGGAAAGCACATCGGGGTGCCCGACTGCCACCCGCAACATGACGTCACGCACTTCTGCGGGACTACAGTTGTAGGCAACACCCACGGGAATATTGACGCGCACCTGCCGATCATTCGCTGTCCAGTTAGTCACGCTCTGTTCAATAAAATTTGAATTCGGCACAATGATTACGACGTTGTCATTAGTCCTGATCCATGTGCTTCTGCCTTTCAATGCCACCACGTCACCGTATGTGTCTCCCACCTCAATTCGATCGCCAACCCGTACAGGCTGCTCCAGCAATAGAATCAGTCCAGCCACGAAGTTGCTAACGACCGTCTGCAGACCAAGACCGACTCCTAAACCGAGCGCGCCTCCCAATACAACCAGACTGCTCAGGTCAAGGCCGGTGGACTCAAGACCAATTACCGCACCAAGTACAAAAACGACGTATGAAGTGATGCGTGCGAGAGCGTAGCGCTGCCCTTCTTCAAGGCTCGTGTGGACCAGGAGTCTCTTTTCAAGAAAGCTTTTAAATGAACCGGAAACAAAACCAAGAACCGCCACAAAAATCAGTATCTTGACGAGCGTAAGCGTCGTCAGCGGCTGCTTACCGATGTCAAAGAGCGGCACTTCAAGATAATGCTGAATCCTTGCCCAACCATCCGCAACGACGACGCCAAGATGCGGAATGATCACCAAAACAGCAAGTGCGACCAATAGAGATACAACAAGCCCAACGCTCAGTTTGCGCATCTTTGACATTGCTTCACTCCCATGCAGAGACACTTACCTCGTAGGCACGCACATAGCACGCATCACACCCTTGCGCGGCAGGAAGGCTCACGTCTCTTTTTCCCATTCCATTGTAGTGCCACGAATCTTTGGCAATCTGCGTCAAGGTCGCCCCACGCAATTTCTGGATAAACCGTGGCCCATTGACATCTATACTCTTCGCAAGCCTATGCGCACACTTATATGTTCCGTAGCTCTGCTTCTTGCCAGCTCTCCGCTCATTCTGGCTCAGACATCACCGTCCAGCCACACCACTCCAAATGGCAAGCTCACGCCAGAACAGGTGGAGCAATCGGCCATCATTATTGACACACACGCCGATACACCGCAGCGCATCGCCGACGAAGGATACGACCTTGCCGACCCACTCAATGGCGGCAACTGGAATATTGAGTCTGCGCGCAAAGGCAACCTGGGTGCAGAGTTCTTTTCCATCTGGGTCGATCCCAAACCAAACGAAGGACATTTCGCGCATCGCACCCTTGTGCTGATAGACGCAGTCAGGCAACAAGTGGCGAAGCATCCAGATCAAATGATGATGGCCTATTCGCCCACAGACATCGAGAGAGCGCATCGCACCCACAAAATTGCTGCACTGATGGGGATTGAAGGGGGTCACTCCATCGAGGATTCACTCGGCTTGCTGCGCGACTATTACGATCTTGGCGTGCGCTACATGACCCTCACCTGGTCCAACTCTAACGGCTGGGCAGATTCCTCCGGCGACTACGACGATCCTTCCGTCCCACACACCAAAGAGGGGCTCACCGAATTCGGCAAAGATGTTGTTTATGAGATGAATCGTCTCGGCATGATGGTCGACATTTCGCACGTGTCGGACAAAACCTTCTACCGCACGCTTGTCATCACACGCGCTCCTGTCATTGCCTCGCACTCTTCCTCACGTGCGCTCTGTGACGCGCCGCGAAATATGACCGACGATATGCTCCGCGCTCTAGCCAACAACGGCGGTGTTGTGCAAGTGAATTTTTATTCGGCATTCATCTCGCAAAAATACTGCGACGCGCAAAAAGCTCAACGCTCCGAAGTGCAAAAGGCAGTGGAAGAACTCAAGGCCAGGAACAGGGCTGAAGGTAAAGTCACAACCGACGATGAGGTTTCCAAGCTTGAGCGCAAGTATGCCGATCGCATTCCGCGTCCGCCGCTTTCTGATCTTATCGATCAGATCGACCACATCGCCAAAGTGGCCGGTGTCAATCATGTTGGCCTCGGCTCAGACTTCGACGGAGTTGAGGGGCAATTGCCAGAGGGCATCAACTCACCGGCAGACATCCCCAAAATCACTGCGGCACTCATGGCACGCGGCTATACACAAGAGGATATGCGAAAAATTCTCGGCGGCAATCTGCTCCGCGTTTTCCGTCAGGTGGAAGCCGTCAGTCGTCAATTGAAGACAGAAAGCCGCCCGCGCATCACGGAGAAGCAGTCTTTTTCAAAATCTCAGAAATAGTCCGGTAATATCGTCGACTGGCTTGCGTCCGGCTTGCGAGTCAGCTTGCAAGCTTATCCGTCTCGGGCTTGTAGATTTCCTGTGCCAAGTCTAGAGCCGCCTGTATATTCGGCATAATGTTCTCCGCGCCAACATGCGCAATAAATCGAGGCTGCTGAAGCAGTTTCGCTGGCTGTTCCATCGCGCCACACAGAATCAAGCGGCGTCCTGACCCGCGAAGACGCTTTGCAAACGACTCAATCGCATGCATGCCTGTTGAGTCGATCGCCGTCATATTGCGCAGCCGCAGAATCACAATTGGTGTAAATTGGTCCAGGTTTGCCGTTGCATCCACCAGCTTTTCTGTTGTCCCAAACAGAAAAGGCCCGTGAATGCGCAGCACAGTCACATACTCCGGCACAATACGGCCCTGCAGTGTATGCGAAATGCCGTCGCGAATGTAATCGTCAGTCACGGTCGAAACCGTGGTGGTTTCGGCAACTCGATAGATGTACACCAGAGCGGCCAGCGCCATGCCCACACCCACGGCAACAGTCAGATCTGCGAAGACCGTAAGACCGAAGGTCACAATCCACACCGCAATGGAAGTGAATCCCTGCTGCAAAATACCACCAATCTCCCGCCACTCGCCCATGTTGTACGAAACCACAAATAGCACCGCGGCAAGCGTGGTGAGCGGAATATAACTTGCAAGTGGCGCGGCAACCAGCAGTACCACAAGCAGCGTAGCCGCATGCACTATTCCGGAGACAGGCGAGCGGCCGCCAGAACGGATGTTCGTTGCGGTTCGCGCAATGGCACCGGTCGCTGGAATTCCGCCAAATAGCGGCGACGCCATGTTCGCCACGCCCTGCGCAACCAACTCCACATTCGGGTTGTGGCGGTCGCCCGTCATTCCGTCCGCAACCACGGCGGAGAGCATACTCTCCAGCGCTGCCAGCAGTGCGACCGTAAATGCGGAGGGAAGCAACGGCAATATCTGATTGGGGTGAAACGCGGGAAAAGCGAACGGAGGCAAACCCTGCGGAATGCCGCCGAAGCGAGTACCGATCGTCTCCACATGCAAATGCGCTGCCGACGCAATCACGGTACAAATAACCACGCCCACAATCGATGCGGGAATGCGCCGGTTGACGCGAGGCAAAACCATGATGATCGCAAGCGTCAACAGGCCCAGCAGCAAGGCCGCATTATTGGCCGTATTCATATGCGCCATCAGCACCTGCATCCGCGGAAGAAACTGGCTTGGCACGGAGCCGATGCGCAGGCCAAGAAAGTCCTTGATCTGCGTCGAAGCAATCAACACCGCAATGCCGTTGGTAAATCCGATCACCACCGGGCGCGGAATGAAGCGCACTGCGGTGCCCAGCCCTGCCAGCCCCATCACAAGCAGGATCATTCCGGCCATCAGCGTAACCAGTGCGAGCCCGCTCAGACCGAACCGCGCCACAATGCCGGCCACGATGACGACAAAGGCGCCCGTGGGTCCGCCAATTTGCGTTCGCGAGCCGCCCAGCGCGGAGATCAAAAAGCCCGCAACAACCGCTGTGTAAAGGCCCGCCTGCGGAGTAACACCGGAGGCGATGCCAAACGCCATTGCAAGAGGCAAAGCGACCAAACCGACGGTGATTCCCGCCAGGAGATCGTGAAGGAATAACTGCCGGGAATAAGTCCTTATTGCAAGGATGGACTTGGGGATGTTTGGGTTGCTGATGGACATAGATTGTTGCTGTATTGTACGGGAAGTCTGGATTTTCCGATGTGATAAAGCCCTCGTGGTTGGGGAATTCACTCCACTTTCGGAAACTCCTTTTTGTACATGTAAGCCGCACGACCCTGACCGTAGAAATCCCGATCCATACCGAGCCGCACATATGCTTGTGACTCATACAACCGAATGGCTTCCGTATTTTGAACATCCACATGCAGGCCGATTGCAAAGGCGCCTGCTTCTTGTGCAGACTGTTCAAGCAAACGCAGTAGTTCCCTGCCCACGCCAAGACCGCGGTATGCGGGCAACACTTCAATGGTCGGTACGTAAGCCAGGATTCCGCGCGACGTCGTGCGCCAATCCACAATCGCAAACCCCACCATTACCCTGTCGGCTTCAGCAATCCAAGTTGCAGAATTTTTGGCTCGAATGAGTTCGGCCATGTAAGGCCGCTCAAAGCGAAGCGGAGGCTGAAAGCAAATCTCTTCAATGGCGTAAAGCGCATCAAAATCGTCCGCTGTAAAAAGGCGGTAGTTCATAGGTCTGTATGTTCCCTTCCGTACGCGCGTCAAAGTAAAGAGCCACCCTCACAACGAGGATGGCTCTCACAGCATTTCCACACAACTGGAAGCTAGACTTTCGCTTCAAGGTCACGAATCACGTTGAAGAAGCGCTGATCGAGCCTGCGATTCGTCGAAATTGCTTCCTTGATCGTGATGTCCGTAATGTCGGTTCCGCGCAGCACGGCAATGCGGCCCCACTTCTTGTCGTGCACCATTTCAATTGCGTGCAGACCGTAGCGCTGGCCCAACAGGCGATCATATGCAGTTGGAACTCCGCCGCGCTGTGTGTGGCCCAGGTTTACCGAGCGCGTTTCAAAGCCGGTTTTCTTTTGGATCATGTCGGCAAGTGCCTCGCCAATGCCCGATAACCTCGCGTGACCAAATGAATCCACTTCCGCGGAGCCCATGACTTGGCCGCCTTCAGGCAGATGGCATCCTTCTGCCACCACAACCAGACCGTAGTTCTTGCCGCGGTCATAATTCGACTTCAGCAGCGCCGCCACGCGATCCATATCGATGTGCAACTCCGGCACCAGGGTCACGTCTGCACCCCCGGCAACTCCTGCCGCATAGGCAATCCAGCCTGCGTCGCGGCCCATCACCTCAATCACGATGACGCGATTGTGCGAGTCGGCAGTGGTACGAATGCGATCAACAGCCTCGGTTGCGATGGCAACGGCGGTGTCATACCCAAATGTCGCGTCAGTTCCGTTAATGTCGTTGTCAATCGTCTTCGGCACGCCCACCGCGTTAATGCCGTTCTCTGAAAGAAAGAGCGTCACCGACTGCGTATCGTCTCCGCCCAGTGCAATCAACGCATCAATCTTGTTCGCCTTCAGGACTTCCTGAACCTTCTCAATTCCGCCTGGAATCTTCTTTACATTGGTCCGCGACGAATGCAGAATCGTGCCGCCTTTGAGCTGAATGCCATCAACGGCTTCGAGAGTCAAAGGAATGAAGCGATTCTCGATGACGCCCTTCCAGCCATCAAGAAAGCCGATGAACTCATCGCCATATGTATTGATCCCTTTACGCACCGCAGCATAAATCACTGCATTCAAGCCGGGGCAGTCGCCGCCACCGGTCAATAAAGCTACTCGCATTGTTCTGGTCTCCTGGCACATCTGGCAGCCAGCTTTCGCACCGGCTCGCATGCCGCAATTTCAGATTCGGGAAGGCCTCTGGAACGCCGAGCCTGCCACTTTTAACAGTGTACTCTGCGCCTGTAAAGGGAATTAGTGGTCGACGTTACAAAGTGAACTCCTCCTTCACTTTGTGCACCTGCTCAAACTCCCATTCAGGCATTTTGGTCAAAAGGGATCCGAATGATTCAATAAGGTATGCCCAGAACCGGAGCCATCTTGTTGCTGGCCTTTGCCAGTATTGTTGCTGTTGTATTGCTGGTTCTGCTTCAGCTGACACGTCTGGGCTATCTCATCCGCACCACGATTCCCGACCGGCCACGCCGCCGGATGTTCATCGCCTCGGTATCCTTCTTTCTCACTTTTGCCGGCGTCCGTCTGCTCGTTCACCTTGTGATTCACAACAAGGGTCCGTTTGAATTTGTCATGGTGCGCGGTCTGCATATTCATCATCTGGTCTGGGGCATCTTGATTCTGCTGCTGGTCGGCTACGGATGGCTGTTGGATCTAGGCCGTTCGCATTCGCCCCTGTCCATCTTCTTCAGCCGCTTGATGGCGGTAGGCTACGGCGTCGGCGCGGCGCTCACGCTCGATGAATTCGCACTCTGGCTCAATCTGGACCCCGATGTGTACTGGACTCGGCAAGGCCGTATCAGTATCGACGCGGTGGTCTTATTCGGAAGCATGCTCGCTATGGGGGCGTGGGGATTCCCATTCTTCCGCGGACTTGGCCGCGTGCTTCAAAGGCGCGGCATCTTCCGCGCCGAACGCGAGCACGAATTGGCGCCTCCCGTCAGGCGTGCGCGGTTGCTTCATCCGCATAGATTTCGGCGATCTCGGCGGCGTAGCGATCATTCACAACCCGGCGCTTGAGCTTCATGCTCGGTGTCAGCTCGCCCGTCTCCTGTGTCCACTCTTCCGCCACCACACGGAAACGCTTGATGCTCTCAAAACTTGCCAGTGTGCTGTTCGCCTCGCGCACGACATCGGCATAAAGCCCAATTACGCTGCTTTCAGCCACAAGTTCCCTGCGATCTTTTACAACAATTCCGTGCGCGGCAGCCCACTCTTCCAATGCGGCAAAATTCGGCGAAATCAGCGCAGAAATGAACTTGTGCTTGTCGCCCACCAACGCCACCTGCCCTACCAAGCGGCTGTTCTTCAGCTTGTTCTCAATGGGCTGCGGCGCAACCAGCTTGCCACCTGAGGTTTTCAGCAGTTCCTTTTTTCGGTCCGTGATGTAGAGAAATCCATCCTTATCCAGATGCGCAATATCTCCCGTCCTGAACCAACCTTCTCCGTCGAAACACTCCGCTGTTGCCGCCGGCTTCTCCCAATAGCCCTTGAAGATGAAGGGGCCTCTGCAAAGCAATTCGCCATCCTCTTCAAACTTCAGCTCGACGTTCGGCAGCGGCTTACCTACTGAACCCATGCGCTGCGCGGCAGGAGAATTCAGCGCGATAACGGGCGATGTCTCTGTAAGGCCGTATCCCTCCCACACCGCGATGCCTGCCGAGGCAAACCACTTCGCCGTGTCGATACCTAAAGGCGCGCCGCCTGAAATGAAGAACCGCACACGCCCACCAAAGGCTTCCTGCACCTTTGCGTAGACCAGCTTGTTTGCCAGCTTCCAACGCATGGCTCCCGGCCTCTCGCCCGCATACACGGTATCGGCAAATCTGGCGCCGGTGCTTAACGCCCATGACAGCATTCGCTTCTTCACCGCAGAGCCGGATGACTTCTGCTCTACCGCCTGGCGAATCTTTTCATACACGCGCGGAACCCCCACAAACACCGTGGGCTTTACTTCGCGCATCGCTTGAGGAAGTTTGTCGAAGAACGTGCAATACACAACCTGCGCGCCGGAGCCGAACATAATGTAGTCCAATGCGCGGGCAGTGATGTGCGAAAGAGGAAGGAAGGAGATGCAGCTGTCTTCCGTATTGAACTGGTAGTCTGCTGCGCAGAAATTCTGGTTAGCGGCGATATTGCCATGCGTCAGCATCACGCCCTTTGGCTCGCCCGTCGTGCCTGAGGTGTAAATCAGCGTGGCCAGATCGTTTGGCTCAACGCTCTGCATAAGCTCGTCAAACTTCTGATCCCGCTCGGCACCGCGCGCGTCGGCATCGGCCAACAATTCAGAGAAGCGTGTAGCACCCGTCGCACCTTCGATCGCATCCATCACAAGGATGTGCTTGAGCGGAGTATTGTCGCGCACAGCGGCTAGCTTGTCGTATTGCTGACGTGACGACACAATGGCAACCCGCGCACCCGCATCTTCAATCAGAACCGAGATCTGCTCGCCGGTCAGCGTTGGGTAGATGGGCACATTCACCGCGCCGATCCCCAGAATGGCAAAATCGCTGACCGCCCACTCCCAGCGGTTCTCGCTGATCAGGATGACGCGATCGCCTCTGCCGACGCCAAGACTCTGCAGCGCCCGGCCAAGTGTCCGCGCACGCTGGTAGATCTGATCGGACGAAATGGGCAGCCAGTGGCCGAACTCATCCTGCCAAAGTACTGCACGCGGATTGGATGCCTGGCTTACGCGCAGAAAAAGATCATTAATAGTGGACAGCAGAGCAGGTCGGCTCATACGTGAACACACTCCGAATGTTGCCGCAACTTGTGAGTGGCAACAACAGAGTGTACCAGCGCGGACGCACGACTCGGCAGCCCCGCCTCCGCGCTTGCATACAATTACGAAACCGGAGTCATGCGCACAAACTTCCGCGCGGCAACTTCCCAATTTGCCAGAAGCCACTTAGCCCGCGTGCTCTGCGTTTTGGATGCGTGCAGTTCCACAAGCTCATGAATGGATTGTTTCGCCGCATGGTCCAGTTCATCCCATTTCTCCGGACGCAGGAAGCTCTTGTGGTAGCGCTCGCGGCCGATGAACTCACCGTCCTCGTCGAAAATCCACGCCAGCCCACCCGTCATACCCGCGCCAAAGTTGATGCCCGTTGATCCGAGCACAACGGCCAATCCACCAGTCATGTACTCGCAACCGTGGTCGCCCATTCCCTCCACAATTGCCAGCGCACCGGAATTGCGCACTGCGAATCGCTCACCCGCCCGGCCCGCCGCGAACAGCCATCCACCCGTGGCTCCATAAAGGGCCACATTGCCAAGCAATGTATGCTTCTCACCTTCACGAGCGGCGCGCCCGCGTCCTCGCAAAATCAGTTCGCCACCGCAAAGCCCCTTGCCCACAAAGTCGTTCGCCAGGCCTTCAAGAGTAAGAGTCATGCCAGAAACCGCAAACGCACCGAACGACTGCCCAGCTACGCCTTTCAGGTTGAACGTCAGCTGTGCGCCACTGGCGCCGGGGTTGTGCGTCTTGAAGTAGGCAAGCTCGCCCGCAAGACGCGCGCCCAGCGTGCGGTCTTCATTCGAAATCTTCGACTCAAGCGTGTAAGGCTTCCCCACTTTGAAGGCATCCATCGCTGGCTGAACCCATGCCTCATCTAATGCCGGATGCGCTTCAGGCCGGTCATTGCGTCCGCCCTCCCAGCGCACAGAGCCGCCAGTTTCCGCAGCCACGGCCGCAGACTGCATGAGCGGCTTCAGGTCCAGATTCCCATCCCAGCGCACCTGCTCCAGCAAATCCGCGCGTCCCGTCGCGGCACTCAGTGACGGCAACCCGAGCTTTGCAAGCAATTGCCGCACTTCCGATGCGAGCTCATCAAAGAAACGTACCAGGTGCTCCGGCCTTCCCCGGAATTTCGCGCGCAGCTCTGGCCGTTGCGTCGCTATGCCCGTGGGACATGTGTTCAGGTGGCACTGCCGCGCCATATCGCAACCAAGCGCAACCAGCACTGCCGTGCCAAACGCAAACTCATCTGCACCCAGCAAGGCAGCCATCACAATATCCCGTGCCGTGCGTAGCCCGCCATCGGTGCGTAAACGCACGCGACCGCGCAGCCCGTTGTGAATGAGCACCTGTTGCGCCTCAGCCAGTCCAAGCTCCCACGGATTGCCTGCATACTTGATGCTCGACAGCGGCGAAGCGCCCGTACCGCCTGAGTGCCCGGCAATTACGATGTAGTCCGCGTATGCTTTTGCCACGCCGGCAGCAATAGTACCCACACCGCAACCTGAAACCAGCTTTACGCCCACGGTCGCTTTTGGATTCACACGCTTCAGGTCATAGATCAACTGCGCCAGGTCTTCAATGGAGTAGATATCATGATGCGGCGGCGGCGAAATCAACTGCATGCCCGGCTGAGCATGGCGCAAACGCGCGATCAGTTCTGTAACTTTATGCCCCGGCAACTGGCCGCCTTCGCCCGGCTTTGCACCCTGCGCCACCTTGATCTCAATTTCTTCAGCATGCGCCAGGTACTCGGCCGTCACGCCGAAGCGCGCGCTGGCCACCTGTTTAATTTTGTTGTTCAGCAGAGACGGTGCACCATCTATTGGCGCATACACTGCCGGATCTTCACCGCCCTCGCCCGTATTCGAGCGTGCGCCCAGCAGATTCATCGCTTCAGTAATCGTCTGGTGCGCCTCCGGTGAAAGCGAGCCAAACGACATGGCGCTCGCAATAAACTTCTTCGTAATGTTGCCGCCCGGCTCCACTTCTTCAAGGGCCAGTTCAGCCCCGGCGGGGCGAATCTCCAACAAGTCGCGCAGATTCTTCGGCTCCGCATCCACGGCCTGTGCCGCAAAGTTCGCAAACGGCGTCAGCGCCAGCGCCGCTCCCTGCTTGGTTGAACCCACAACCGTCTGCAGTGCACGCACTGTCTGCGGTTGCCATGCATGCGACTCCGCTTCATCCGCCTTGCGGAAGCGAATGAATCCGTAATCCGGCAACTCTTTGGTCTTCGCCGCGGAAACGACCGCGCCTTCCCCACCCTCAGGTCCGTCGGCCTCAAGCGGCTTCTGCCACAGGTCGCGCACGTACTTCTCAATCTCCGCGTAACCAATGCCGCCAATCGGCGCAGGAACGCCGGTGAAGCACTTGTCCACCACATGCTGTGCAATGCCAATCGCATCGAACAAATGCGCGGCGTTATAGCTGTCCAGAACGCTGATGCCCATCTTCGACATGATCTTGGCCAGGCCAAGCTCCATCGCGTGCAGCATGTTCTCTTCACCTTTTTCAGCGTCAAGCGTGCGCGCCGTCTCCAGTGCCAGCCACGGACACACCGCGCCCGCCCCCATGCCCAGCAGCACGGCAGCATGATGAATGTCACGGCAATCGCCCGCATCCACGGCAAGACCGACTTCCGCACGAACGCCTGCGCGTGTCAGCGCCATGTGCACCGCGCCTGTCGCCATCGCCATCGGCACCGGAAGTGCCTCGGGGCTCGCCTCGCGATCGGTGATGATCAGCAGGCACGCGCCATTGGAAACCAGTTCCACAGCTCGATTCGCCAGAATGTCCACCGCCACTTCAAGCGTCGTATCCGGCGAATACACGCAATTCAAAACCGCATGCGGCATCTTCTCCGCCTGCCCGTGATGTCCGTTGCGCAGCGCGTGCATCTGCCCCAGCGTCAGCAGTGGAGACTTCAACGAGAGTCCAGGCAGCGGTTCGCGAATCTCCAGCAAATGCGGCCACGGTCCAAGACGTGTGTGCATCTTCAACACAACCGTCTCACGCAGCGGGTCAATCGGCGGATTCGTAACCTGCGCAAATCTCTGCCGGAAGAACGCATACAGCGGCCGCGGCGATTTCGTCAGTGGAGCTAGCGCAGTATCGTCGCCCATCGACCACACTGCATCCTTCCCTTCCGTGGCCATCGGCTGCAATACCATGCGCACGTCTTCGCGCGTATAGCCGTAACGCCTCTGCAAATTACCCAACTCTGCCGCGTCCAATGGCGGCAGCGGATCGGGCGAATCCTCCAGCGGAACATCCTGCTGAATCAGGTCCTCATAATGCCGCTTTGAGTCATACTCGGGCAGAATCTCGTGGCTCTCGTAAAAGCGATGCTCGTCAATTTCGGCAATAATCATTTCGCCGGGACCAAGCCTTCCGCTGTGCACCAGCCGCTCGGGATCCATATCCACCAGACCAGCTTCGGACCCTGCATACACCAGCCCCGTATCGTCCATCGCAAAGCGGCATGGCCGCAATCCATTGCGATCCAGCAACGCGCCAACCTGGTGTCCGTCGGTAAACACCAGCGCGGCCGGTCCATCCCAGGGCTCAATCAAATCGCCGCTGTACTGCAGGAATGACGAAGTATCGCCCGGATTCGCCGGAGGCACCAGCATGCGTAGTGACTCACCAATCGTCCGCCCATTGTGTGCCAACAGCTCGGCAATCTCGTCCAGCGAAGTTGAGTCAGAGCCGCCCTCGGTCAAAATCGGCTGCAGGTCCAGTGGCATCGTCGCCGCCCGCGCTTCCATATTCGAGCGGTTGCCCCAGATCGTATTGATCTCGCCATTGTGCGCAAGCATGCGAAACGGCTGCGCTCGATCCCACGACGGCAAAACGTTTGTTGCATAGCGCTGATGGAACAGCGCAATTGGCGTTTTGAAAGCCGGGTCCGCGAGATCGGGATAAAACTCACCCAGCAGCCGCCCTGCGCAGAGCGCCTTGTAGCTCATCGTGGCCGACGAAATACTTGCCACATAGCCGGGCAGTTCCGAGCGCTCAAACTGTTTCCGTGCCAGAAATAGCCGCCGGTCAAAATCAGTTGCGTCTTCGCTTGTGCACAAAACGTGCCATATTGCCGGCCGCGACGCATTCGCAATTTCGCCCAGCACCTCAGGCCGCACCGGTACGGCGCGCCACTTCAGGACTTCAATCTCCTGCGCCTCCAGCGCGCTTTCAATTTCCTTGCGCGAATCCTCATCGCCCTCGTGCGGCAGAAACACCACGGCAACACCGAGCGGACTTTCCGCAGCGAGGTCGACACCTGCAGCCTTCAGCAAAAAGCTGCGCGCAATATTCACCGTTACGCCCACTCCATCGCTTGATTTGCCGTCCGCGGCCACAGCGCCACGATGCTCCAGGCGGCCAAGAGCCGTAAGGGCGTGCTGCAATATTTCGTGCGAGGCTTCACCGGAGAGACGGGCCACGAATCCCACACCGCAGGAATCGGAGTCAAACCGCGGATCGATCAGGCTGCCGTTCAGATACGACGGTACGGCTGCTTCACCCGCTGGCGTTGCTGATGTCTCACTACGTGAAAATGGCGAAAGGAACCCCATAAGTAACTATACGACCTTTGTGGTTCAAACTGCTACGGCGCCTCCCTTCCGGGTGCGTAAACACAGCCTCTGGAGCCCCCAGGGACCGGCCTCAACTATTCCGTTGCAATTTGTTGGAATTTGCGGAGAACCCGCCTTGCATAGTTATACATTTCGGTTGTATATTTATGCAAGCGCGGCTGCCTTTTGCGAGCCGCGCTTTAGCTTTGCCCCAAAAGGCCTGGATGAAACTGGAACGCCACAATGCGATTCGCGAGTTGATTGCGCTTGCGCCCGTTACCAACCAGGACGAGCTGCGCCGCAAACTGCGTCGCCGTGGCTTCGCCGTTACGCAGGCAACGCTCTCGCGTGACATTCACGAGCTCCAGCTTTCAAAAGGGCCCAGTGGCTACTCTCTCCCTTCCGCAAATGGAAACGGCAACGGCAACCCCCACCATGTCGTGGATGATTCCCCGCCCACCGTCGCGGCCATGGTTGAAAGCTTCGGAATGCGTGTGGTTCGCGCCATGAATCAGGTTGTCGTCAACACCGTGATGGGTGGCGCGCAGCCTCTGGCAGCATCGCTCGATTACGAAGAGTGGAGCGAAGTCATCGGCACCATTGCCGGAGACGATACCGTACTGATTATTTGCCCTGACACGCGCCGTGCCGTGGAAGTGGAATCACGCATCAGAAAGATGTTGGAGTCATGACGAAAGCAATTCAAACCGCGGTGATGGGTGTAACTGGCTATGCAGGCGTTGAACTCGCGCGCCTCCTCTTGCACCATCCACGCCTCGCGGGCAAACCGCCTGTCTTTGCCGGTCGCGTCGATGAAAAAGACACGGCGCGCGGCGGCGTTCCCCTTACGGAAATTCATCCCCAGCTCGCTGACAACAACGGCAGCGGAAACCTGCGCCTTCAACCCTTCTCATGGAATTTGCTCGCCGAAAGTGGAGTCGATATTCTCTTCCTCGCCACTCCGCATGAGCAGTCGCGCGAGTGGGTGCCAGAGGCTCTTGCCCGTGGAATCCGCGTCATCGATCTGAGCGGTGCATGGCGTCTTACGAACAGCGCGCATCGTGCCGTCTACGCTTTCAAAGACGAAGAAACCGACACGGCCATCGCCACACAATCGCAGGCCGTCTACGGCATGCCGGAATTGCATCGCGCGGAGATTGCCTCGGCAAAGCTCGTCGCCAATCCCGGCTGCTACGCCACCTCCGTCATTCTCGCCATGCGCCCACTGGTGCAGGCTGGACTCGTCGATCTCGACAGCGGCATCATCGCCGACTCAAAAAGCGGTGTGAGCGGTGCCGGCAAAGCGCCTACCGCCAAAACGCACTATATGTATGCGGCAGACAATCTCTCCGCCTATGGCGTCTTCACGCATCGCCATACGGGCGAACTCATTGAGCAAATCGGCCTCGACGACAATCAGATCGTCTTTACACCGCATCTGCTTCCCATTCCACGAGGGATTCTCTCCACCATCTACGTCCGCTTTCGCACACCGCAAACGCACGAGTCCGTCGCAGCCGTCTATCGCGACTTCTTCAAGGCTAGCCCCATGGTGCGCTTCTACGAGTCTTCCCTTCCGCAGATTCAGTACTCCGTGCGGACCAACTATGCGGACATCGGCTTCCAGCTTTCGCCAGATGGTCGCCGCGCCGTCGTTGTCAGTTGTCTCGATAATTTGCTCAAAGGCGCCTCTGGCCAGGCCGTGCAGAACCTGAACGTAATGCAGGGCTGGGGAGAGGCGGAAGGTCTCGCATGAAATTCGTTGTCAAATTAGGCGGCGCGGGACTGGAAAACCCTGACCTGCTTGCAGGCTGCGTTCATGCCATCGCTGATCTCGTGCGTGACGGCAACCAGGTTGCCGTTGTCCATGGCGGCGGTGTGCAGCTTACCAAAACGCTCAAGGCTCTCGGCAAACAGTGCGAATTCGTCAACGGCCTCCGCGTCACGGACGCAGAAACCCGCGACGCCGGCCTGATGGTCTTCGCCGGCAAGGTCAACAAGACTCTCGTTGCCGCGCTCGGCTCTGCCGGTCAGCCTGCAGTCGGTCTCTCCGGCGGCGACGGCCTCATCTTCCGCGCGCGCAAGAAAAAGACCGTACCCGACCTCGGCTTCGTCGGCGAAATTGCTTCGAGCGATCCACGCCTGCTCGAGTCCATCTGGAAGCTCGACAACGTGCCCGTGCTCTGCTCCATGGCCCTCGGTTTTGACGGCGAGTACTACAACATCAATGCCGATGAAATGGCTGCCGCCTGCGCCGCAGCATGCAAGGCCGACGCTCTCGTCTTTCTAACCGACGTTCCAGGCGTCAAAGGATCGAACGGCGAAGTAATGCGCTGGCTCTCCATCGATCAGATCGCAGAGATGGCCTCCAGCGCCGTCATTACCGGGGGCATGTTGCCCAAACTCAGCGCCTGCCGTGAAGCTCTCTTAAGCGGCGTCAAGCGCGTGCGCATTTTGCCTGCGGAGGCCGCGGCATCACTGCCGGACCTTTGCACCTCTCGTGTTTCTTATGGCACTGAAGTGATGGTGGCCTGAACTTAGCCGCAAAGGAAGAAATGTCGTGACCAAACTAGATCAGATTCGCGCCGCGGAAGCCAAGCTGCTTCTCTCCACGTATGACCGCAATCCTATTCTCTTCGTCAGTGGTGAAGGCGTGCACATGATCGACGAGAACGGGACGAAGTACCTTGACCTGCTCAGCGGCATCGGCGTCAACGCTCTCGGCTACGCACATCCCGCAATTGAGAAGGCCATTGCCGAGCAGAGCAAAAAGCTCATCCACATCTCGAACCTCTTCTATCACGAAGGTCAGGCGTCGCTTGCGCTGCGGCTTACAGAGCGCTCCGGGCTTGATCGCGTCTTCTTCGCCAACACCGGCACGGAAGCCTGGGAAGGTGCGCTCAAGCTCGCTCGCGCGCACGCCGGTCTGCTCCGCAGTGAAGGCAAAACCATCGGCACCAAATTCCTCGCGCTTGAGCACAGCTTCCACGGCCGCACCTTCGGTTCCGTCTCCACCACGCACAAGGCCAAGTACCGCGAGCCCTTCGGTCCCGTCGTCCCCGGCGTTGAATTTGTCCGCCTCAACGACGTGGAAGACCTGCGCGCCAAGTTCTCCAACGAAGTCTGTGCCATTCTCGTCGAGCCCATTCAGGGTGAGGGCGGCATCCGTCCGCTCACGCAGGAGTTCTTCGCAGAAGCCCGCACACTCTGCGACTCAACCGGCGCTCTGCTCATTGCCGATGAAATTCAGGCGGGCCTCGGCCGCACCGGAAAGTGGTTCTCGTATCAGCATTACGGAATCCTTCCCGATGTCACCACCGTTGCCAAGCCGCTCGCAGGCGGTATTCCGCTCGGCGCAATCCTCTGCACGGAAGAAGCTGCGCGCGCTATCCACGCAGGTATGCACGGCACCACCTTCGGCGGCGGCCCACTGGCCTGCGCAGTTGCCAACGCAGTAATTGACACGCTGGAAAGCGACAACCTTCTCGCTCATGCAACCGAAGTCGGTGATTACTTCCAGCAGAAGCTCCGCGCTCTCGCAAAGAAGCATGAATGCATTGTCGACGTGCGCGGCAAAGGTCTCATGGTCGCCGCGGAAGTCGATTCCGCCGATCTCGGCAAGAAAGTCGTAGCAGAAATGTTGAAGCGCCACATCGTCATCAACTGCACCAGTGACACGGTGCTGCGCTTCCTCCCCCCGTACATTCTTGAGCGTGCGCATGTGGATACAGCCATTGCTTCGCTCGACGAAATTTTCACTGAGAACGCCACTCACGCCGCCGCTCAGTCGGCAGAAGGAGACAACCGTGGCTAGCAAATCCATGATGGAGCCGCCTGCCGTGCCCGTTCACCAGGATCCCGATATTCTCGCCGCAGCTGCACGCATGGCCGGTGAAGACCTTTGCTCAATCGCCGATCTTTCCAGCTCGGAAGTTCGCGCCATTCTCAAGCTCGGTCACGACGTCAAGCGCAACCCTACGGAGTACCGCCGCGCGCTCGATGCCAAACAGATGGTCCTCATGTTTGAGAAGGCCAGCCTGCGCACGCGCATGAGCTTTGAGGCCGGCATCAACACCATGGGCGGCAACGCAATCTTCGTCGACCAGACCAACTCCCCACTCGGCGAGCGCGAGTCCATCGCGGACGTCGCGCGCAACGTTGAGCGCTGGGTCGATGTCATCGTGCTGCGCACCTACGCGCATGACACCATCACAGAGATGGCCGCCAATGCGCGCGTGCCCGTCATCAACGCGCTTTCTGATTTTGAGCATCCCTGCCAGGCCCTCGCCGACTTCATGACCATTGAAGAGCACTTCGGCACAACAAAGGGCATCAACTTCACTTACGTCGGCGACGGCAACAACGTCTGCCACTCGCTCATGCTCACCGGCGCGCAACTCGGCGCCAACGTCACAGTGGCCACGCCGCGCGGCTACTCGCCGGACATTGAAATCGTCACCCTCGCCCGCGACATCGCTGGTGCGAACGGCTGCGAAGTGCGCCTGTTGCAGGATCCCGCTGCCGCCGCCGAAGGCGCCGACGCCATCTACACCGACGTCTGCGTCTCCATGGGCATGGAGCACGAGTCCACCAAGCGCGCGCCCATCTTCCGCCCCTTCCAGGTGAATGATGCGCTCATGCAGAAGGCATCACCCTCTGCCGTCTTCATGCACTGCCTGCCCGCTCGGCGTAATGCAGAAGTGACCGACGCCGTTCTCGACGGACCGCAGTCCATCGTCTTTGATCAGGCTGAAAACCGCATGCACGCGCAGAAAGCTCTGCTCCTGCTTCTGCTCGGCGGCCTATCCAACACGGCGCATTTTCAGTAGGGATTGAGTTGTCTTATTGAGGAAATTGACATGGCTATCTGCGAATACTGTGTACAGGAAATGCATGAGGCAGACGGTTGTGTGAAACTTCCCGTTAAGACAATAGATGGAGAATTTGATCCTATCCCATATGGGAGTGAAACACGTAATCAACCTTCTGCACCAGGTCAACGTCACCATGGAGTCTTGATCGGGGATCCTCCTCGTTGTCACGATTGCTGTGTCCGGCCTGGAAACTACCACCATGTCGGATGCGATTGGGAAGAGTGCCCGCGCTGCCACGGACAGCTGATCAGCTGTGATTGTCAGCCAGTAGAAACCGAAGAAGAGACAACAGAGGAACCAACAAACAATGCTGGTGGAAACTCCGCATAACGAAAAAGCTATCAATGTCTAATACTCAACAATCCGTGAAG
>JAGWSG010000097.1 GCA_028876335.1 Acidobacteriota bacterium
GAAAATCATCGCCTCCAGAGAAATGCGCCTGGAGGTGGAGATCATCGCGCGTGGATTGCCTGCCTTTGTCCAATGCCCCTCGGCCGTCATGCAGGGGGATCTCCTCTGCGAGGAGTGGCTCAAATCTCTGCCGCCTTCTCACACAGTACTTGAGCTTGAAGTGGAAGGACTTGAAGCTGCCGGCACCGGAGTTTTGCGGAATATGCGCAATCAGGGCTACCGCACTGCAATTCTGGGAGCCCTCCCTGAGGATTCACCCTTCTGGCCCTTCGCGGACTATCTCATGGTCGATGCTGAACGGATGCCTTCGTCCGATCGCGTCAAGCTGGTCGCAAAGGCCAGGGAAAACCGCATTGGTCTCATCGCTGTTAATGTCGAGTGGCAGCGGGAGTTTCGCGAGCGGTCTGAGCAGGGGTTTGATTTCTTCAGGGGTAACTATATTTTTCATCCAGACCCGGTCCCCGTACATAAAATTCCACCCAATCGCATGGTTCATCTTGAAATCCTTGAGGAGTTGCAGAAGTACCCGTCTGACCTCGATCGTCTCAGTCATCTCATCAAGTGTGATGCCTCGCTCACCTATCGGCTTCTGCGTCTCGTCAATTCACCGCTCTGCGCAACGCGCCAGGAAGTAACTTCCATTAAATCGGCGCTTCTGCTGCTGGGTGAAAACACCGCGCGCCGTTTTGCCACCATGGCGCTGGCCTCGGAATTCAACAGCGACCAACCTTCTGAGATTCTCCGAATCGCAATGGAGCGTGCCCGCTTCTGTGAGCTTGCAGCCGGACTCTGCGGTCAAAGCGAGCCCGAGCAGTATCTCCTCGGTCTCATCAGTATGTTTCCTGCCATGCTGCGCATCAGCATGGATGAAGTGGTGAAAACACTTCCGCTACGCGACCACATGCGCAGTGTTCTGCTCGGTCAGCAATGCCCGGAGTCGCTCCTGCTTGATTGGATCAACTGTCACGAGCAGGGCTTCTGGGATCAATGTGATGCCATCGTGCGAAGCAGTGGAATCAATAAGGAGCAGATTTTGCATCGTCATAGTGAGGCGATTGCCTGGGCTGATCTGGTTCTCAACAACGCGACTTAGTGTCGCCAGCTTACTTCACGCGCAGAACAATAATCGTCTCGTCGTCAAAGCGGTCACGCTCGCCTTGGAAACGGCCCACATCTTCAAGAATGGCCTCAGCAATTTCGTCCGCAGATTTCTTCCGTTGCGAACAAAGGAACGTCTGGAGACGCTCCTGACCATATTGCTCGCCCTGCGCATTTTCCGCATCTGTAATGCCATCTGAGATAAAAAGTATGAGGTCTCCGGGATCCACTTTGACTTTGATCTCGTCGTACGTCGCACCGGGGAACAGCCCAAGCGGGAATCCCTCCGCCTGCACCACCTCGGAACTGCTGCCCCTGCACACAGTCGGCTGTACCGCGCCGGAGTTCGCCACATGCAGAGTGCGCGTCTCTCCGTCCCAAAGCGCAAACAGCATCACCACATACTGTGACTCAAGCCTTCGCTCCTGCAGAGATTCATTCAACTGCGCCAGCATCTCTGCTGGCAGAGGTTTCTGCAGCGCCGCGGATCGCATCACACCGCTCACCAGGGCCGCAAACAATGCCGCAGGTGCGGCCTTGCCGCTCACGTCACCCAGCACAATTGCCGTCCGGTTCTCGTCATATTCCACAAAGTCGTAGAGGTCACCGCCAATCGTGCGCGCCGGCAGGAATCGCGAACCCAGTTCTCCGTTCTTCGTCTCCGGAGCTTTGGAAGGCAACAGCCGCAGTTGCACCTCCCGCGCCATCGCAATGTCGCGCTCCAATTGACGCTCCTGCCGTCGAACCGCCTGGTACAGTCGCGCATTCTCAATCGCAATCGCAATCTGCGCGGCCAGCGTTGTCAACATACGCTGGTGCTCATCATTAAAAAAGTTCGGCCGCGTGTGTTCCAGATCAAGTACGCCAATCACGCGGCCTTTGTGAAACAAGGGCACAATCAGTTCTGACCGCGTTTCCGGATTCATCGGCAGGTAGCGTTGGTCCTTGTTTACGTCCGGCACATTGATCGGCCGCCACTCGCGCACCGCTGCGCCCACCAGCCCACTCGTCACCGGAATCCGCCTCATCGGCGCGTGCGCATATCCAAATCTCCACGCATAGCGCGTAATCAGCGTTTCGCCCTTTTCGTCCAGCAACATAATGCTGAACATCTGGTAGTCAATCAGCCGGCGCAGCAATTGCCCCACGCGATCCAGCAGCGGGTCAAGATCCAGAATCGATGTCAGCTCCGTCGCAATCTCATTCAACACCTGCAACGTTTCCGCCTGGCGCGACACGCGCGTATACAATCGCGCATTTTCAATCGCCTGCGCAATGCGTGAGGCCGTCAGCGTCAGCAGGTGCAAGTGCTCCGGACGGAAGTAGTTCACCTCTTCGCTCTCGATGTCCATCACACCGATCAGGCGATTCTTTGCAATCAGTGGCAGTGCCACTTCTGACCGCACATCCGGATTCGCGGCGATATAGTTCTTCGCAAGAGACACATCGTTAATCAGCAGCGACTGGCGTGTCTGCGCCACTTCGCCCGCAACACCTTTGCCCACAGGAATCCGCATCCGCTGCACTTCCGGCGTATGTCCAATTTGAAATCGCATCCGCAGCTCGCGCGTACGCTCATTCAGCAGCAGAATCGCAAAAATCCGATAGGGAATAATCTGCCGCACCAGCTCTGACGTGCGATTCAACAGCGTCTGCAAATCCAACGTCGTGTTCAGCGCATCGGCCAGTTGCACCAGATACGAAAGATCCGCCGCCTCCACGCGCACATTGGCCGGGTCCAAATGCGCAAAAGGATTCGCCGGGTTCGCAGGCCGGTAATCACCCTCAAACTCGTGTTCTATCGTTCGCTCTTCTGGCTCAGTGCACATGTGTGTCGAAGGGAATCATACCGGAAGCGCTCTGTGCACAATCCCACATTCTCCACGCCAAAGGCAGGGAAGTGCCTCCACCCGTTAACCGCAAAGGTTCGGCTCAGGTTCCAGTCTTCTGTTCTAAAAGATAATGCCGGTCCGTATCGCGCAGAATTACTCCGCGCCCAGCTCGCGCACCATGCTTACAGATGCAGATGCACCAATGCGGTTCGCGCCCGCCTCCAGCATCTTCTTCGCATCAGCCAGTGTGCGAATTCCTCCCGATGCCTTCACGCCGCAACGTCCACCAGCAACGCCGCGCATCAGCGCCACATCGGCCTCAGTTGCGCCGCCGCCTGCAAATCCAGTCGACGTTTTGATGAAATCCGCGCCCGCTGAAATCGCAATCTCTGACCCGCGCAGCTTTTCTTCCACGCTCAACAGCGCCGTCTCAAGAATCACCTTCAACTTTGCTCCGTGATGTTGCGCCACTGTGGCCACAGCGTGAATCGTGTGTTCAACCGCTGGGTGATTGCCGCTCTTCAGCTTGCCTATCGGAATCACCATGTCCAGTTCCTTTGCGCCCAGCCGCGTCAGAGCGGCAGCCTCCTGCCGCAGTGTTGACACAAGTGATGCGCCGAACGGAAATCCAATCACCACGCCCACTGGCACGCCCGTTCCGGAAAGCAATCCCACCGCAGTCGGTACCCACACCGGGTTCACCATCGCGCACGCAAACCTGTAGCGGATCGCTTCATCGCACAGGCTTTCAATCTGGTCGCGCGTCGCATCCGGCTTCAGCAGGGTGTGGTCAATCACCGCCGCCAGCGCCTGCCATGAGCTCAATGCCTGTGCGGCAAACCCCGCTGAGTCGAATGTCCCATTGTCAAACTCAACATCTTCAGCGCGAATCGGCGTGATGGCACTCATCGGTGCGTCTCCTCTCTTGCATCGGACTCCGCAGCTGGGCAGCCTGCGGCGCCTCGCCGGAAATCGAGTATAGTACGTGTCTCTTCGACCGCACAAAAGCAGCCCGCAATTTTTACACGGGTGCAAAACAAACAAATCAAGACTTAAGCGGCAAATGGAAAACAACAGCTTGCGGACGACTGAAATCTCTTACCTTCTTGCTTCAGTCCGTGCCTTACTCCGGATGATCCGGACCCATCAGGCAGATATCCGGAAGATTCCGGTATCGCTCCGCATAATCCATTCCATACCCAATTACAAATAAGTTTGGAATAGAGAACCCCACATAATCGGCTTCAATCTTCTCAATCCGCCGTGAGGGCTTGTCCAGCAGTGTGGCAATGCGCAGCGTCTTCGGGTGCTGATTCAAAAAGATCTTGCGCAGATACGCAAGCGTCAGCCCCGTATCCAGAATGTCCTCCACAATCAGCACATTCTTGCCTTCAATTGGATGATCCAGATCCTTGATCAGTCTCACCGCGCCGGAAGACCGCTGCCCGCTGCCGTAGCTTGAAACCGCCACAAAGTCGAACGTCGCGTCCACCGTCACCGCGCGCGCCAGATCGGCCAGAAACGGCGCCGCGCCTTTCAGCACGCCCACCATCACCAGCTTTTCGCCCTCCAGGTCGTGACTTATCTGCGCGCCCATCGCGGCAACCCGTTCGGCAATTTGCTGGCGTGTGTAAAGAACTTCAAGACCCTGGTAAGTAGTGGTCGGCATACCCCAAGTATCGCCCAAACGGTTTCTTTTGTGGAAGCTCGCCGGTGTGAATATTGGGTCCATTCCCACTCCGCGCCGCCGCGCAGGCATCCGGAATTCATCCCACCGCGTCTATACTTATACGTAGAGATGCTGCCTTATATTCACATCCCCTTCTGGCCCCATCAGATTCCCACCTTCGGCCTCATGCTCTGGCTCGCCGCCGTTGCCGCCGCCTTCATTCTTGACCGCGGCTTCAAGCGCGGCAAAATCGACGCCGACGCAGCCGGAATGGTCGCCATTGCTGTCGTCGCAGGCATCGTGGGAGCCAAACTCTGGCACGTTCTCGACACACCTCTCGAATTCCGCGAAGAAGGCTGGGCCGTCCTCTGGGATTCGGCCGGCTTTGCCTGGTTCGGCGGACTCGTCTTCGGCCTCGGCGCATTGCTCCTCCAGGGCTGGCGCGCAGGCATCGGAGCCATTCGCATCCTCGACCTCGCCTCACCCGCCGCCGCCGTCGGTTACGGCATCGGCCGCATCGGCTGCTTCCTCTCTGGAGACGGCTGCTACGGCGTCGCCACCACCATGCCCTGGGGCATGGCCTTCCCCAACGGCATTGAGCCCACGCTCCCCGGCGTCCGCGTGCAACCTACCCCGCTCTTTGAACTCGTCGCCAACGTCCTCATCGGCCTCTACCTATGGGTCCGCGGCGCCAAAAACCGCCCCACCGGCTGGATCCTCGGCGAATATCTCGTCCTCAGCGGCCTCGCCCGCTTCCTCGTCGAGTTCATCCGCCGCAATCCCAAAATCCTCTTCGGACTCTCGAACGCCCAACTGGCCAGCCTCGGCTCTGTAGCTGCCGGCATCGTCATCATGGCCTGGGCGGCCCGCCACCGCAATGAAACAGTCAATACCCAAACCACCGCCGTAGAACACCCCGCATAAGATGCCGCCGAAAGCGCACCCGTTTTTCGGGAAGTGAGATCATCCACAGAAACCGGGTGCCCCATGTCCCTGCCGTTGGGACATGGGAGAGTTCGACTTCGTTCCAGCCACAAGAAGAGCTGTGCCCCATCTCCCGCGCAGCAATGAGCAGGAAACCCCTGCTCCAGACTCTGGCAACGCGTCCCGTAGGGACGCAGCGAAAGTAGCCCAGGCCGGGGTGGAGGATGAAGCGAGCGCCTGCAAGCGCAATCCTGGGAATGCCATCCAAGAATTCGCCGCCCCGTTAGGGCCGGCGCGGCATTTATTCGCCATAACCCGCCGGGTGCCTCATCCAAGCTCCGCTTGGGTGGGGAAGCTCAAACCCACCTCGCCACCAACTAATGTCATCCCGAACGAACCTTGAGCCATGCGAAGGGGCAGCCGAGAGACCTGCAGTTGCTTTTCTCGGTGCTTCCCTTGCACAAAACCAAGCCTCCAAATTTGAAGCAATGATAAAGTTCGAAGCAAATAGTACCCCGCACCCGGCGCGGCACCACAAAGCCGGGTTCTTGCAAGCTAAGAGTTCATCCGCAATCGAGCCTGACAATGATCCCGTCAATAGCCGGTATTCTCCTGAGCGGCGGTGGCCCTGTCACCGGCTTTGAGATCAAGGTAGCTTTTCTGGTAGTAGTCGTCGTGCTTCTTGGAGCTTTCTGCTGGGGAACAATTGAGGACTGGATCAAAGCCGCTCACGGCCGCAACTGGCCAACCGTCTCCGCTGTCATAGATATTGTGAGTGTCGCTTTTATTCCAGATGATGTCCCATCCGCGAAAGCTGACCTGGACAACTCTTACTATCTGGCCACGCTCACCTACACCTACCGCAATCCAGAACCGCAAATGGGCGACTACAGCAAAGGATTCGGCAGCAAAGAAGACGCCCAATCCTGGGCCGATTCCTACAAAGGCGAAACCATCAAAGTCCACGTCGACCCGCGCGACCCTACCCGCTCCGTGTTACGTGACGAAGACCTCTAGCACCTAGTCCCTAACATCTACCAACTTCCTCTCGCCTAAAACACCGCACCGCATGATCATTCACCATCCCCACAGCTTGCATCCACGCGTACACAATCACCGGCCCCACAAACTTGAAGCCGCGCTTCTTCAGTGCCTTTGAAATCGCCTCGGCTGTCTCCGTCTTCGCCACCGGCACGCCCGTCCCCATCACCGGCTTGCCGCCTGCCAGCCCCCACACCCACGCGCCAAAATCCTCGCCAGCCTCCTGCATCTCAAGAAAAATCCGCGCACCCGCAATCGTCGCCTCAATCTTCGCGCGCGACCGCACAATGCCTTCATCGGCCATCAGCCGCGCAATGTCTTTCTCCCCAAACCGAGCCACCTGCGCCGGATCGAACCCCTTAAACGCCTTCCGGAAGGCTTCGCGCTTGCGCAGAATCACAATCCACGCCAGCCCTGCCTGAAAGCCCTCCAACATCAAGGTCTCCCACAACTCCCGGCTGTCATACACCGGCACGCCCCACTCCTCATCGTGATACGCCACATACAGCGCATCCTTGCCCGGCCAGGCGCACCGCTTCTTCTCGACGGATTTCATTCCATCCCCCAAACTCGTCCAAAGGTAAAAAAAATTACAGCCGCTTGATGAACGCCAGCGCTTCCGGCAACTGCGGAAACAGCCGTTCCTCGGCCTTGAACTCCGGCCCGTGCACGCACCGCCGCAGCCCCCGCATCTTCACTGGATGCTTCAGGTGCAGCATCTCGTGGTAGAGCAGGTACTCAATCGCATACCGCGGGCTTGACGGCCGGTCGAACACCCGGCTCACCACAATCGTGTTGTGCGCCGCGTCGTAGTGTCCCAGTGACCGCTTCGCCATCCCCTCGCTCCACGTCAGCTCCGGCCGCCCCAGCATCCCGCCAAAGAACCGCATGTTCAGCGAGTCGAACACCTCATTCAGGTGGTAGTACCGGCCCTCCGGTCCAAAGTAGCGCTTCGCCCCCCGCAGGTTCCGCATCCGCTCCATCGCGTTCACCACGGCAGCAGACGTCGTAAACCGCTTGTAGCGCACGTTGTGCATCGGGTCGATCGGCTTGCGGTAAAGCTTGGCCAGCAGAATATGCGCAATTGCGCGCAGCACGCTCTCCGGAGCCGCCTCCAGCAGGTCACTCAGGCTCACCCGTATCGATCCCTCACGCAGCCGGATCGTCGTATTCAGTGAAGTAAACCGCCGAAACCGCACCTGAAACGGCGGCATCGGCGCGCGCGGCCGCAAAGCCCGGTACTCCTGCTCAAAAATGGGAATCAGATCGATGGCCACCATCTCGGAGAATAGCAAAAATGGCGGCAAAGGAAGCAGGGCGCAACCTTCGTTGCGCCCTTTCATTCATCTTGAATAGTGCTTCCGCACGCTTCCGTCGTACCTTCCGCCCCGCATGCAACAGTTCTTGAAATCTGCGTCCGGAGTGGCATGGGCACAAATCGTTGCGGCCCAGCTTTTCGCTCAGCTCCTTATTTTCGTGAACGATCCTCTGGCCACGCTTGACTCTGGTTTCAGACGGGAAGCCTTTGCGACGCTTGCTGCTTGGTTCGAAGAAAAAATTCGGCGTGCATGGGAGTTTCCCCTTCCTTGATGGATTTGCCCGTCACATCACGGCTGGAGAAACCTGTTCACTAAGTGTAACCCGATTTGAGTATGTGGATTGTTTCCAGGGCATAAGACAAGCTTCCGGTCTGGGCGCAGGTGTTATAGGCATCTGCGGAATCGCGGGGCTTGTCTACGGCTTGGTCACGGAAGGCCCGATTTACCTTTTAAAGGCGCTCCTCAAGCCAGTTCCATAAATCAAGCTGACCCACTACCCTCGTTTCCATGTCGAGACACGTTACACATCTTTGCTGGTAAACTGAACAAACATTGCAGCATCCCCACCCGCGGAGGGATGGGTGAGCGGTTGAAACCGGCGGTCTTGAAAACCGTTGTACTCGAAAGGGTACCGGGGGTTCGAATCCCTCTCCCTCCGCCATTGAGCCCATTAAATATCTGGATTTCGAGACCAGGATGATTTGCTGGCCGTGTATTGCAGATCCCCTGAATCGGCGCAGGAAACTTGCCTTTGGAAATCCAGAGGTAGATTGACTACCGTTAAAGACCAGTCCTTACTTTCGCCATCGGCAGTCTGGGAATGACGTTTGCCATGGACACGATCTCAATCAGTCACCGGACCCGCATGGGCACAATCATTGCGGCCCTTGCTGCCAAAGTTGAACCGCTCGAGCGAAACTAGGCCGCCCAAAGTCGCCACCCCAAATTCGAGCAAATTTGAGCAAATCTTCTCAGTGTGCAGACCACTTTTTAGTCAATAATCGAGGAACTCTGCGCTAAACCGCACTCAAGTTCCGACATCTATCTGGTGAAATCTCCCTATCGCCGTTTGCGCATCAAAATCCACCGCAAATCGCAAGCAATAAATCCCGTAAAATCCCCGGAAAAATCAGGGCTTTTTATCGAATCATCCCCTTACTCCTGACAATCACTTCGGCTCATACCGTTCCTGGCCCTTCTGGTCTGGATGCTCCTCGAAGTACTTCGTCTGATCTTTCAGCATCTTTGAAGCCTGGTCTGCCAGATCCTTCAAACTTGCCAGCGCATCCGTGCGCGACAGGTCGTACGTCGGCTCCACCTTCAGCGACTGCAGCACTTCCTGCCACTTGGCAATTGCCTCGTTCAATTCCTTGAGAGCCTTGCGAATGTCGGCCTTCCGCTCGTCGTACACATCCAGGTTCGACCCATACTCATCGGCCAGCGCCGCCACGGACTGCAACTCGTCGTCCAGCCGCTTCGCCCGCGAAGGCGAGTGCCCCTTCGCGCCATACTCCTTCACCGCGTCCACATGCTCCTGCATGAACTCGCGGTAAAGCTTCACTCGCTCCGGCGGATTATCGCCCGCCTCGCGAATCTTCTCAATCTGTGGAGCCGTCAGCGGGTCAACCTTGTTCTTCTGTGCTTGAAGGGGATTCACCAGCGTCGATCCAAGGGCTACAACAAGCATCAACTGAACGGCGCGCATATCTCCTCCGTCGCGTGCGCTCGGCACACACAGTTTCCACGCAAGCATGTCAGAGAAGTACCCGCCGTGCAACCGTTGCTCTGGCTACTGCTTAAACACCTGCATCATTGCAGCGTTGTCGGCCTGGTTCACCTGGGTAAGTGTCTGCGCCACAAGCGCCCGGTCGTCGTAGCTGCTCGCATGCAGCAGGTTATTCAACCGAAACGCTGTATGCCGCAGCAGCAACTCCGCGTTCTTCAGCCGCTTGTCCCTGTCACTCACCATCAGGTGAATTTTCTGCGCAAAATCCTGCACCTTGCGCAAAAGGAAAGTGGCCTTGTCCACCTCTCCTGCGGAGTATTGCCGCATGCTCACCTCGGTCAACTGGTGAATCAACTCGGCATATAAGTAGCACTGGTCTTTGGGCGGAGCCTGTTGCAGCCTGGATTCCAGCGCTTGGATGGTTTCCTGGTTAATCGTCTTAGAGTCCGGGTCGGACGCGCGCGCGGGCAGCGCGCAGGCGGCGAGGAGCACTACCAACATCGACATTGTCAAACGACCCATGAGGGACCTCCGGGGTGCTTGAAACGGTCAAGTCGAATACTGCTATGAAATCTACTTCTTCTCCAGCAACTTCAAGCGCTGCCTTGCCTGCCATTCCTGATCCGGCATCTTCCCACCGTCAGAGTCCAAAAAGTGGTGATAGTAGGTAATAGCCTGCGCCTTGTCACGTAAAGTATCGTACGAAATCGCCCAAAGGAAATAGGTAGATGCAACTTCCGGCAGATATTTTGATCTCATCGTAAGAGCATGCAGCGTCACGGCGGGCTGCCCCGTCTTTGACGCCGTGAAGGCAAGCCCGCTCCATGCGTCTCCATTGGCCGGATCCCGTTCTGTCGCTTTCGCAAACGCAACAAACGCTTCTTTGAACTTTTCCTGCCGTATCAAATTCTGTCCATGGTCCACCAGCAGGTCGGTGTCCCCGGGATTCGCCGCGAGCAGTTGCACATCGAGAGCATCTGCACCCGCCACATCGCCGGCCTGAGCCCGCAAATCGGCCAGCATCCGCGTAATATCCTGGTCGCCGGGCCGCTGCGTATGCAGCTTCTCCATCAACGGCAGCGCCTCGGGCTTGTTCTGTGCCGCCAGCGCTGCCGCCAGTTGTGCCGTCAAACTGGGGTCGTCCGGACTTTGCACCAGTGCCGCGCGCAACAGCGTCTCCGCCTCGCCGTACTTCTTCTGTTTCAGCAACAGGTGGGCCAGCCCTTCCTCGCCCTCAGCCGATTTTGGATCGTTCTTAAGCAGCCGTCTGTATGCCTGCTCCGCCGCATCCAATTGTCCTTGGGATTCTGCCAGTTGCGCCGCCAGCAGAGTGTCCTCATGTGTCTCCGGACTCAGCTTCAGCGCCTCCAGCAAATCGGTCGAGGCCTGTGCCGCATCGCCCGTTCCATCTGGTTTCGGCTTGTCAATCTGCGCCAGAGCACGCCACGCACGTGCCTTCAGTGCCGGTCCGGCTACACCCGGATCGAGCGTAGTTGCCGCCACCAGTTGAGTTCGTGCTTCACTGAGCTTGCCCTGTCGCGCAAGCAGTAGGCCATACATTAGTCGCGTCTCAAACGAGTTGGGTTCCGCCGCAACTGAGCGACCATACAAGCCCGCTGCGTCGTCTTCCCGATTCTGCTGGTCTGCCACATACGCGGCATCGAAAAGTGCACGCCCATCATCTGGATGAGCTGCCAGCCAGGTGTCCAGGGTCTTCTCCGCTGCCGCCCAATCAGACTTCACAATCGCCGCTTCGGCGTCCGCTACCGGCTTGGCCAGCGGCTGCTGTACCACGGATTGCGCTCCAGGGGGGATGGGGGAAACCTGCGCCGCCATCCAAAAGGGGCATGCGCCCACCGCTACACACATTAGGAAAAAACGCACACGAACCACAAACACCTCATAAATCAGTCTAGCTGGTGCAGGAAATTGGACGCGCTCCACCCAAAAGCGGCTTGAAAAACGATGTGCCCAATCACTTCGCCACCTTGAAATAGCGAGTAAAAGCCAAGTCCTTTGGGCAAGATCCGGTTCTGCTCAGCATTTGAAGCCGATTGCCTGAAAAATATACGCTGCGAGCATGTCCTTACAGGCTCATTCAAATCATAGGGTTAACCCATGGGTAACCTCCTCCATGCTCAAACAGGTAACAGCTATACTGCACGATTTGGTGACTTGAAATCACCCAATGGGGAATAGAAAACAAACTTGATCTTTCCTAATCTCGATAGTGGAAAGGCTGGGAGTCTGGAACGAATCAAAGACACGCACGCCGGCATCTAAAAGGCATGCAGAGCTCAGATTCATTGAAAGCGTCGGTCCTTCTTCCTCTGGTTGTTCGCTCTGAAGATATCGATGCCGTTCCAGGAACTTTCAGGCAGGTGACCGGATGACTTCCACGATGATGGAATACTTCCCCCTCAAGTCCGCCTATCTTTGCCAGGATTGCGAAAACGTTGGCAACTGCGCGACGCAGTGCCCGGCGTGCGCTTCGTCAGCACTTCTCTCGCTGTCAAGCGTCGTCAACAGGGAAGTGGAAGACAACGCCGGATTTGCCGACACTCGTATCACGATTCCAGCAATTGTCTTCGAGAATGTGCGCACTTCCGTCCGCGCCGCATAATTCCTCCAGTTCCTGCGGCGAACTGGAATGAAAGCTCTACTCCACTTTGCGCGCAAATCCTTGGCGCGCGATAAGCACGCGTCCACCACAGGTGCCTCCACGCAGTGGTGCCATAATAGAGAATGGCCGTCTGTGCTCTGAGCCCGTCTGAGCGCATAGTGCAACGGCCAACACTTTCTCTAACGGTGCTCCCTCGTGACTGTGGCCAGCCAGGCAAATGAGTCGATTGTGATCCGCGGTGCGCGTACACACAATCTCAAAAACATCAGTTGCACCATTCCCCACGGCAAACTCACCGTGCTCAGCGGTGTTTCCGGATCGGGCAAGTCCTCGCTCGCTTTTGACACCATCTACGCCGAGGGGCAGCGTCGTTACGTCGAGTCGCTTTCGGCCTACGCCCGCCAGTTTCTCGAGCGCATCGAGAAACCTGACGTAGATGAGATCGATGGCCTCGCCCCCGCCATTGCCATCAAACAGAAGAACACTACGCGCAACCCGCGCTCCACCGTTGCCACGGCCACGGAAATCTACGACTACCTGCGCCTGCTCTACGCGCGCTGCGGAGAAGTCCACTGCATCCACTGCGATGGCATCGTCAAGCGCGACTCCATCGATGAAGTCGCCGAAGCCATCCTTGCTTTGGGTGAGGGAACTCGCGTGCAGGCACTCTTTCCAGTACGCCACGCGTCGGAAGAGCCACCCGCCGATACCGAGACGAAGAAGCCCGCGAAGCGCAAGACCAAAGCCACCGCCAAGCCAGCGTCTGAAGATGACAGCGATCTTCTCAGCCAGGCGCTCAAAGCCCGCCTCACTGAGCTCCGCGCCGCCGGATTCAACCGTCTTTATCAGCGCGGTCAGATCTTCGAGTTCTCCACGCCAGAGTCGCTGCTTGACATCGATTTCACGTTGCCCGTCTTTGTTCTCCTCGATCGCATTGTTGTCAGCGCCGATAGCCGCGCGCGCATCGTGGACGCCGCGGAAATCGCTTACCGCGAAACTGGCGAAGTCTACTTCGAAGAAGTTCCACGCGAGGAAGGTGCAGAACGCAAACGCCACCGCTTTTCCGGCGAATACGAGTGCACCAGTTGCCATCGTCCGGGCAAAGAGCCCGAGCCGCGCCTCTTCAGCTTTAACAATCCCTTTGGCGCCTGCCCGCGCTGCCAGGGCTTCGGCAACACCGTCGACTACGACCTCAACCTCGTCATTCCCGACAAAAGCCTCTCGCTCAACGACGGCGCCATTGATCCCTGGAACCGCCCCAAATACCGCCCCTGGTTTACCGACCTCAAGAAGCAAGCAGTCTCGCTCAACATTCCGCTCGACACGCCCTGGCACGACCTCAGCGACGAAGCCCGCGAGACCCTCCTTCGCGGCAAGGGAAGTTTTGCCGGCATTCACGGTTTCTTCGCGCAGCTTGAGCGCAAAAAATACAAGCTCCACGTGCGCGTCATGCTTTCGAAATACCGCGGCTATGCCGAGTGCCCAGACTGTCGCGGCCAGCGTCTCCGTGCGGAAGCACGCGCCGTGCGCCTTAACGGCCTCAACATCTGCCAGGCAGCCGCGCTCACCATCGCCAAGGCAAAAGCATTCTTTGACGAGCTAAAGCTCACGCCAATGCAGGAAGAGATCGCTGGCCCCATCCTCGATGAAGTGCGCCAGCGCCTCAGCTTTCTTGATGCCGTTGGCCTTGAATACCTCACGCTCGACCGTCTCTCCTCCACGCTCTCCGGTGGAGAAGCGCAGCGCATTACGCTCGCCACCTCGCTCGGCTCACGACTCGTCGGCGCGCTCTACGTGCTCGACGAGCCTTCCATTGGCCTGCACACGCGCGACACGGCACGTCTCATCCACATCCTTGAAGAGCTGCGCGACCTCGGCAACACCATCGTAGTCGTCGAGCACGATGCGGACGTTCTCCGCTCTGCCGACCACTTGCTCGACCTCGGTCCCGGCGCAGGCGAGTTCGGCGGCAAGGTCCTGGCAGAAGGCGTGCTCGCCGAAATCGAAGCAAATCCGAATTCACTTACCGGCAAATATCTCTCCGGTAAAATCGCCATCCCTGTGCCCACGCGCCGCCGCGCGCCGGGTCGTGAAAAGCTCGTCCTTCGTGGCGCAACCGTTAACAACCTCCGCAACCTCGACGTCGAAATTCCTCTCGGCATGCTCGTCGCCATCACGGGCGTTTCAGGCTCCGGCAAATCCACGCTCGTGCATCAGGTGCTCTATCGCGCCGTTGCGCGCGCACTCGGCCAGACTGACGGTGCAGATCCGTCGGCCGTTTTCAAGTCGCTCACCGGCACTGAGCGACTCAATGACGTTGTCCTCGTTGACCAGACACCCATCGGCCGCACGCCGCGCTCCAATCCCATCACTTACATCAAAGGCTTCGACCTCATCCGCGAGCTCTTCGCCGCACAGCCCGAGGCCAAGCGCCGCTCACTTACCCCGGGCCACTTCTCCTTCAACGTGCCCGGCGGCCGCTGCAACACCTGTGAGGGCGATGGCACCGTCACCGTTGAAATGCAGTTCCTGGCTGACGTGGAGCTGCCCTGCGAAGACTGCAACGGCACGCGCTACCAGGCCAAGGTGCTTGAGGTGCAATACAAGGGCAAAAATATTCATGAAGTACTGCAGATGACGGTGAAGGAAGCGCTTCGCTTCTTCGTGGGCCACACGCGCCTGCTTGAGAAGCTCGCCGTCCTTGATGAAGTCGGCCTTGGCTATCTGCGTCTCGGGCAGTCGGCCACCACGCTCTCCGGCGGTGAAGCGCAGCGCGTCAAGCTCGCCGCACATCTCGCGCAGGTGCGCCACGTCAACGCAACGGCCAAGCCATCACAAGCCTCGCGCGTCCTCTACATCCTCGACGAGCCAACGACAGGTCTCCACTTTGACGACGTGTCCAAGCTCCTTACAGCCTTCCGCAAGCTCATTGACGGCGGCGGCTCGCTCATCGTCATCGAACACAATCTCGACATCATCAAGTCCGCCGACTGGGTCATCGACCTCGGCCCCGAAGGCGGAGACGGTGGCGGCAAAATCGTCGCCGAAGGCACACCGGAAGAGATCGCGCAGAACCTGCATTCGCACACGGGGAAGTGGCTGGCGAGAGTGCTTTAGTGCCATCCTTTCGAAGCCGAGCCACTGCGGGGATTTGCTTTAGTCGATTAGTTCAACTTCGTGAAGCATACAAATACCTTCGTCTTCCCCGACCATAAATCCGACTAAAACATCACCGGTGTCACCAAGTTCAGCTTGAAGTATTTCAATCTCTGTTCGAGGTGGGAAACCAGTTTCATCACCGACTAGCCACGCACGAAGTGGCAAATCACGTCCAAATGAGTAAGGTACACTGCGTTCGTCAGGGATATAGAAGATTACTTCTCCAGCGAGCGAATCCGCCTCAGTCGCCACGCGTCCATTTAGGGCCTTCCGTTTTGCCATCGAGTTCCTTTTACCAGGATTCGCCCGTCACTCCGCCTTCCCATCCACCAACCGCCGAATCCTCAGCGGATTCCCATCTTTCAGCTCATCCGGCAGCATCGCCTGCGGAAATCCTTGGAAGCACACCGGCCGCGCAAACCGGTAAATCGCAAGTGACCCCACCGATGTAAACCGCGCATCGCTTGTCGAGGGATACGGCCCGCCGTGCACCATCGCATGGCACACCTCCACGCCCGTCGGAAATCCATTAAAGATCAGCCGTCCAGCCTTCTGCTCCAGCACGTGCAACAGCTCTGCATGCGCCGCCAGATCCTCGTCCGTCCCAAAGATCGTCGCCGTCAGGTGTCCTTCGAGCGACTGCGCCGCGCGCATATACTCGTCGGTCGACTTACACGCAACCAGCAGCGTATCCGGCCCAAAAATCTCTTCTGCCAGCTCCGGCTCTGCAACAAATTCATCCACAGTCGCGGAAAAGATCTTCGCGCCTGCCTGATATTCGGATACCGCCACTCCAGCATCGGCCGTTAAGGGAGTTATTTCACCGCGCCCTCGCGTGCCACTGTCGTATGCGCGCGCAATGCCTTTCGTCAGCAGCGTGAAGGGCTGCGCCTGTTCAGTGAGCGATTTCAACTCGGCCATAAACGCCGCTGTTTCCGGCTGCTCTGCCGTCAGCACAATTCCCGGCTTGGTGCAGAACTGCCCCGCGCCCAGCGTGAACGATCCAAACAATCCCTTCGCCAGCTCTGTCGGCCCCTTTTTCAGCGCGCCCGGCAGTATGAAAACCGGGTTGCCGCTCGACATCTCCGTAAAGCAGGGAATCGGATCCGGTCTTCCCGCCGCCAGGTCCATCAGAGCTCGTCCGCCCTTCAGGGATCCCGTAAACGCAACCGCTTTAATCGCCGGATGCGTCACCAACGCCGCGCCGGCCTCAATGCCAATGTCGAAGACCATCGAAAAAACGCCTTCGTGAAATCCCTCGGCCTTCACCGCATTGGCAAGTATCTCCGCCACCAACTCGCTCGTTCCCGGATGCGCCGGATGCGCCTTCACGACCACCGGGCATCCCGCCGCGAGCGCGGAAGCCGTATCGCCGCCCGCCACAGAAAACGCCAGTGGAAAATTGCTCGCACCAAACACAGCCACCGGGCCCAGCGGCCGCAGCATCGAGCGCAGATCGGGCCGCGGCAATGGCGTCCGCTCCGGCAGCGCCGGATCAATCCGCGCATTCACCCACGAGCCTTCTTCCACCACGCCCGCAAAAAGGCGCAACTGTCCGGATGTGCGTCCCGTCTCGCCCAGCAGGCGCGGCATCGGCAGCGCCGTTTCCAGATTTGCGCGCGCAGCCAGCGTATCCTTCGCCGCATCCAGTCCATCGGCCACCCGCCGCAAAAATGCTGCGCGCTGCTTGCCGCTGGTCCGGGAAAAGCTGGCAAATGCATCTGCAGCCAGTTGTGCCGCCGTATCCACTTCATCCACGCTGGCGGAAAAATACTTCGGCCCCAGCTCGTCACCACTTGCCGGGTTCACGGCTGCAAAGGAGGTCAACCCCGCTGCGCCACGCTTGCTTCCAATGAAAGATGTTCCCTTGAGTTCCATCACACACACGATTATCCCGCATCGAATCGGCCCACCCTATTCACCGCATCTTCTGCAATCATTTGCCAGACAACCGCACAATCCGATAGAAGGGTTCGTACCGTGCATTGCACGCAACACATTTCCTGAATCCGCCCGCCCCGCGCGGCGGTAATCACAAGGGGATCTCCACCTTGCACACTGACCCGACCGCCGGCCTCGATATCAAATCCAGCTCCTCGCAACATGCACCTCTCGTTCCGCGTGACCGCATGTTGCCCTTCGTTTTGGTAACCGCCCTGTTCTTCCTCTGGGGCGTCCCCAACAACTTCAATGACATCCTCATTCGCCAGTTCATGAAGTCGTTTGAGATTAACCGCCTTCAGGCCGGACTCGTGCAGTTCGCCTTTTATCTCGGCTATTTCTTCCTCGCGCTGCCGGCAGGCGCCTTCATGCGCCGCGCCGGATACAAAGCCGGCATCCTCATCGGCCTTTGCCTCTACGGCGCAGGCTGCATTCTCTTCTGGCCTGCTGCACTGGCGCAGAGTTACGCCTTCTTCCTCACCGCGCTCTTTGTCATCGCCAGCGGCCTGGCCTTTCTTGAAACCGGCGCGAGCCCCTTCATCATTCAACTTGGTGACCCTGAATCCGCCGCGCAGCGCGTCAATCTTTCGCAGGCCTTTAACCCGCTTGGCTCCATCACTGCGGTGCTCATCGGCAGCCGCTTCATCTTTTCAGGAATCGAACTCAAGCCCGCGCAAGTCGCCGCCCTTCAGGCCCAGCATCAATACCAGGCATATCTGCGCTCAGAAACGCTGCGCGTCATCGTGCCTTATCTCGGCCTCGGCAGCCTCGTCCTTCTTTGGGCCGTACTCATTGCGCTCACGCGCTTTCCGCACACGGGCCTTGACTACTCACGTAACACCCTCGAGCATGACGAGTCGAAACCCCTCTGGCGTCGCCGCCACTTCGTCCTTGCCGTCGTGGCGCAATTCCTTTACGTCGGTGCTCAGGTGGGCGTCTGGAGCTGGCAAATTCCTTACACCATGACCTTCACAGGCATTGGCGAACGCGAGGCCGGCTACTGGCTCACCGCTGCACTTATTGCGCTTACCACGGGCCGCTTCTTCTCATCGTGGCTGCTGCATTACGTTCCTGCATCGCGGCTGCTTGGCCTCTTTGCTGTCACCAACACGGTTCTCTGCGGAGTTGCCGTCCTGCATCCCGGTTGGCTTGGCCTCGGTTGTCTCATTGCCAATAGCTTCTTCATGTCCATGATGTACCCCACCATCTTTGCACTCGGCGTCAAAGGCCTGGGCACGCGCACCAAAACCGGCAGCGCCTTCATCGTCATGTCTATCGTTGGTGGAGCCATTGTCCCGCTGGCCATGGGCCTGGTCGGGGACAAGGCGGGAATCGCACTCTCCTACCTCGTCCCCTTAGCCTGCTTCATCGTCATTGCGCTCTATGGCTTCCTCGGTGCAGACCCAGACCCGGAAGAACTCGCCGCCAACCCCAAGCTTGCGCTTGGCTAGTCCTTCTTTCGCCTATAAAAAGCCGCGCAATACGCGCGGCTTTCTCTCACGAAGCGCAGGGAGGTGTCGCTACTCGGCGACCGTCGGATTCGTCAGCGACCCAATCTTCTCAATCGTAATCGTCACGGTCTCGCCTGGCTTCAGCCACCGCTTCGGATTCCGCCCCAGTCCCACGCCATAGGGCGTTCCCGTTGAAATCACATCACCCGGCAGCAAGGGCGTAATCGAAGAAATGTACTCCACGAGATCGGGCACTTTGAAGATCAGCTCGCGCGTGTTGGAGTGCTGCATCGTTTCGCCGTCAATCGTCAGGCTGACGTCCAGGTTATGCGGATCCTCAATTTCATCAGCAGACACAATCGCTGGCCCCATCGGACAAAACGTCGGAAAGCTTTTACCCAGCGACCATTGCGAAGTCGCCAACTGCACATCGCGCGCACTCACGTCGTTCACAATCGTGTAGCCATACACATGCTCGCGCCATGCCGAAGCAGGAATGCGATACCCGCCCTTGCCAATCACAAACGCAAACTCCGCCTCGTAATCCGGTTCGGTCGAGTTCTTCGGCAGCACAATCGCTTCGCCCGGCCCCACAATCGCCGTTGTCATTTTGAAGAACACAACAGGCAACTTGGGAATCTCCATTCCCGATTCCTTCGCGTGGTCGCGATAGTTCAATCCAATTGCAAACACGCGTGGCGGATTCTGCAGCGGCGCATGCAGTCGTACTTCATCGATCGCATACGACGGAGCATCCACATGAATGTTCGCCTCGGTCACTCCGTGTTGTACCGCCTGCAACGCGCCGAAGAAGTGCGACGCCTCATACGTCAAATCGATCACGCGCCTGCCATCATCCACCAGCGCGCCAGGAAGAATCACACCCTCGCCCACCGGTGCATCCAATCGGGAAAACGAAACAAGCTTCATCTCAATTACTCTCCGTGCCAATCAAAGTCGTACAACAGGAAAACCGCGTATCATCCAAAAGAAAATCAGAGCAGGGAACTCGCCTCTACGCCGCGGTCCATCCACCATCGATGTTCATCAGTGCGCCGCTCACAAAGCCAGCCTCGTCTGATGCAAGATACCGCACCAGCGAAGCGATCTCATCCGGTCGCCCCAGTCGGCCAATGGGCTGCCGCGCGCGCAGCTCCGCGCGCACTTCTTCCTTATTATGCTTGTGGAACTTCTCCAGGTAACCCTCCACAAACGGAGTCTCCACCGTGCCGGGGCAAATTGCATTCACACGCAGCGATTTCGGATACTCGACAGCTAACTGCCGCGTCATTGCCACAACCGCGCCCTTCGTCGTGCAATACGCAAACCGCTGCTTGATGCCCACCAGGCCCGCTACGGAGGCAATATTTACAATCGAACCGCTCTTTCCCGTTCGCTCCTGCGCCGCAAGCAGATGCGGCATCAGCCCGCGCGTCACCAGATACACCGAGCGCACATTCACAGTGATCAACCGGTCAAAATCTGACGGTTCCGTCGCTTCAATGGACCCCACATGTCCTATGCCTGCATTGTTGACCAGGATGTCCAGCTTCTCCAGCTTCGCCGCTGCATGGGCAATCGACTCTTCACTCGTCACATCCAGATGAATTGCCTCTGATGATCCCAGCTTCTCCGCCAGCTTCTCTGCCGCAGGCACATTAATGTCCGCAATCCACACAAAGGCGCCTGCGCGTACCAGTTCGGTCGCTGTTGCCTCACCAATGCCGCTCGCTCCGCCGGTCACCAGCGCATGTCGTCCATCCAGCCGGAATGCGTCGCCGCTCGATTTGCCTTCCATCGTACTCATGAAAATTTCAATCCTTTCTCCATCGATTCCTTCTGCGCATCGGCAAGAATAGCCTGCGAGCTGTCATCCGTCTTCAATGCGCGCGACATCACATTGTCCACAATCGTCGCGAATTCCGCCATCCGTTCTCCCCTCGGCAATTGCCGCGCGCCTAATGAAATTCGTTCAATCTCACGATAGGCGGGAATACGTATCTGCAAACTCGGTTCGCGCCATGTGGAAAGGCGCACACCCACCGTTCCATGATGCGTGCGAGCCAGATCGCGATGGGGCTCAGTGGTGAAGCGCAAAAATTGCCATGCCGTCTCTTTGTTTGCTGAGCCTGTCCCGATCGCCAGCGCCCAGAAAACAGACAAGGACACAGGTTCATGCACCCCATCCGTTGGAATTGGCGCAATCGCAACCTTTCGCGCCAGAGCAGAACCTGGCCGCCCGGCACGCGCCGCAAAGCCAAACCAGTTCGCCATCATCGCCACTTCGCCCGCCATGAACTTGTCGCCCGACTGCGTGGAGTCCAGATCCGGTGAGCTTGGATGACAGGCGGATGTATCGCGGACCACGCGCCGGTAATACTCCAAACCTGCCTGCGCTTCCTGCGAGTCCAGCTTGGGGACGCCCTCTCCGTCAACCAGTTCGCCACCTCGGCTCCACACCTGCAGCGCAAAATCATAGAGCGTGTTATGTCCATCCGGAAACCCCGCAAACACCGTTCCATACAGATTGCTCGCAGCATTAGTGAAGAAGCGCGCCGTCTCTTCCAGTTGCGCCCAAGTCGTCGGCGGTGCAAGGTCGCGCCCAAACTGTTTTCGAAACGCCTTCTGTGTCTTCGCCTCCTCAAACAGATCGGCCCGATACACCAGGCACTCCGGTCCGTCGTGCCAGGGCAGAGCTGCCTGCTTCTCGCCAAACATCAGCGGATCAACAAGTGTATGTGCCCAGGCCTCAGGCCACTCATAAATAGGCGCGTGCCGGTTCCACGCCGCCAGGTCCTCCAAAGAATCCCCCTGTATTCCTTCCGCCAGCCAGTCGGTCACCAGCAGGGCTATGTCGAAGGTTCCGTCACGCAGGCCCCCTTTGGTCAATGCTGCGTCATACAGTTCGTGGATGCCCATCGGCACAACTTCAACTCGATGACTCGGATTCATCAGCTCAAAAGCCAGTGCTTCTTCACCCAGCGCTGCTGTAAAGTCTGCATAATTGCGGATCGCAATGCGTAACTTCGCCATATTTACTGTTAAGCCCCACTCCGTGCTTGCCGCAGCACCTCTAAATACTTGCGCGCCGCTTCAGTAATCACTTCCGGTTTACCTTCATCCACCGCGGTCAGATTCACCAGGTCGCTACCCACACCGAGGGCGCGTGCTCCTGCTTTCAAAAAGTCAGCAGCCGAAGCAATCGTTACACCGCCCGTCGGAATTAACTTCAAAAACGGAAAAGGCGCCAGCAGCGCCTTCAAATACGGAGCGCCACCCATTGCAGAGCAGGGAAAAATCTTCACGTAGTCCGCGCCCGCGCGATACGCCGTGATCACTTCCGTCGGCGTCAGCGAGCCCGGAATCGAAATCTTGCCCGCGGCTTTGGTCGCCGCAATCACATCTGCGTGCAGGCTCGGACTCACCACAAACTCCGCTCCCGCATCAATCGTTGCCTTTGCTTCGTCGGCCGTCGTTACCGTGCCGGAACCCAACAGCACATCGCCGCCGTACTCGCGCTTTAGTTCGGCCAGCAGACTCACCGCATTGGGCACCGTCATCGTCACTTCCACTACGGTTACGCCGCCCGCCAGCATTGCCTTCACCACGGCATGCGCCTGCGCCACACTCTTGGCGCGAAGTACGGGAATCAATCCTACCCGCTCAATCCGCTCCTGTATCGTCTCCGCCATCGTGTCCTTTACCGCGCAATGCGCGCTGATCCGCCCTTCATCACGCGTTCCACTTCCGCCATGCTTGCCATGCTCGTGTCGCCTGCCGTCGTCATCGCAAGCGCACCGTGCGCCACGCCGCAGCGCACCGCCCACTCCACAGGCTTGCCCGCAAGCATTCCGTAAATCAGTCCGGAGGCGAAACTGTCTCCGCCGCCCACGCGATCCAGAATGTCGATCTCCATCTGTGGCACATGCACAATCTGGTCTTCATACAGCGCAATCGCGCCCCAGGCATTGCGGCTCGCCGTGTGCGCTGTGCGCAGCGTGCTCGCAATCATTTTCAAGTTCGGATACGCCTTCGCCACTTCACGCAGCATCTCCGCGTAGGCGTCCACCGGCAGCTCAGCAAAGTCCTCGCCCACACCCTTCACTTCAATGCCCAGCATTGCAGAGAAGTCTTCCTCGTTGCCCAGCAGCAAATCCACCTTGCGCACCAGCGCGCGATTTACTTCCTGCGCCTTCGCTTTGCCGCCAATCGCCTTCCACAAGGACTCGCGATAATTCAAATCGAACGACACCGGCGTTCCTGCCGCACGCGCCGCGTCCATCGCCTCCGCAGCCACGTCCGCAGTCGAGCTCGACAACGCCGCAAAAATGCCACCCGTGTGGAGCCAGCGCGCACCATTCGGCGCACCAAAAATCGCCTTCCAGTCAAAGTCGCCCGGCTTCACCTGGCTGATGGCCGTATTGCCCCGGTCGCTGCATCCTGCCGCAGCGCGCAAACCAAATCCGCGCTCGGTAAAGTTCAGCCCGTTGCGCACCGTGCGGCCCACGCCGTCATATTTCACCCACTGCACCAGCGAGGTATCCACGCCACCCTGCAGCATGAAGTCCTCCACCAGCCGTCCCACAGCGTTATCGGCCAGAGCAGTTGCAATCGCGGTTTTCAGTCCAAAGCAGCGCCTCAGCCCCCGCGCCACGTTGTATTCGCCACCACCCTCCCACACTGCAAAATTGCGCGCTGTGTGAATGCGGCCCTCGCCCGGATCCAGGCGAAGCATCACCTCGCCCAAGCTCAGGCAATCCCATCTGCACGGTTGTTCAGGAAGTTCAATTCGATTCATGGCAGCTGATTACTTCTACCCTCAACCCAAACAACTACTTTATCGCACCGCATTCATGCTTTGCGCCCTCCATACCCATCGCGTACATAGCCCAACGTGATAGATTTCTCTCGGCGGAAGCAAAGCGATTCAGTTTCAAGAAATCGACACCACGCTTCCCGCCTGGAGAGACACCCATGAGCCACAGCCTCTTTGATTTAAACGGTCGCGTCGCTGTCGTAACAGGCGGCACCACCGGTCTGGGACACGCCATCGCAGTCGGCCTTGCTGAAGCCGGCGCAGACGTCGTCGCCACTTCGCGTCGCACTGAACAGGTCGAAAAGACCGCTGCGGAAATCGAGGCGCTCGGCCGCCGTACGTTACGTCTTACCTCCGACGTGCAAAAGCGCGAAACAATTCAGGCCGTGCATGACGCCGTGCTCAAGGAATTCGGCAAGGTAGACATCCTCGTCAACGCCGCGGGCGTCACACATAAAGCGCCCACGCTTGAAGTCGATGAAGCCGACTGGTCGCGCGTGCTCGACATTAATCTCAACGGCACATTGCGCTCGAGCCAGGTCTTCGGGCCCACTATGGTCCGCGCCGGTTACGGCCGTATCATCAACATCGCATCGCTCACCACTTTCCTTGGTTTTTATCGCGTAGCCGCGTACTCGGCCAGCAAAGCAGCGGTTGGCTCTCTCACCAAGGTACTCGCCATTGAGCTTGCGCAAACCGGCGTCAACGTCAACGCCATTGCGCCCGGCATGTTCCCCACAGATCTCAACGCCAGCCTCATCAACGGCACACCTCGCGGTGAGGAGTTGCTTATGCGTACGCCCATGCGCCGTTACGGCAAGGCAAGCGAACTCGCCGGAACCGCCGTCTTCCTCGCGTCGGAAGCAGCATCGTTCATCACGGGAGAAATCATTGCAGTCGATGGCGGCTTCCTCGCCAGCGGCGTCAACCAGTAGTCCTCATCTCAACTCGATGGAGCGCGCCCCACAATGAAGATTACTCGGGCCACCGTCAACGTCACCTCGCCGGGCCGGAACTTCGTCACCCTCAAAATTGAGACTGACGAAGGCATCTACGGCCTCGGCGACGGCACGCTCAACGGCAGGGAACTGGCCGTGGCTAGCTACCTCACCGACCACGTCATCCCGTGCATCATCGGTCGCGACCCCTTTCAGACGGAAGACATCTGGCAGTACCTCTACCGCGGACCCTATTGGCGCCGTGGCCCCGTCACAATGTCGGCCATTGCCGCTGTTGATGTGGCTCTCTGGGACATCAAGGGCAAAGCGCTCGAGACGCCCGTCTACAACCTGCTCGGTGGCAAAAGTCGCGAAGGCCTCCTCGTCTATTGCCACGCCAACGGTAAAGATCTCGATCACGCGCTTGAAGACGTCGCTCACCACATCGACCTCGGTTACAAAGCTATCCGCATCCAGAGCGGCATTCCCGGCCTCGCGTCTACTTACGGCGTCGCCAAAGGTCCCGGCGGCTATGAGCCAGCCGAGCGCGGTCTGCCTTCGGAAGCAGCCTGGGCCACCGAGCCTTACCTGCGCTACGTCCCGCAACTCTTCGCCAAGGCCCGCGAGCAATTCGGTGAAGAAGTCCATCTCCTCCACGATTGCCACCACCGCCTCACGCCCATTGAGGCCGCGCGTCTCGGCAAGGAGCTTGAGCCCTTCCACCTCTTCTGGATGGAGGACCCCACGCCTGCCGAGCTGCAGGAAAACTTCAAAACCATTCGCGAGCACACCACCACACCCATCGCCGTGGGAGAAGTTTTCAACACCATCTGGGACGCGCACGACCTCATCCGCAATCGCTGGATCGACTACATCCGCATGACCACGGTCCACGGCGGCGGCATTACCCATCTCAAAAAGATCGCCGACTTCGCCTCACTCTATGCCGTTCGTACAGGTTGCCACGGACCCACCGATGTCTCACCCGTATCCATGGCTGCCGCGCTGCACTTCGGTACTGCCGTCAACAACTTCGGCATTCAGGAGCACATGCCCCACTCCGCCGAGACAGACGCAGTCTTCCCGCATCACTACACCTTCAAAGATGGCTTCATGTATCCCGGTGACGCCCCCGGCCTTGGAGTCGATCTCGACGAAAAGCTCGCGGCAACCTATCCTTATCAACGCGCATATCTCCCCATCAATCGCAAACTCGACGGCACACTCACCGACTGGTAAACCCAGGCAACGAAGTGCCGGAACAACATCAATCCAAACTGGAGCAAGCACGCGCAATGGCTGAAACTCGCAAACTTCGCATGGGAATGGTCGGCGGCGGTCCCGGCGCATTCATCGGTCCCGTCCATCGCATCGCCGCCGAACTCGATGGCCTCATTGAACTCACCGCAGGCGCATTCTCGCAGTCACCCGAGCGCTCCCGCGCCTCCGCCGCCGCCTACAAAATCGACCCCGCGCGCGCCTATGGCAGCTACATCGAGATGATCGAAGCCGAGAGCAAGCGTCCTGACGCCATCGACTTCGTCGCCATCGTTACGCCCAATCATCTCCATCTGCCCGTCACCAAAGCCGCCTTCGCTGCGGGCTTCCCCGTGATGAGTGACAAGCCCGCCACGGCCACCTACGCCGAAGCGCTTGAACTCGAAACACTCGTTGCTTCATCCAACCTGCCTTACGGCCTCACGCACACCTACGCAGGCTACGCGCTGGTCCGTGAAGCCCGCGCCATCTGCGCGAGCGGCAAACTCGGCACCATCCGTAAATTCGCCGTTGAATATCTTCAGGGCTGGCTCTCCAAACCCATCGAAAACACCGGCCAGAAGCAGGCCGCATGGCGCTCAGACCCCGCGCAAAACGGCCCCGGCGGCTGCACCGGAGACATCGGCGTGCACGCGCTTCACCTGCTTGAATACGTCACCGGCCTCCGCACCACATCCATGAACGCTATCCTTCGCTCCGTCGTCCCCGGCCGCGCGCTTGACGACGACTGCAACGCCGTCCTCAACATGAACAACGGCGCAAGTGGCACGCTCATGGCCTCGCAGGTTGCCGCCGGTGAGGGCAACGGTCTCCGCCTTCGCGTCTACGGAGAAAACGGCTCGCTCGACTGGCGTCAGGAAGATCCCAATCGCCTCATCGTGAAATGGCTCGACGGCCCTGAGGAAATCCATCACGCCGCCGCAGGCTATCTCGGCGCTGACGCGCGCGCCGTCACGCGTCTCCCCGGCGGCCACCCCGAGGGCTACCTTGAAGCCTTCGCCGTGCTGTATCGTGAATTCGCGCAAGCACTCATCGCCTGGAAGGACGGCAACCAGCATCCGCTCCCGCCCACACTGCCCGGCATTGAGGCAGGCGTACGCGGCATGCGCTTCATCGATCGCTGCATTGAAAGTAATCGCACCCGCACTTGGGTCGACTTCTAGTCGCGCGCAAGTGCAACACGGAGGGAGCAGGGGCATTTATGCCCCGGTAAGCTCGCCAATTAAGCAACGGGGCTGTAGCCCCGGGAAAAAAGGGCTGCCGCACCGCAGGTGCCTTCAGGCCCGGCATCAAAATTCTGGAGCACTCAATGAAAACCATCCAAGGCCCCGCAATCTTTCTCGCACAGTTCGCCGGCGACCAGGCACCCTTCAACTCGCTCGAAGGCATGGCCCGCTGGGCCCGCGGACACGGCTTCGTCGGCGTCCAGATCCCCTCATGGGACGCCCGCCTCTTCGACCTCCAGAAGGCCGCCGAAAGCCAGACCTATTGCGACGAAATCCTCGGCATCCTCAGCCGCGAAAGCCTCGCTCTTACCGAGCTATCCACGCATCTCCAGGGCCAGCTCGTCGCCGCCAATCCTGCTTTCAATCCCTTGCTCGACGGCTTCGCGCCCGCTTCCACGCACAACAATGAGCCGGCGCGCTGCGAGTGGGCCATCCAGCAACTTAAGTACGCCGCCAAAGCCAGCCAGCGCCTCGGCCTCAACGCCCACGCCACCTTCTCCGGCGCACTTGCCTGGCCCTACTTCTACCCCTGGCCGCAGCGCCCCGCGGGACTCATCGAGGAAGCCTTCGCCGAACTCGCCGCCCGCTGGCTCCCCATCCTCAACACATTTGACGAGTGCGGCGTAGACGTCTGCTACGAGCTCCACCCCGGTGAAGACCTCTTCGACGGCCTCACCTTCGAGCGCTTCCTCGCCGCGGTCAACAACCACCCCCGCGCCAACATCCTTTACGACCCCAGCCACATGGTGCTGCAGCAGCTTGACGCACCCGCCTTCCTCGACATCTACCACGAACGCGTCCGCGCCTTTCACGTCAAAGACGCCGAGTTCAACCCCACCGGCCGCGCCGGCGTCTACGGCGGATACGAAAGCTGGATCAACCGCCCCGGCCGCTTCCGCTCCCTCGGCGACGGGCAGGTTGACTTCAACGCCATCTTCTCCAAAATGGCGCAGTACGACTTCTCCGGCTGGGCCGTCCTCGAGTGGGAGTGCTGCCTTAAGCATCCTGAAGACGGCGCTACGGAAGGCGCCCGCTTCATCCGCAACCACATCATTCGCGTCACAGAGCGCGCCTTTGACGACTTCGCCGGCGCTGCAACAGACAAAGCCCGCAACCGCAAAATCCTCGGGCTGGACTAAAAAAAGAAGTAGTTATTTTTGAGAAAGTGGTGCGCCACTCTTGTCAGTGGATTGGATGCCACCTCAAACCGAAAGGCCAATGCAGAACCTGATTCTGCATTGGCCTTTTATAGCTCTGAAGCCGGCAACGACACCTGTCCTCAGCACTCAGCGCCATAGCACCAGCCGCCGTCGCCGGCAGGCAATCGCTCAGTCTACTTACTTCTGCTCTTCCGTGGCTGCCTTCTTGTGCTCCACAAAAACGTGCGCCTGGTGGCAGCTTACACAGGTCTTGCCCTTCATAAATGGATCGGTCTTCAGCTGCGCCACCTGGTCGCCGTGGCAGGTGTCGCACGTACCCAACCCCGGCTTGCCGGCAAAGTCCTTGTCCGTCGTCTCACCATGGCACACCGTGCATTCAACGCCGCCCTTGGCATGCGGACTGGCCTTCCACTGGTCATAAATCTTCGTATGGCAGGTGGCACAGGTATCCCCGGCCGGAATCAGCCGATGGAAAATATGCGTGGGCTTCTCCTGCTGAGCATGTGCAGGTTGCACAGCAGCAGCCGCAAACAGAAAAGCAAGTATGGCGAAACCGAAAAGATACGCGCGGAAACGATTCATGAAAGAGTTCTCCTGCAAAGGTTATCCAGATGGATGCGTTCCAGCTTTGAGCCGCCGCCATTCCCCAGGCAGTGACAGGTGTCACGCCTCACTGGTAACTGTTCTCCGCACTCGCCCGGCCTGCCCATCCATCGCAGCGGGGGGAACGGGCCAGACTAACCCTTTCCACACAACCAACAAGCCCGCTGCATGCAATGCACCGCAATTGCATGCCACGCGGGCCTGTCCTTACGCTTCAGCGCAAACCCTCTTACCTGTGGAACATTACGGTCATCGTCGATGGTGATGGCGCCGGCGTAATATCCGTCTCCTTCACCGTCTTTCCATCCGCGCTCAGCACAAACGTGTTTGCGCGGGCAACTTTGCCGTTGTTCTTGTAGGTCACCTTCAAGGTGTGCGATCCCTCCTGCCTCACACTCATCGTCCGCGTTGCTGAAATCTTCGTCGGCGTGCCATCCAGCTTGCAGGTCACTGGCTTATCAGTGTCCGTTTCCTTGAAAGCAATACTGTCGCCCTTCACCATAATGCTCAGCACGCCTGTGTCTTGCGACTCCGTAAAGCCTGTCTCCTTCCACGTACCGGATAAGCCCGGTCCGCCTGCAAGCCGCTTCGATGTATTCATCATGGAGTAGGGGCTTCCCTCGGGCGGCGTTACGTGAATCGTCCGGGTCAGCGTCTTTCCATCAGGCGACACTTCAATCTTCACCTTACTCACCGTTTTGCCATTGCGTGAGTTTTCAATCGCATATCCGGTGCCCGTCTTGTTGCAGGTCGTTGTCGTCCCATTCTCGGGTGGATTCGGCTTTCCATCGCAAGTGAGCTTCGGCCCCGCCTTGCCTTCGCGCGTCACAGTAAACCCTGTAGCATCCGTGGCCACAGAGAAAGTCGGACCGTCATACTTCAGCGAGGAGCGATCCATCTTCCAGGAGCCGTTCCAGGGGTTCTGCTGTGCAACGCAGGGAAGTGCGAGCACGATTGACGACACAAGAGCGCACGCGCTGATGCCATTCAGTTTTTTCATAATCTTCCTTGAAAAACAGATTTGGGTGGTTGCCTTGCTTTAGGGGAGGCTGAACCCTACCACCCGGTAATGTCGCGTGTCAAAGACTATTCCGTAACTCAATGCGCTCAGGTCCCTGTGACCATGCAGCTCAGACGTCGGAAGTGAAGGGGGCTGAAAGTATCGCCGTATAAAAGGGCACGACTTTAGTCGGGCCGCAGCCACTCGCCAAAAGCATGAGACTTCAGCCCCAACACGCAGCATTTAAATCACAAATCTCGGGCGCCCCCGCAGTAAAGCGGAGAGCCTGTCCTGAACGGAGTGAAGGATCCCTGGCGTTGGGATGTGGGATAGATCAACTCCCAACCCGCCACCCGCTCTCGACTCACAGCCGTCCACGGGGCATTCTTGTGATACTCCATTCGGTCTCTCCGTAGTCACTAGCTGCTCGACAAAACCAGCTTCTCCGGTCTTGATCGAATGGACAACCTCTTGAAAGATCACAGGTGCCCCACATCCGTGAAGTTGGGATGTGGGAAAGATCGAATCTTTCCCACCCACAAATCCACTGTGCCCGTTCATCGCGCATTGCCGGGGTCCCCAAAATGTGGACGTTGCATTTTGGGGTGGTTGGAGCCATGAGTGGGATAGACAGACCATTACCCGCACCAACAGGCGCCAGCATAATCAGGGAGGGAGCAGGGGCCTTCAGGCCCCGGTTAGCGTGCCACAAAATTGTCCGGCCTTCAGGCCCGGCAACACCGCACCCCAACCACAAACGCCTCCCGTAGGGAGGCTGCGAGAATAGCTCAGGGTGAAGCGCGAAGCGCGCAACCCTGGGAACCCAGCCCCAACAAAATCGCCGCGCCGTAGGCGGCAGCGCGATGGCACTCTTGAGTCTTCAATCAGTGATCCGCCTTGTCGGCAACAACGTACGACCACGCGCAGATATCAGGTATGCCCGTTTTCCGGACAAGTGATCCCATCAGAGATCGGTGTTCGTGCTCGGTATCGTGCTTTGCTACCACCTCATATGGTGGAAACGTGCCACCGCTGGAACGGCGCGAAGGCGCAGAAATATCCGCGAGCTCACCGAACCGGACATCCCACTTAGAGGTATTTACCACTTCGTAATATTCTGCTCCAGCAACTACGGGTTGGAGCTGCAATCCTGCCGCGAGTGAACTCCGAAAATGCCACACATTCGGTGCGAAATGGCGAAATCCCGGGCGAAAATCTTTCATAGGTCAGCATGGCCGACCAACCGGGCGCGCCGCTGCTGATTGGCATCGAAGTTTATGTTTTCTGCACAGTTGCAGGCATTTCTGGACACTCATCGACGATACAACCACAACCGGCTGGACGGCATGCAAGGTCCTATCTACTTACATGTGCGAACTGTGCGCGTCTGTTATAGTGCGCACGAGAGTCCCTATTGAGCAAGAGCAGTCTATTGATCGTTCTGGCTGGAGCCGGTGTGGCACTTGCATGGTGGCCTGTGGTCATTGTGCCGAGAAGTGATCTCCCGTTCTGGCTTCCGCTTGTGGTCGTGGCTCTGATGACTGCCTTCTCAACGCTCTTATCCGGTGGGCATTGGCTGCGCTTCTTTCTCGCGTCTGCCGTTGGTACATTCTCAGGCGTGTGCAGCGGCTTGGTGATGTGGAGAATTTCCAATGACATTGCTGCGGCACATGC
>JAGWSG010000098.1 GCA_028876335.1 Acidobacteriota bacterium
GAGAGACGGAGCTTGTCGAGCTCTTCGTTGATGGTGGCTTCCTTCTCTATATAGAGGTCGCCGGCGGGTATGTAGGCTTCGGGTTGGTAGTAGTCGTAGTAGCTGACGAAGTATTCAACTGCGTTGCCGGGGAAGAACTGCTTGAACTCGTGATAGAGCTGGGCGGCGAGAGTTTTGTTGTGGGCGAGGATGAGAGCGGGCCGGTTGGACTGCTCAATGACCTTGGCCATGGTAAATGTCTTGCCGGAGCCGGTGACGCCGAGCAGGACCTGATGCTGCTCGCCGGCAGCGAGACCGCGGGTAAGCTCGTCAATGGCGCGGGGCTGATCGCCGCGCGGTTTGTAGGGGGTGACGAGCTGGAAGTCCATTTTGGGATTGTAGCAGAAAGGCGAAGATGGGGCGAAGATGGATGGCGCGAGCAAGCAAAGCTTTTGACAAGGAAAGAGGGGTGTTTCTATGCTTTGGCGAGCAAACGTTTACTAAATCCTGGAGCATGACCTCGTCGAGCGGCATATATGCAGGGCTGTGCGATTCGAGCGAGTTTGAAATGAGCGAAGGAGCTGAGCGATGAAGAAGGTTTCGCGGAGAGAGTTTTTGAGGACGACGGGGCAGGCTGGTGCTGCGGTGGCGGCGAGCGGCGCGCTGGGCCGATTTGCGATTGGACAGGCTGCAGGGCCGACGCGGGTGGAGATTGATTCAGACCGCGTGATTGCGCCGGTGAGTCATGAGTTGTTCGGGTCCTTCCTGGAGCAATTGGGGCGCGCGATCTATGAGGGCATTTATGAGCCGGGGTCGAAGTTTGCCGACAAGAACGAGTTTCGCACGGATGTGATGAAGGAAGTGCGCGAGTTGGGCGTGCCGATTGTGCGGTATCCGGGCGGAAATTTTGTTTCGGGCTACCACTGGCTGGATGGGGTGGGGCCAAAGGACAAGAGGCCGACGGTGCTGGACCGCGCGTGGAACACGATCGAGACGAATCAATTTGGGACGAACGAGTTCATCACATGGGCGCGCGAGGTGGGAACGGAGCCGCTGTTCGGGTTGAACTTTGGCACGGCGGGCGCGGAGGATGCGGCGGCGCTGGTGGAGTATTGCAACGTGCCGGGCGGAACGAAGTGGAGTGAGTTGAGAAAGTCGCATGGATATGCGGAGCCGCACAATGTGAAGTTCTGGTGTGTGGGCAATGAGATGGATGGGCCTTGGCAGATTGGGCATCTGGAGGCGCACGAGTATGGGCTGAAGGCGACGGATGCGGCGAAGCAAATGCGTGCGGTGGATCCGACGATCAAGCTGATTGCGTGCGGTTCGAGCGGGCCGTTCATGCCGACGTATATCGAGTGGGATAGGACAGTACTGGAACAGTGCTACGACGTGGTGGATGGAATTTCTCTGCATCGCTACTGGGGGAACACGGAAGAGACCAATCACGACAGCCAAATCTATGTGGCCATGAATCTGGCGATGGATCGGCAGATTAAGGAGATCTCTGATGTGTGCGATGTGGTGCGGGCGCATAAGCGGTCAGACAAGCAGTTGTTCTTGTCGTTCGACGAGTGGAATGTGTGGTACCGAGCACGGGGTGGCGATGCTACAGATGGGCACAGGACCCAGGCTCCGCACTTGCTGGAGGAGCCGTACAACCTGGAAGATGCGCTGCTGGTGGGCGGGCTCGCGAACTCGCTGATGCGTCACTCAGACCGCGTGAAGGTGGCGTGCCTGGCGCAGCTGGTGAATGTGATTGCGCCGATTATGACGAATGAGAATGGGATTCTGCGCAACACGATCTATTACCCGTATGCGTGGGCGCTGAAGCATGGGCATGGCGACGTGCTGGACACATTGCAGATGGGGCCGAGCTATGCGGTGGAGAAGCTGGGGCATCCCATTGAGGACGTGGGATTGCCTGCGCCGGGCTTTGGGCAGGTGCCGTACCTGGACGTGGTGATTACGCGGGACAAGGCGGCGGGGACGGCTACGGTGTTCGTGCTGAATCGCGATTTGGAAAAGTCGCGCGAGCTGGAGCTGGTGTGGCATGACCTGACGCCGACGCGGGTGGTGAGCTTTGAGACGCTGACCGGCAAGGACCTGAAGGCGGTGAACACATTTGCCGATCCGAATAAAGTTGTGCCGGCGAAGCTGGATGCGCCGAAGGCGGGGTCGAGGATGACGGTGGAGTTGCCTGCCGGGTCGCATAGTGTGCTGACGGTGGCGGTGTAGGCACCTGGGGTGCGGCGGACGCTCGTTCGCCGCACTGGTGGTCAAAGAATATGGAATGCATAGCCCCGGTGGATGATTTCCGACGGGGCTTTAATTTTGTTGTCCGTGCGTAGGGGCAACATTGCTGCATCCACACTCTATTCACAATTGCCGAACAAATTCATTGGCATGTAACCGTGCTCTGACGTGGCGCTCTCAATTGCGCGCCTATAGTCGCGTGCGAAGGCTCGTTGCGCAGTTGTCAGATTCTGTAGTGCAACTTGCCCAGCATGGAACGAACCGTTCAGGATCTCGACCGCGCGGTTTGAGGGCGGCCGAAGATCAAACGACATTCAACGCGGATTTTCCCAATGAAAGAGGACTGAATCAATGACCTTGAAGAGAGCCATTAGTCTTGTTTGCCTGCTTGCTCTGGCGCTGGGCAGCGCTGTTGCTCAAGAGCGGGAACACAGCATTCCACGGCTGGATCATGCATTCGTCATCCTGATGGAGAACCATTATTACGGGCAGATTATCGGCAACACGAATGCCCCGTTCATCAACAGCTATGCGCATTCGGCCAACATTGCGACGAACTACTTTGGTGTAGGGCACCCGAGTCTGACGAATTATCTGGAGATTGTGGGTGGGTCGAACTTCGGAATTGAGAATGACGATTCCCCGGACTGGCATGACGCCAACTGCGTGCCGAACATTGAATCGCAGGTAGTAGCAGATGAATCGGCTACGACGAAAACCTGCCCCATCGCCGGAGCGGGTATGGACGCGGCGACGGTTGCTGTGGATACCACGAATGAGGGAACTCCAACAGCACCGGTTTACAACGATCCGCTGAAATCTGCCTGGACGGTTGGTGAGTCGATTGCCGATCAGTTGGTGGATCGGGGCAAGAGCTGGAAGTCCTACCAGGAAAACCTGCCACCCTATGGCGCCGACAACGTGAACTACAGCGACGGATTGATTTCTGACGTGACGCAGCAGGAGCCAGGAATGCCGAAGCTCTATGCGGTGAAGCACAATCCGTTTGCGTACTTTGCCAGCGTACAGAAGGGCGAGCGCCACGGATTGAGCCTGAAGCAGATGGTGGGCTTTGACCAACTGTACAAGGACCTGGCCAGCGGGCGTGTACCGGATCTGGCGTTTATTGCGCCGAATCAGTGCCATGACCAGCATGCGCGCGGTGCAAGCGAAGTGGGACCGGGCTGCTCAGTGGACGCAAATGTAATTGCACAGGGAGATGCCGGACTGCACACGCTGATCGATGCGATCAAGGCGTCCCCAGCGTGGAAGCACGGCAACAACGTGATCGTTGTGGTGTGGGACGAGAACGACTACAGCTCATTGCCGAACCAGGTAGTAGCGATTGTGGACACGAGCTACGCACCGACGGGCAAGACGAGTGCTGTGAAGTACAACCATTTCTCACTGTTGAAGACACTGGATGCGGGATTTGGGCTTCCCTACCTGAATCACGCGGCCGACAAGGACGTAAAACTGATGTCGGACTTGTTTGGCGGGAATTAAGCGAATTGGTGGTTGCTTATGGCAGCGGCCGGTACAAGTATTTTTGTCCGGCCGCATTTTTTATTCAACGCGCATTCCAATTGCAGAGGCGCGGGGTTTATCTTTCCTGATCAGAAGATTCTGGAGTACAGGAACGGTGAGGGTTGAATTCTTGGCTCTGGCCGCCTGGCAAGCACGGAGCAGGTGTCCCCCCTCCGCGATTTCCGACGAAGCACGTGGGCAGTTGCATGGAGCTGAGTTTGGCGCGTTCTGGTTAGCTTTTGCCTTCGGCCTCCGTCTGGAAGTCCTGGTTCATCATCAGATAGATCTATGGATTGCTCGTCGGTCAACTCTATCGTCCGCCTGGGGATGTCGAGGATGACGATGGATTTGCCGGCTGGGTCGCATAGTGTATTGACGGTAGAGGTATAGGAGCCGGGGCTTGTCATGTTTCGCATGAAATTACATGCCTCCGCCCGATTCCCTGCCCCGCCCCATCCATCTCAAGTGTGAGGCCAATCACAATTCACGCGCATATCATGGACGCACAATAGATTTGCGGGCATTCCAAGGGCGTCAGCTCTCGGATGCGACAATAATGCTGGAGTCTTCATGGCCACATTTGGCAGTTTTGCACTTATCGTTGCGTTGGCATTGGCCGCATACAACTTCCTCGCAGGTACCGTAGCTCTCCGCTTTATCGCTACAGGGCGACAGTTGGCTATCTCTCCGGAGCGCCTGGCAGACACTGCCCGTCGTGCTGGAATCGCCAGCTTTATCGCCGTATCTGCTGCCGTTTTTGCGCTGGTTTACTCGGTCTTTACCAACGATTTTTCCATCACTTACATCCTCGAACACTCCAACCGCGACCTCCCCACCCCGTACAAGTTCGCGGCCATGTGGAGCGGTCAGGAAGGCTCGCTGCTTTTGTGGGCATGGCTGCTCGCCGGATACGGATTTGTTCTGCGCCTGCGCCATAAGACAGACGTAAAGCTCTACGCCTACGCCGGAACTATCCTCGCCGCGGTGCAGGTTTTCTTTCTGGCACTGCTCAACTTCGCGGTGCCCCCGTTCTCGCTGTTCAAGGGCGCCATTCCAGCGGACGGCAACGGCCTCAATCCCCTGCTCCAATATCCTGAGATGGTCATCCATCCGCCGATGCTTTACTTGGGCTACGTGGGATTCACCGTTCCCTTCGCCTTCGCGCTGGGCGCGCTGATGATGCGCTACCCGGGTGAAAAGTGGATTCACATCACGCGCGTTTGGACGCTCGTAACCTGGCTGTTCCTCACCTTCGGCATCTTCCTGGGCATGCACTGGGCATACGCCGTGCTCGGCTGGGGCGGCTACTGGGGCTGGGATCCCGTCGAGAACGCCAGCTTCATGCCATGGCTCACCGGCACTGCCTTCCTGCACTCCGTCATGATGCAGGAGCGCAAGGGCATGATGAAGAGTTGGAACGTCTGGCTCATCTTCTCCACCTTTATGCTCACCTTGCTTGGCACGCTGCTTACGCGCGCCGGCCTCGTCAGTTCCGTGCACGCCTTCGCGCAATCGTCCATCGGCAGCTGGTTTTACGTCTTCATGGTCATCGTGCTGGCGGTCTGCATCTTCACCTACGTTCTAAACCGCAACCATCTGAAATCAGAGCAGCGCCTTGAGTCGCTCGTAAGCCGCGAGTCCAGCTTCCTGTTCAATAACCTCGTCCTTCTCACTGCCTGCTTCGTCATTCTCTGGGGAACACTCTTCCCCATCTTGAGCGAATACGTAGAAGGCTCAAAGGTCACTGTAGGCGCGCCGTTCTATAACCGTGTCGCCATTCCCATCGGACTCTTTCTGCTCTTCCTCACCGGCGTGGGACCGCTGCTACCCTGGCGTTCCACTTCCATGAAGGCCATCAAGCGCAACTTCATCCTGCCTGTCATCATGTTCTGGGTCACCGCAATCGTATGCCTCGTTGCAGGCGACCACCCATGGCAGGCCGGCAAGTTCGTCCCCGGCGCCTTCTACGCACTCGTCGCCTTCTCCATGTCAGCGGCAGTCTTCACCGCCATCGTCTCTGAGTTCCTTCGCGGTGCCGCTGTCATTGCACGGCAAACCAAGCGCAATCTTTTCTCCGCCGTCTTCACGCTGGTGCATCGCAACACGCGCCGCTACGGCGGATACATCATCCACATCGGCGTCGTCATCGTGGTCATCGGCCTCGCCGGAGCCGCTTTCAATAAGAACATCGAAAGCGAAATGGGCTTCCACGACAAAATATCCATCGGTCCCTATACGCTCATCTGCCAGGGTTTCACGCAGGACTCGAACCTCAACTACGACTCGCAGTACGCCATGCTCGACGTGATGGTTGACGGCAAGCGCGCCTTCCAGATGACTCCCGAGAAGCGCGTCTATCTTGCTAGCCAGCAGCCGCAGACCATGGTCGCCATCCACTCCACGCCGGAGTGGGATCTTTACGTCGTCTATGAAGGCGCGAACCCTGACACGGGGCAGCCCATCATCAAGGCCTTCCTCAATCCGCTCGTCGGCTGGATCTGGGCAGGCGTTGTCCTGATTGTTTTTGGCACATTTATCGCTCTCGTGCCCAGTGCCACGCCCGCCACCGCCGCGCTGCGCGTTCCGGTTCGAAGCGCCTTACCCGGCGAGCCCGCGCTGAAGGGAGGCGACTAATGCGATTTCTTCGTAGCTCTTCATTTTGGATCAAATCGACGCAGGCACTTCTGCTCGCCATAGCCGTCTGCTTCTCCCTCGGTGCCTCCAACACCAGCGCCCGCTACAACGACCTCAACCATCGCCTCATGTGCGGCTGCGGTTGCAACCAGCTTCTCGGCGAGTGCAACCATGTCGGTTGCCCTGCCTCGCCCGCCATGTTGCAGGAACTCAGCAAATACCTTCAGGCTGGACTCTCCGACCAGGCAATCCTCACCAAATTTGCCAATGAGTACGGCATGACCGTACTCGCCGCGCCGCCGAAATCGGGCTTCAATCTCGTCGCCTGGATCGCTCCCTTCGCCGTCCTTGCCGCCGGACTCCTCGGCACCATCCTTCTTGTCCGTCGCTGGTCTATCGGCGCCTCCGGTGACGCAGCAGCAGCAGCCGCTGAGGCCAAAGCCACTCCAGAACTCGACCCTCTACGTGAACGAATCCGCCGCGAAACCGGCGCGGAAGGAGACAACTAGCCATGTCGCAATCCGCCGGCCTCATCATGGGTGCCATCCTGCTTGTCGTGTTGTTCTTCTATACCTTCTGGCCTGAGAACTCATTCGCCTCCCAGCGCCAGAAGACACGCCTCGACTTCCTGCTCGAGCGTAAAGACCAGCTATATGAGAATCTTAGAGACCTGAACTTCGAGTATCGCGCGGGGAAATATCCTGAGGAAGACTTCCAGGCCCAGCGTGCCCTGCTTGAAAATGAAACCGCCCAGCTATTGGCTGAAATCGATCATCTGCAGCAGGTCTGACTGTTCAGCCTTCACAAAATCTAAGATTCTTATTTTCAACCACGTCTATGCGCAAATCTCAACTCGCAGATTACTTCACAGGAACTCACAAAGCTATGAAAGCCTCTCGCCTTCTTCTCTCTGCCGCGGCACTCCTCTTTATAGCCGCCACCCTTCCGGCTGAAACCGTCACCGGCATCGTCACCAACAAGACCACAGGCAAACCCGCCGCGGGCGACACTGTCGTCGCCATTGACGTGCAGGCTGGCATGGCCGTGCAGGGCACAACTAAGACTGATGCCAAGGGCCAGTACTCGCTCACCTTCCCTGGAACCGCGCCACACCTCATCCGCGTTACGCACCAGGGAGCCACCTACTTCATCGCCGCGCCGCAGGGCGGAGGCTCAGGAGACATCGACGTCTACGACGCAGCCTCCAAGGTCGACGGCGTCTCCATTGAAGCCGACGTCTTTGAAATCGAAGCCGACAACAGCGGCCTGCACGTCACCGAGCGCTTCTTCGTCCACAACCAGTCTTCGCCGCCCCGGACCGAGTGGAGCGAGCACACTTTTGAAATCGTTCTACCGCCCGACGCGACCATCACCGCCGCCGCCGCGCAGCGCCCCACCGGCCTGCCCACCGGCGTCAAGCTCGATCCGGTAGGCCCGAAGGGGCATTACGCCTTCGCCACCCCCATTGAGCCTGACCGCGGCGACAAGGACACGCTTTTCCAGGTCAGCTATGACCTGCCCTACTCCTCCGGCCAATACACCTTCCACATCAGCGAAACGCTGCCCGCACAAAGTGTAGGTGTGCTGCTGCCCAAGTCCATGACCTTCACCGCAGGATCCGGTTCCACCTTCCAGTCCGTGCAGCAGGATCCCGGCGTGCAGACCATGGTTGCGCGCAACGCCGTGCCCGGCAAGCCGCTTGAGTTCACCGTTTCCGGCACCGGCTCCATGCCGCGCGAGCAGCAGACCAGCGGCACACAGACCTCTGCCAACGCGGGCCAACCCGGTGGCGGCATCGGAGAACCCATCAACACTCCTGATCCGCTGACCAAATACAAGTGGTGGATCCTCGGCGTCCTTGCCATCGTGCTCGCAGCGGGCGCGGCCTTCCTGCTCCGCAAACCGGCGGGCGCAGCAGCCGTTGCCGGCGCAACACCCGCGCCGCACGCCATCGGCACACCCGTAGTGCACGGCGCTGCTGCCACCGCCTACGCGCCGCCCAGCAGCTCTACCGCCAAAAACAACGTGCTGCTCAGCGCGCTCAAAGAAGAGCTCTTCGCCCTCGAAACCGAGAAGCTCTCCGGCTCACTCAGCCCGGCAGAATACGCCGAAACCAAAGCCGCGCTCGAAGTTGTCCTCAAGCGCGCACTCAAACGCAACAGCTAAACAGGCCACAAGTCTGGATACCCCATGTCCTTGCAGCTCGGACATGGGGTTTTTCATTGCCCGCAGAGCCAGCGGTTGATTTTGAACCCGCGTTGCTACCTCGACCTCCACATGACCCCTGCCCCTTCCACTTCAAAAAGCGTCCTCCGACCACCCATCCGCGTCCAAATAGCTAGAGGCTGGCAGCACATCGCCAGAAACAAAGAAATGAACGCACTCAAGACCACGTTCCTTCTAACCCTTCTTACCCTCCTGCTCATACTGGTCGGCCAATATCTCGGTGGCACCAATGGAGCCATCATCGCCTTCGCCATCGCCGCAGGCATGAACTTCTTCAGCTACTTTTATTCCGACAAGATCGCCCTCGCCGCCTATCGCGCACAGCCCGTCACGCGCGAGGAACTGCCACGCGCCTACGAAGTCGTCGAACGTCTTGCCGCGAAGGCGCGCATCCCCATGCCGAAGATTTACGTCATCCCCACGGATTCCCCCAACGCCTTCGCCACCGGCCGCAATCCGCAGCACGCCTCGGTCGCCGTCACGCACGGCATTCTCCAGTTGCTCAATGACGAGGAACTCGAAGGCGTTCTCGCGCACGAGCTCGGCCATGTCGAAAACCGCGACATCCTCACCAGTTCCATCGCCGCCACACTCGCCGGTGCCATCACAATCCTTGCCCGTATTGCTTACTGGGGCGCACTCTTCGGCGGATACGGCGGCAACAGCCGCGACCGCGAGGGTGGTGGACTTGGCGCGCTCGTCATGCTCATCGTCGCGCCGTTCGCGGCCATGTTGATTCAGCTATGGGTTTCGCGTACGCGCGAGTTCGAGGCGGACCACACAGGCGCAGAACTCACCGGCAACCCCTACGCGCTGGCCAGTGCGCTTGAAAAGATCGAAGCCTGCAGCAAACAGATTCCGCTTGTCGCTTCGCCAAGCACTGCGCACCTGTTCATCATGCAGCCTCGCCTTTCAGGCCAAACCCTGATGAACCTCTTCTCCACGCACCCGCCCATCTCCGAACGCATCGAACGCCTCATCGGCAGACCGTCCGTCAGCGGAATAGTGCGCTAGGAGATGGAACATTTGCTCATGAATAAATTGGCTATGTTTGGCGCTATGAATCCATAAACGGGGTATCGTCCTTCAAATTCCTTGTTCGCGCATTCTCCAAACATTCGCAGGAATAGACGATAACGCCACATACGCTGCAGGTTCTCTCATTCCCTGTTCCCTGCTTCTAGTATTCTTCTTGGCATGAAGACATTGCTCCGTACCTTGCTCTATCTGGCGCTCATTGTGTGGCTTGGGGCGGAAATCTTTTTCCCTGTTGTTGCCGCCATCACCTTTGGAAACCTTGCTGGAGATACGCATTCAGCGGGAAGCATTGTCGGCTCGCTGCTGCGCATTCTGCATGGCATGGGACTAGTTTCGGGCATAGTTGCGCTGGCTCTGCTGGCGCTGGCTCCCGCGTGGAACATCTATAAGCCGCGCAAGGTTTTGGCGCCCATGATCCTCATCGTGCTCATGCTCGGCCTCACCGCGTTCTCGCAGTACGTGATTATTCCGGCCATGGAGCGCGACCGCGTAGCCGCCGGCGGTGCCATCGATCTGGCCGAAGCGCAAAATCCCGCTGTCGCCGACTTCAACAAACTCCACAACCGCAGCGAGCATGTTGAGATGGTCATCCTTCTGCTCGGCATCGCCTCAGTCGCCCTCGTCGCACACGCTGAATCGGCTCACGTTTAGTCACGCCCGCCACCTGGTCATGCGCCCCATTGTGCGCGGAGACACTCCTGTATCATCGAAGAGGTTCCGCGGCGCGCGAATGCGCCGCGCCGGCTTCTTCAGGAAAGACCATGCTCAAAACCTCCATTTTGCTGGGCTTACTGGCTGCACTTGCCGATATTGCAGGTGGCCTGGTGCTGGTTCGGGCGCAGGGGGTTGAGCGGTTTCTGCGGTATTTCGTGGCGCTGGGAGCCGGTTTTTTGATGGCGACCGCAGTGCTCGAAATGACCCCGGAAAGCATCAAAATCAGCCCCGAATTGGGGCCGGTACTCATCATGGCCGGTTATTGTGCCATGCACTTGCTGGAACACACCATCAATGCGCACTTTCACTTCGGCGCGGAAACCCACAAACACGAATTCCTCCATGCACGCAGGGGTTACTCCGTGCTTGCTGGCCTGAGCGCGCACGCTCTGTTTGACGGCGTCGCCATCGGATCGGGTTTCGTGCTTTCCCATAGGCTCGGCTGGCTCATATTCTTCGCTATTTTTCTCCATAAAGCGCCGGAAGGTTTCACCATGGCTTCCGTTATGCTAGCCAGCGGCCTGGGACGTATAGCCGCATTCTGGTCCGCAGTCGTACTGGCCGGAGCTACAGTGGTGGGCGTTCTGGCGATTGAACTTGTGCCAAATTGGGTTTCACTTGGCCTTCCTGTTTCAGCCGGCGTCGCGCTTTATGTGGGCGCAAGTGACCTGGTTCCAGAAGTTAACCGCGAGCCGGGCATTCGCATGGCGCTGGTCTTCTTTCTCGGCGTGGGCGGATTCCTGCTCTGCCGCTCACTTCTGCCTCATATCTAGAAGCAGCGATCAGGGAATGGCCAATCAGGCTGAGGGACCAGAAAACAATCCGCCCAAATGCCTGGATTTTCCCGGGAGTTTTTTGTGATTTATTACCGGTGATTGCCGGGAGAATTCTGCCTGCAAATGGCGATGGAGAAATTCCGCCACATTATTCTCGGGATTTGAGTGCGGTTTGGCGAGGAACTCCTCAATTGTCCAAACAATAGTGGCCTTTTTCATTGCGAAAAAGCCCGAATCTTCTCAAATCGAGCGAATTTTGATGTAAACCTATATCGTTGAAACAGGCTTCATAATTCAGAGAGCAGAGATGGGCTGCGGCGGCGCTGACTCGCGGTTGGGTTGTGTTGCATGGAGCGAGCCCTCGGAAACTGCGGTGAGGCAGAGGCTCGCTTATCGTTCGCACGAAACCTGGTGAGCATTCCAGCTTTAGGTACGGCCAATCCTCAGTCTGCGGGGGCTTGCCGAAGGGCGAGCTTTGCCGTGGAGCGGAGCCGGTAGAGTTTGCGGAGCAACTGGAAGTAATGAAGTGCGACGCGCGGGCCGGCTTTGCTTTTGCCGGCGGTGCGATGGCCGAAGACAAAAGGCAGTTCCTGAAGGGAGCGGATACGGCCGCGAACGAGGATTTCCAGCAGAAGCTTGAAGCCTTTCGTCTCAAATTCGATGCCGTCCATACAGCTTCTGCGCACGCAGAAGTATCCCGACATGGGGTCACATACACGCAGGGAACGCGGAAGCAGTGGACCGGTTGCCCAAATGGCAGTGCGCGAAATGAGCCTGCGCACCGGATGCCAACCATCGAGACACTTCCCCTCCCAGTAGCGGCTGGCTACGGCCAGGTCATTTCCGGAACACAACGCTTCGGCAAGTTTGGGCAGCAGCGACGGAGGATGTTGCAGGTCCGCGTCCATGACGGCGAGGAATTCGGCATCCGTGGAGCGCCAGCCGTGAAGGATGGCGCCGGCCAAGCCGCGCTCTCCGGTACGGATAAGAAGGCGCACGCGCGAGTCGGATGCGATGATCGGCGCGAGGGCAACGTCGACACCGTCGCGGCTGTCGTCGTCGACGACGATGACTTCAAACGGCAGAGGGACTTTCTCCAACTCGGCGATAACCTGCGTGACAAGGGGATGAATGCTGCCTGCCTCGCGAAGCGTAGGTATTACAACGGCGATTTTCCGGACAGAAATGGACGGCTGCAGTGCAAGGCTTCTATTGGATGGCTCAGGTGCGTGCGCGTACGATGAACGCATGCGGGAGAACGGCCGAGCTTTCCTAACCATGGGCGGACGCAACGCGTGAGACGACCTTTCCTTCTTGATTTCTTTCTGATTGCACTGTTTACAGCTCTCAGTCTAGCCGTGATGGGCTATCATCCCGGCGTTGAAGATGACGCAGTTTACCTCTCCGCCATTCAATCCGACCTGAACCCATCTCTTTATCCGCACGATGCTTCGTTTTTCAAGATTCAACTGCAGGCTACTGTATTTGACGAAGCAATGGCATGGTTCGTCGACACCACGCACATGTCGATTTACTGGGCCGAATTGCTGTGGCAGTTTGCGGCACTGATGGCCATTCTATGGGCCAGCCTCAGGATCGGCGAGCGGCTCTTCAAGCATCCGCTGGCCGCATGGGGCGGGGTGGCGATGGTTGCGGCGATGTTTACGCTGCCCGTTGCGGGAACGGCACTGACAATTGCCGACCAGTATCTGCATCCCCGGTTGATTGCCACCGCGCTGATTCTGCTTGCCGTGGATGGGATTCTGGCCGGAAAACGGATTGTGCCCACTCTGCTGCTTCTGGTGGGGTTTCTGTTTCATCCGATCATGGCGGCATTCGGGTTCAGTTTTTGCGCCATTCTAATCCTGATGCTGTGGGATCCAGCCTATGAATGGCTATGCTTCCATCTGCGCGTACCGCGGGGCAGCATGGCGCTCGTAACGCCATTGGGTTGGGTGTTTGAATCGCCCAGCGCGTCATGGAACACAGCACTGCATACGCGGCGGTATTTTTTCCTGACAAAGTGGACATGGTACGAGTGGCTGGGTGCTCTTGCGCCTGTTGTACTGTTCTATCTGTTATGGCGCTATGCCCACCGAAATGGGAAGAGACTGCTGGCACGAGTGGCGCTGACCGTGACTGCATTTGCAGTGTTCCAGTTTGTTTTTGCGATCGCAATGTTGAGCACACCGGCGCTGGTGCGCTTTACGCCGCTGCAGCCGATGCGCTTTCTGCACCTGGTGTATCTGTTTATGGTTTTGCTGGGCGGATGCCTGCTTGGGGAGCACTTTCTGGACTTCCGTCTGATTCGATGGGCCGTTTATCTGGTGGTGATCAACGGCGCAATGTTCGCGGGGCAGCTTGCCTTGTTTCCGGCCAGCCCTCACTTTGAGCGGCCGGGCGATGAAGGCGAGAATGCGTGGCTGCAAGCCTTCCAGTGGGTACGGCAGAACACACCGGAGAATGCGTTCTTTGTAATGAATCCGTACTATATGGCTGCAGAAGGCGAGGACTATCACAGTTTTCGTGCCCTGGCGGAGCGAAGCCAGATGGCGGATGCGATCAAGGATGGCGTGGTATCGACCCAGGTTCCGGAACTGGCGCCTTACTGGCTGCAGGCGGTGGAGGCAACACGCGGCTGGCAACAATTCAAGCTCGCGGATTTTGAGCGGCTGCGGGAGAACTATGGCGTGGACTGGGCGCTGGTGGACTATCCGCCGCCAGCGGGGCTGGATTGCCGCTGGCATAACAGGCTGCTATCGGTGTGCCGAATACCGCAGATAGCAGAAAAAACACTCTCTCTAACGAAAACTTCACTAGCAAATCCGGGCCGGAGCAATGAGAATAGAGGAAGGCCTCACGGGAGATACCGCAGACGAGGTTGACTTCATCGCGGGTTATTGCGTCTAACAGGTTCAATGGGTCCAACTTCGAGCACCTCATCCGTGGTGCCCAATACCTTGGTCAGTCCACAGCCGGAATCTTCCAGTTCTGTATCGGTCTGGCATCGATCAAGAATTAAATCGAAAACGAAGCCAAGATCATCTTCTCGGCCACCGCTGTTGCTGCTTGCGATTGTGGCGGTGGCGACGTTCTTTCTGCACGGCTATCACCTTGGCGTAGAAGACAGTGAGATTTACCTGCCGGCCATCAAGAAGCTGATTCATCCCGCTCTTTATCCTTTTGCGCCTGAGTTCTTTCTGTCACATGGACACCTTTCGCTGTTCAGCCCTGTGGTTGCGTGGACAGCAATGGCAACCGGGCTCTCAGCAGACTGGGCAATTTTACTGTGGTATGTGCTGACACTCTACGCGATGGCGATTGCGTGCTGGATGGTGGCAAAGGCGTGCTTTGAATCAACGCGTGCCCGATGGGGTGCAGTGCTGCTGACAATGGCTGTGCTGACCATGCCCGCAACTAATACAGGATTGCTGCTCATGGACCCGTATCTTACTGCACGGTCCATGTCCACACCCCTGACGCTGATTGCGCTGGCGAGTCTGCTGGAGCGCAGGTTTGTACGTGCGGGAGTGGCAGCAGCGTTGACCGCGACAGTGCATCCGCAGATGGCGGTGTACCTGCTGTTTTTGATGGGTGTGATCCTGGTACACCGGCGCATACGGGCTCGCTCCCTGGAGCCTGCGCCAGCAATGGCCTCTCTTGCCTTGATTCTTCCTGGCGGCTTTCATCTTGGACCGGCAACCGGCCCCTATCGAGAAGCATTGTTTTCACGCGACTATTTCTTTTTGTCGACGTGGGCCTGGTATCACTGGCTGGGCATGATTGGCCCCTTGGCGATTCTGGGGTGGTTCTGGCGGTCGCGTTTGCGCAAAACGACAGACAGTTTTGCGTGCCTGAGCTTCGCCATGATTCCATTTGGAATGCTATCGATACTGGCAGCGGGAATTCTGTCCAGCTCAACCATTTTTGAGATGTTTGTGCGTTTGCAACCGTTACGGACCTTCCACCTGATCACACTTGTGCTCATCTTACTGCTGGGTGGAGTTGCGGGTGAGTTTTGCACGGGAAAGCTGCGCTGGGCAGGCATTGCCGCTCTGCTGGCCGCCGCAGTGGGCTTGGGAATTTCCGATGTGATGTTGTACCCTGCAAGCCCACATGTGGAGTGGCCCGCGAAGCAGAGCGAGAATGCATGGATTAACACACTGCTTTGGGTGCGGCAAAATACTCCGGAGAACGCAGTATTTGCGGTGGACTCGCGCTACTTTCTTGAGCCTGGTGTGGATACGCACGGGTTTCGTTCGATTTCAGAACGTTCCGCGCTGGCGGACTATTACAAGGACAGCGGCGTGGTTTCGCTGTTCCCTGCCCTGGCACCGGAATGGAAGCAGATGACTGAAGCGACAAACGGTCTCAATCACTTTTCACTCGCGGATTTCAAGCGGCTGGAGACACAGTATCCAGCAGTAAGTTGGACTGTGATAAACGGGACTGCTCCGGCGGGGCTTGTATGCCCATTTGTGCAGGGTGGCTACTCGGTGTGCAAGCTTCCTGCGGAAGACGCAGGCAGAGGAAGTGTGAGCCGCTCGGTATCTGGTCTCCAGAGCGCGCCGTCTTCGTCTCAGAATGCGCCGACCGCGCGTGCTTCGGCTTGGGGCATCCCATCCTTTTCTGGCAGAATCGGATAGGGACGTCCTGACGATGCTGAATCTGACGCAGCGCCTGCTACTTGGCTGCCTTCTTGTCACCGCAATTTTGATTGGTCTGGTTGCCGCCACCCGCGGTGCGCTGGCCGCAGGGGGCGTTTTGCCTCTGGCGATTGCGTTTGTTGTGGTGGCAGTGCTGGTGCAGGCGGCGATGGTCATTGTGGTGCTGCGGCCGGTGCAGATTCTGGCGCGCGACGCGAAGCTAATTGGCCAAGGAAACCTGGAGCATCGGGTGGAGTGGTCCAGCCGCGACGACTTCGGTATTGTGGCGGCGGAGCTGGACCGTGTGGCGCTGCGGCTGCGCGACTTGCGCGATACCGAGGCAGGACGCAGACAGATGGAATTTCAACTGTCAGACGCGGTGCTGCAATCGATTTTTGAGCCGATCATCGTGACCGACGCGAAGGGGCACGTGCTGAAGCTGAACCAGGCGGCAACGGACTTACTCGGCACGGATGCGACGGATCGCATGGCGCTGACGAATACACCGGGGGGCGACAAGATTCTGGGCGCAATTCGGGATGCGATCTCCATGCAAAAGGCAGTGGCAGGCGAAGGCGAGGCGGCACTGCTGCCCATGCGCATTGGCAAGTTGGAACGCAGCTACCGGATGCGCACCATGCCGATGCGCGACACCGAGGGCCGGCTATTGGGCGCGGTAACGACGCTGGAAGATGTGACGAGTCTGCAGGACGCGGACCGATTTAAGACTCAGTTTATTGGCGTGGCGAGCCGTAAGCTGCGCGATCCGCTGCTGCAACTGCGTCGGGCTCTCTATTCAATTGGACAGGGATATGGCGGCGACCTGACCCCGCTGCAGGCTGAGCTTGTGGCCAACGCGAGCCAGGACTCAGAGAAGCTGGATGACCTGATGGCCGATCTGATTGAGGTAGCCGAACTGGATACAGGCAAGCGCGAACTACATACGGAAAATATGCGACCGCTGGCAATCCTGAATGAGGCGCGCGACCGGCATGTCGAGACGGCAGCCGGGAAACATGTGCGCATCGATGTGGCGGCGTACGCGGATCTGTCTTTTATTCAGGCAGACCGGCGCGCAGTTCGATCCATCTTCGACAATCTGATTTCGAATGCGCTTCGGTATACGCCGGTAGACGGCGAAATACTGCTCGCAGCTGAAGAGATTAAGGACTTTGTTCAGTTCACAGTGAAGGACACAGGCAGCGGTATTGAGGCTGAGCGGCTGGCCACGATCTTTGACCGTTTGAGCACTCAGTCGGATAAAGGAACCGGGCTCGGATTGGCGCTGGTGCGGCGGTTTGTGGAGTCGCAGGGCGGACAGATTGCGGTGGAGAGCCGCGTGGGGCATGGAACAACGTTCCGGTTTACGCTGCCGGTAGCAACAGTGAGCGTGAAGCACCACCCTGTGGAGGTGGGCTGAGCAATGGCAGAACTTGAACTGGAACACGTCAAAGAGCCCGCGAAACTGCGCATCTACCTTGGCGCTGCCCCGGGCGTGGGCAAGACCTATCACATGCTGAATGACGCCGCACTGAAGCGGCAGCAGGGTGTGGACATTGTGATTGGCCTGGTGGAGCCGCACGGTCGCCAGGAGACAGCCGATCAGATTGGCAATCTGGAGATCATCCCGGAGCGGGTCATTCCGTACAAAGGGGTCGAGCTCAAGGAGATGGATCTCGATGCGATCCTTGCGCGGCATCCGGATACGGTGATTGTGGACGAGCTGGCACACACGAATGTGCCAGGAAGCAAGAATCGCAAACGGTATGAGGATGTACTGGATTTGCTGGACGCCGGCATCAATGTGATGACGGCAGTGAACATTCAGCACCTTGAGACGTTGAACGATGCGGTAAATCGCTCGGCGAACACGGTGATTCGCGAGACGGTGCCGGACAGCCTTTTCAAACGCGCCGACGAAATCATCAACGTTGACATTACGATTGAGGAGCTGCGGTCACGTCTGCGCGCAGGCAAGATTTATACGCCGGAAAAAGTGGAACCGGCGCTGGCAAACTTCTTCCGCAAAGGCAACCTGAACATGCTGCGCGAGCTTGCCCTGCGCACGACCGCAGAGCAGGTGAGCAATCGAGCGTCAGAGTACAGGCGGACACAGGGACTTGAGCAGGCGCCGATTCCTGAAAAGGTGATGGTGTGCCTGAGTACCCGTCCGGGGACGGAACGGCTTCTGCGCGTGGGCGCGCGCATCGCGGGAAGACTGTCGACAAATTGGTTTGCCGTCTATGTGACGCGACTCGACGACAAGCGCAACAGCGATCCAGAGGCAATGGAACGGCTGCATGAGTACGAGCGCATGGCACGCGATCTTGGCGCGAAGGTAGTGAACCTGACGGACAAGAATGTGTCAGAGGCGCTTGTACGCTATGCGCAGCAGGAGAACATTTCGCACGTGGTGTTTGGCCAATCGGCACGCACGCGGTGGGACATTCTGGTGCATGGCTCCATTCTGAACAAGTTCCTCTCCGAAGTGCGCGATGTAACGGTACAGGTAGTTCCGATGAACAAGCCCCTGCGTAAAGCCTAGTCAATCCGGGGATCGGCCCGGAATCCCCAGCGTCCCTGCGAACATTCGACCGGCGCGTCTACTCACAGAAGACGCGTACTTTGGTGGTGTTCCCTTGCTTCCCTTCGACGTCGACAGTGAGGTCTTCAAGGTGGTCGATGAGCTCCTCCAGGTTCTCCGGCTTGATTTGCGAGAGCGTGAGCGGAACACCGTGCTGATTGAGAGCCTGATCAAACTGGTCATGCGCTTGCTTGGGAATGAGAGATGCAAGGCGGACTCCAGCACGCAACAGTTGCATGGGAACGCGGACATTCACAGTGGTTGGCCCCTTCATCCCCGTCATCGATTCATCGGCTTCAACCAAGACACGCAGGTATTTGGCGCGGGTTTTCACCGCTGTGGCGAAGTCCGCACTGCCTTTGGCACCGAAACCAAAGCTCGTGGATGCGGCTGCTTCAGGCTCTAATGCGGCCAGAAGGCGATCGGCCTCATCAGTGGTAATTTTGCCTGCCGCGAGCATTTCAAGAATTTGCTTTCTGTTTTCGTTCATCGCGCACCTCCTGCAACGTGTTGGATGAGATGAATGGCGCTGTGTCCCAATGACTGAACCGCAGCGGTGGTCTGTGTGGACTGAGCAACCAGGACCAAGACGCAGAGAGCAATGACACCGAAGACTTCAAGCACCTGCTGACGCCGCGCAGCCCATATGGATTCGAGTCGTAAAGCCTCGGCTGCCGTGATGCGGCCGGCTGCGATGAGAGCGAGGAGGGTTTGTTGCTGTTGACGCATGGTTGCCTCACAAGATTCTGATGTTGATGCGCTTGCCTTCAACGGTTACGCGTACGTCGGTGCCGGGAAGCGCGCAGAGCAAAC
>JAGWSG010000099.1 GCA_028876335.1 Acidobacteriota bacterium
CGTGGTCGGCAATGGAGATTTCCCCGTCATCGAAACAGACGGCTGACTTCGATCGGCCGGAATCAGGTTTTCTTCAGAAGGCAGCCACGGCCCTTGCGCACTCAGGTTCAGTACAGGAGCATCTCCTGACAACTGATCCAGTCCTGCGACGTTGCCCGCGCCGGCCAACTGCGCAAACTCTCGCAGGCGGTTAAAGGAAACCGGTCCTTGCAGGGAGAGCGTATAGCCTGTGTGTCCCACTCTCGCTGTGATCGAGAGCGGTGAAGGCCCTCCGGCATTCAAATTGTCGGACGCACTTAACGCAATCGGCTGCGGGCTCTCGCCCATCACCGGCTGCAGCTCGAAATCGGGAAATTTGAGCGGCTGGCCCAGTGGGCCGCCGCTGAGAGAGAAACCCTTCACTTTCAGACTTCCCGTAAAGGGATCAACCAGCACAGCCTTTGCAGCCGCAGCCGCGGAGCTCTTTGACTTGGCATTTACAGCGGGCTGCGCCTCAGTGGGGTTATAGTTCAGCGTGCCCGTCACGCTTCCCTGCGCTTTCAGATCATCGGAAACCCCGCTGCGGATTGTGCGCAGCAGATCCAGTCCAGCCTGCATCGCAATCTGGTCAACCTTGAGCGTCAACCTCGCTGGCGCATCGCCCGGAAGGCTGCCTTCAAGATGCAGATGGCCATCACCCAGCGGAGAATCGCACGCCAGCTTGTCTACCGTGCGTCTGGAGTAGTTGTACTGAAATCCGCAATTAGCGTCGAAGTCGAGCGGATCGGCGGGTGCGAATTCCGCGCGATGAACGCCGGTCGCGCTCAGGCGCGTTGTCACCTTTGCGGCGTCAGGTGTTCCTTCCAGGTGCAGTTGCCCCTTCAGGTCCCCGCGCCAGCCGGGATCTGAACCAATGAGAAGGCGGCTCAACTGTCCGAGCTGTGCGTCCCGCCATTGCATATCGAGGAGAATGGGCATTTGCCGCAGCTCAGGGGCACTGTGCAGGCTTGCCTCGAGCTGTACCTCACCGGTATCGGCCAGGTCCAGAACAACATCGGTACGCGCGGGCTGACCGCGCAGCCGTATGCGCCACACACCGGGCTTTTCCTGCCAGAATGAGAGATCGGCATTCACCAGCGAATATGGAAGCTTCTCCAGCCCATCTTTGAAGTTGATACGCGAATTCGTCGCCTCCAGATAGGGCAGTCGCGCCGGGCTCTCCGTCGATGTAGCAGCTCCACCGGGGCGCACACGTGCGGCGGCAGAACGGAAAAGCGGGTCCAGATTCCATGTTCCCTGCGCTGTGCGCACCAGGTTGAGACTTGCCTCGTCTACGCTGATCGAGTCGATCTCCAGCTTGCCTCGCCAGAGCGACAACAGGCGTATGGAGGCCTTCACCGTGTTTGCATGCAATACAGGCTCACTGCCGTACGATGGATCGGCGTCCACTGTCAGGTTGTCGAGTACAAAGCCGGGCCAGGGCAGCAGCCGAAGATTCACGGACGAAAGATGGACCGGGCGGCCCAGCGAACGTGACATGAGCGCCGTGATCCCGCTCTTGTAGCGGCTGATGGAGATATACGGCGGCACCAGAAGACCGGCAATCAATAAGATGACTATGGCCAAAACCAGCCACAGTATTCTTCGATTACCCGTCCGTGGCTGAAGGTCTTCTTCCGTCATGATTTCTGATAGTAAACGGACTCCGCGTCGAATTTAGCGGGTCACGTGGAAGGTGCGGCTCCAGCGGGTATCTGAAAAGAAATGAAGAACCACATGGCCGAGCCACCTGAGGTTGTTCCCAAGCCCGGTTTGCAGGTAGTCCGCATCGGTTGATTTAAATGACCAGTAATTGAATAACGGCCGCCCTACTATGTTTTGCCGCGGAACAAATCCCCAATAGCGCGAGTCGAGCGAGTTGTGCCGATTGTCGCCCATCATGAAGTACATTCCCGGAGGCACTACCAGATCCCCGTTCACTACATCCTTGGGAAACTCCACCTTGGACCATGTATCGGGCACATCTGGACTGTCTGGAGGCGGCTCCGAAGGAAAATCGTCCAGGAAGGGCGTGAAGTTTTCCGGGGTGGTCGGCTGCGCATAAGGAAAGGACTGTGCGACGCCATTGATGATCACAACTCCATTGCGCAAATGAAGATGGTCGCCAGGAACGCCGACCAGACGCTTTACAAGGAAGTTGTAGATGGGATTTCCATCGGAATCCGTTCCATCCGGAACCGGCTTGATGAAGACTACGATGTCGCCCCGCTTCGGTTCACGATAATGCACAAGCGGCATCCACTTTGCCGCTGGTGCAAGCGTAATGCGATCCACGATCAGGTGATCGCCCACAAGCAGGGTCTTCTCCATCGAACCGGAAGGAATGACAAAATTCTGCGCCAGAAACGTGAGGATAAAGAGACCCACGACCAGAACCGAGCACATGCTTGCGACGGCCTCGAAAGGCGTCTCTTCCACCTGCGGATTTTGATGTATCTCTTCAGGTGAAGCAGTCGTTTCGGGCGTCGTCTTTTTGGTCATCCTGATGGCTCACTCCCATAAAGGCGGAAGGAAATACTGGAAATACATGCTTGCGCTAATGCACCACCTGGAAAATTCTGTTCCAACGGGCGAAACTCGCCAGGCGCGCGGAGAACTGACTTTCGTGTCCGAGTCTATCATTCGTGGGCACCTCTTTATCCGTGGTAGAGGGGCGCCTGACTGAGAAGTAAATCACCAGTGGACGCGAGGCGATTGCCTGTCGGGAAACAAACCCCCAGAAGCGCGAGTCCTTGCTGTGATTGCGGTTGTCTCCGAGCACGAAGAACTTGCCCGGCGGCACGACCAGTTCACCGTCGTATGTGTCGCTTCGCAGCACCCGCCACCAGGCTGGATCGATGTTTGGATCGGTGTAGACAGCGGCGGGGAAATTGTCACGGAACGGGCTTGGGATCGCAGGCTCAAAGCTCAAGTACGGCTCATTGAGCTCGTGACCATTCACCGTTGCATGTCCATTCACGATGCGCAGGTGATCTCCCGGAATTCCCACCACACGCTTGACGAGCAACTCCTTGGGATCTTCAGGGTAATGGAAGACCACCACGTCGCCGCGCTCGACGTCGCGATATGGAAGGAGCCAGCGGACAGGATTTGAGGGCGACCCGGCAGGCGCGTAAACCTGCTTGTTTACCAGAAGAAAATCGCCTACAAGAAGCGTGTGTTCCATGCTTTCAGACGGAATAAGAAACGGTTGAAGGAGAAACGTATTCACAAAGAGGGCTACAACGATAGTGCCAAGGAGTGAGGCCAGCGCCTCCGGCACTGTGGGCATGTGCCGCTGGATGCGCCGAATACCAGCAACGCATGCGGCGAATTGAGCCCGGATACTCATGCAAGTGCCTGATCGTTCTCCGATTGCTTGGATGAGATTGCGGATGGACCTGGTCGCGTTGGCGCACTTGGAATTCCATCCATTGCGGAAGATCCCTTGCGAAGCAGTTCAAGCGCCAGCCTCGCGGCATCCTGCTCCGCCAGCTTTTTGGTACTGCCTGATCCCACAGCAAAACTCTTTCCAATCTCTCCATCCAGGGAGACAAAGGAGACTTCCACCAGAAATCGTTTGCGATGATCCGGACCGCTCTCTTCAACGACGCGGTAGGTAGGAGAGCCTGCGCGGATCGCCTGCATTTGCTCCTGAAGGGCAGATTTATAGTTGCCCAGTGCAGCGCCCGATTGCAGTTCGCGCGCCAACTGCTCGGCAGTGTCACCCATGACAAGGCGTCGCACCAGAATTCGGACCGGCTCCAGACCAGCGTCCAGGAAAAGTGCGCCAATCACCGCTTCCATGGTGTTGGAAAGTACGGTGCTGGTCCGCCTCAGTCCACCACGGTCTTCGCCGCGGCTAATCCTCAGATGATTGCCTAACCCAATCGTTCCAGCCACTTCGGCCATATGTTTTCGGCTTACAAGTTGGGCGCGTACGCGGGTCAATTGCCCCTCTGACCAGTCCGGGTGAGCAAGGTATAAGGCCTCGCCAACAACGAGGCCCAGCACTGCATCTCCCAGGAACTCAAGGCGCTCATTGTCACCGGGTTCCGTGCTGTCCGCACGGCCGCTTCCAAACCCGAGCTGGTTTGCCAAGGAACGATGCGTAAGTGCGCGCAAGAGCAGGTCGGGCCTTGCAAACGTATGGCCCAGTGCCGTTTCTAGTTCAGAAAGAAAGACTTCCACGCTCGCCTCGCCTTGATGGTACTGCAAGCACTGCCTGCAAGCATGCCCAGACTACCAACAGAAATACCCTTAATACTTCTATTAGACGCCAATTTCCAGTAAGGCGCGATTGGATATCCCTATTGAGGCACTGGAGTACCTTGTCCCTCACTGGACGGATTGGGCTTAGCCGGTGCCGCGGGCTCATCGTCGGAGTCGTCCTGGCAACTGTGGCCGTTTACCGCATAGGGTGCTTTAACGCCCCTTTCAGCCGCAAGACGCGTATCCAGAGCTCCGTCTCGATTTTCCAGAGCGAGCTTATACTCGGCCAGCGCCTCATCGCGCTTGCAGGACAGATCGAGCATGCGACCCAGATAGATATGCGACCAGGCCAGAAGACGCGGCTCCTTGGATGTGGCAATCGTCTGCTGGAAGTTATTGATCGCGTCCTCGGGATGGCCCGTCATCAGGTTCGCCCTGGCCAGGATAAAGTGCGCCCTCGCATGATCGGCTATGTTCTCCAGAGAATCGCCGTGTGAGGCGAGAACCCTATTGGCCATTTTCATTGCGTCGGCAGTATCGCCGGCTTCCAGACGAGCTTCCGCTAAATCCAGCCCCTCCAGAACGCGAGGTCCGGAACGTTGCAAAACGTCTCCATCAGCGGTCTGGTCAAAGATTGTGTCGCGCGCGCGATGAACCTGCTGATCGATGTCCATGCCGTACACCATCTCGCCGATCGTGTCCTTCAAACTCGATGGTTGTTTCTCGAACTGCAGTAATTGTTCATAGAAGTATTGCGTGATGATGAACCCCTGCGACATGTCATGCTTGACCGTCGCCACTCTCACGGCTTCCATCTTATCCAGAGTGAGTTGGCGTTCATGCTCGTAGTGCGGCAGTTGCGATCGATCAATATTGGTTGGAATTTTGTACGCAGGAATCCCCGTGTCCATGGTGCGGGCCTCAATGGCCTTGATCAGGCACTCCACCACGAAAGCCGTTATATTGTTGCGGAAATGGAATTCAAGCGGCGCATCACGGATTTCCTTCATGATGGGCTGCATTCGATCCATCGCATTGGAGCGCGAATACAGGAGCGGTTCAATCACATAATGCAGATAAGTGTGGCGAACGTCTGTCATGCGGATGGTTCCGTCCGTTGCCGGAGAAACCACCACCACATAATCGGCGCCATAGATGCGAGCATTCACCATGCCCGGCGAAAGCATTGATTCCACCACCACCACAAAACGCCGGCCTTCATAGGCGGTTGCCGGCATCTTCAGATAGAGATTGGTGTTCACAATCATTCTGGAAAGAGGATCGTGGAGCTGCTCGATCTCCTTGTCATAGGTCGGATGCACAGTAAGCCAGATTCCGTGCAGATCGACTGAGGCGACAAAGGCACGAAGCAATGGCAGTATCTCCACTACCTGCGTGGAGTCGGGAGGCATCTGTGGGAGTTCCACCGTCGTTTCAAGCGCAGGCGGAGGAGAAAGGTAGAGAGCAAGAGAAATATACTGCGCAATGTCCTTTGAAGTTCCCGTCATGCGATGCTGCGCAATAAACAGGCAGACCTTGTCTCGCGCGGCCCGGGCGTCGTCGCTTTTGGCGAGCACCTGATTCATCTCCTGCCTGACAAGCGCGCGAACCGGCGGACTTTGTTCTAGGCCTTCGTTATAGCCGCACGCATTCAGAGTGGCGGCCATAATGAAGATCTGCTCTGAGCTGATCAATGAGATTGTCGGACCCGCAGGGTCCACAATCGAGGGTTCGCGCTCCTGGACAGTTTGTGCTGAGGAATTCTGTCCGGGCCCCATCTGGCTGCTGGATGAGGACTGCTGCGCCTGGATGACGGGAAATACAAACATGCATCCAAGCAGGGACGCACACGTGGCAGAGAGAGATAGAGAACGGAAAGTCATGGATGACACTACGAGTCAGTCTATTTAGACGGACTCACAGGGTCAATTGAAAGCGTCCCAGGCTTCAAGAAGCTGCAGCTTTGGGCGGGAATCTACGTCTCCGCTCAGAATAGGGAAGATTTGAACACCCCATTTCAGAGGCTCAATTGGCAGCATGTTGGGTTTCGACCTCGTTACCCGACTTGTCGAGCACACGAAAGTCCTCTTTGTCCGATGTGGCAGGGTTGTGCCAGCCGCCCGCAATCGGAACCAGAGTTTCCACCTCATCCGGCCCCCAACTCCCTGGTTTGTACTGGATCACGGGGCTGTTCGACGATAACGCTGGAGCAACAATGCGCCATGCCTCTTCTACATAATCCTGACGTGCAAAAAGAGTAGGATCGCCGGCCATTGCCTCGGTAAGAACACGCTCGTATGCTTCCATCTCCTCAGGACAAGGATGACGACTGGCGACCAACTCAACGGCCTCACCGTGCAGTCCTGAGCCAGGCGCCATCACTGTAGTTCCCTGCCCAATCGTCATCTCAGGAGAAATGCGGAAGCGAAGATGATTTTGAAAACGAGCCGACTCCGGAATAATCGTTGGCGGTTTTCTGAATCGTGCCAGTATCTCAGTACAAGTGACAGGAAGATTCTTCCCGGCACGAATGTAGATCGGAGTTCCCTTCCAACGCCACGACTCCACCTCTAGCTTTAGTGCCGCAAAAGTCTCCACATTGGAATCAGGCCGCACTCCTGGCTCCTGACGATACCCATCAAACTGACCGCGAACCAAATGCTTTGCGTTGAGCGCTGGAATCGCCTTCAATACCTTGACCTTCTCGTCACGTACAGACTCACTGTCAGAACGAGGCGGCGGCTCCATTAACAGATTTGAAAGCAACTGAAGAAGATGGTTCTGCACCACATCGCGCACTGTGCCTGTCTGGTCGTAAAAACTTCCCCTTCCCTGCACGCCAAAGTCTTCCGCCATGGTGATCTGAATGCTCTCGATATAGTTGCGATTCCAAAACGGCTCCATGAATGCATTGGCGAATCTGAAGACGATGATGTTGTGGACAGGATGCTTTCCCAGGTAGTGATCGATGCGAAAGATTGCCTTCTCCGGAAAAAATCCGTGAAGCACTTCATTGAGATGCTTCGCCGACTCAAGGTCATGCCCAAAAGGCTTTTCCAAAATAATGCGGGCTCCGCTTTGGTCGCCAATCTTTGCAATCTGCTCGACAACTTTCTCGAAAAGCAGTGGCGGTATCGCAAGATAGTGGGCTGGATTTCTCAGACCTTTGAGTTGGCCGCGAAGTTCTTCGAAAGTGGCAAAATCCGCGTAGTCTCCATCCACGTAGCGCATCAAGCCGCACATTTTGCTGAAGGCATCTGCGTCCAGGCCTCCATGCTGTTCCACGCTCTCTTTGGCGCGGGCCCGCAACTGGTCAACTGTCCAGCCAGCCTTGGCCACACCAATGATTGGAACGTTGAGGGTCCCGTGCTTCACCATCGCTTGCAATGCCGGAAAGATCTTCTTGAAGGCAAGGTCTCCCGAAGCACCAAAAAAGACCAGGGCGCCAGACGTCTCCTGTTTCATACACAGCCTTTCATTGGAATTCTGTAACGCAGATGGAGAAAATTGAAGTGCCGAAACTTTCTATTCAATAGGATGCGACAACGTATTCGCTCGTTTCCCGCAATCTCAATATTTGAAGAGTTAAACCACGCAAGACTGAATATTCAACCGCAAAATTGCCAGCCCGGCCTCAAGTTAGGCATGAGACTTGATGCGTTGGAATATGGGAGGAATGGTGGGCCCGTGCAGACTCGAACTGCAGACCTCCTGCGTGTCAAGCAGGCGCTCTAACCAACTGAGCTACGGGCCCCTGAGAGCTTGCGACTTAAGCTCCAGAAGTTACGATTGCGATCAAAGCCTGCGCGCTGCCAGTCTTAAGGGTTGGCCTTAACCGACTGCGCACCCAATCGCGTCGCAACAATAAACAGTTTATCAGGGCTCGGGTGCCTGCGGGAAGCGCAAGGGCGATGGCCCGAAAGTCCGGCAAAAGCCCTTCTTACGGCCAGCTTTACATGGAATCAGATAGATTACGAGTAATGGCCAAATTGGGCGCATTTTGTTTTCCAGGAACAGGTCATCTCAATCCGATGACAGCTCTTGCTCGCTCTTTGCAGCTTAGAGGCCATGAAGTTGTGATCTTCGGGATTGCGGACACGGAAGCGCGGGTTCGCGCGGCCGGCGTCGACTTCTACCAGATTGGCGAGGAAGATTATCCGACCGGCACTCTACAGAAACTTGACGAGCACCTTGCCCGGTTGAAAGGACTCGCAGCGCTTCAATTCACACTGGAGCGTGTACGCAATTCGGCCAGGATGGTTCTGCGGGACGGGCCTGATGCAGTGCGATCTGCCGGAGTCGAAGCCCTTCTTGTTGATGAGGCAGATTTTGCTGGCAACGTTGCGGAATACCTGCGCCTGCCATGGATTTCAATTGCCCTGATTCCTCCATTAGTTCAGGACGATCGGTTTCCGCCGTTCTGGTTCGGCTGGGCGGCCGGGCAAGACTGGCTGAGCCGTCTGCGCAACCGCATCGGAATTCGCTTGCTGCTGAGGATTGCACGCCCGATTTTTCAAGAGGTCAATCGGCAGCGAAGCGTCTGGGGTTTGAAGCATTTCAGCCGCGCGGAAGAAGCGCTCTCACCGCTTGGTCAGATTACTCAGCTGCCCGAAGCACTTGAGTTCGACATTGCGGGTGAAATGCCACCGGGACTTCACTACACGGGCCCGTTCGTCCATGCGGAACAGCGACCTTTGATTGACTTTCCCTGGGAACGTCTCGATGGGCGGCCGCTCATCTACGCGTCTCTGGGCACGCTGCAAAACGGCTTTGAAGCTCTCTTCAGGAAGATTGCGGAGGCCTGTTCCGGGCTAGAAGCACAACTTGTAATTGCACTTGGCGGCAGACTCGATCCCGAGAAGCTCGACCGCTTGGCGGGCAATCCTATTGTCGTAAGCTATGCTCCTCAACTCGAACTTCTGAAGCGCGCTGCTCTGGTCATCACACATGCGGGGCTCAACACGGTGTTGGAGTCACTTGCTGAAGGCATACCGATGGTGGCAATTCCGCTGGGCAACGATCAGCCCGGCGTGGCCGCGCGGGTGAAAGCGCGAGGAGCCTGCGTGGTGGTTTCTCGTTACAGGCTGAGAGTCTCATGCCTGCGTAAAGCAATAGAAACTGCGCTTCAAAACTCTGCGTACCGTGAATCTGCACAGGCTTTGCAGAAGGAAATACGACAGATTGACGGTCCTGGCGAAGCTGCCACTCTTATCGAAGAATTGCTCAATCTGCATTCGGCCTAGCTACTGGCTCAATTTGGATTGTTTGTCCTCACGAATGGCGCATACATCGAGGGCAAATTTGTAACAATGGATGGAAGAAGCCAGACAAGGATCGATGTATGAGTAAGCAAATGAACCTACGCGCGGCTCGCGAGCAGAGACCACTAACCCCATGAACGAACAAGAACTCATTTTCATGACCGGCGCTACGGGATTCCTTGGAACGCAACTGGTCCATGAACTGCTTCAACGCCAGCCGCATGCGAAGTTGGCTCTGCTCATTCGTGAATCTTCTGACAAATCCAGCCAGCAACGTGCAGATGCAATTGTCTCCCCTGCATATCGATCGCGTGTTGAGGTATTTTCAGGAGATGTAGGTAAAGAAAACTGTGGCCTCGACGCTGCGACGTATCAGCGGCTGACGGCAACAACGACGCGCATCATTCATTGCGCAGCCACAATTCGCTTTGACCATACTCTGGACGAAGCACGCACCATTAACGTGGAGGGAACCCGCCGGATATTGGACTTTGCGGCCTCCGCGGACAAACTGCAAAGTCTTGCCTATGTCGGCACTGCGTACGTTGCAGGAGAACGAACGGACCTTGTGGGCGAGAACGAACTGGAAGTGGGCCAGCGATACCGCAACTCCTACGAGCAGACCAAGGCTGAAGCTGAAGCCCTTGTTCGTTCGCGGATGGATTCTCTACCGATTGTGATTCTTCGTCCAAGCATCATCGTCGGCGATTCCCGTACCGGCGCAACGTCAAGCTTCAAGATGATGTATTGGCCCTTGAAGATTTATGCCCGCCGACTGTGGCGGACTGTTCCAGGCTTCCCTGACGCCGTACTGGATATTGTGCCCGTCGATTTTGTAGCTGCTGCAATTGCTCAATTGGCATTCGACGCTGCTGCACTATCCAATACGGTTCACCTCTGCGCAGGACCGGACAGCAGCGCCACCATCCAGCAAATCGCGCAGCGAGCGATGACGTATTTCAACGCCCCCGAGCCCCGCTACATCAATCCGAAGCTGTTTTTTGCCTGCCTGCGACCGCTCTTGTTTGTATCGCTATGGGGGCGCAAGCGCCGTGTGCTTCGCGATGGCCGTGTTTACCGCGATTATTTCTCCATGCGCATGCAATTTGACACCACCAATGCGCGCCGTCTTTTAGGACCTTCCGGAATTGTTGCTCCATCCGTGATGGATTATCTCGATCGATTGTTTCAATACTGCGTCGCCAGCGATTGGGGCCGCAAACCGGTTTCCGCGCAATGAACATTGTTCGCCGCATTCAACTCTCACGCGACCGCACGGTCACAGTCGCCAATCTTGTCGATGAATTAGTTCGAAGGAAAGGCGACTGCGAAGTTTCAGTCGACGATGCTGGAACTTTCCGTCTCGCCGATCTGCATGCGGATATCCTCACCATCGATGCATTTCTCCGCAATGAAGTTAAGCTGCAACCCGGTCAGCCCGTCGCCATATATCGAACCAACACGCGGCAATGCTTTCACTGGTTTCTGGCAATCATCCGCGCGGGCGGCGTCGCAGTCCCTCTGAATCCACTGCTCTCGCTCGCCGAGGTAAGCAGAATCCTGAAGGATAGCGGCACTGACGTTTTGGTAACTGACAAAGCCGTCTTTGAGCGCAACATCCATAGCCGCGAGGCACTGAGCGTCCGAACCTGGATCCAGGCAGATGACTCGCCGGAATTACTGGATGGATTTTTGCGTGTCGGCAGCTCCGCAACTCATTTCCTTCCGGTTTCCATCGATCCTGCGGCGACCGTCGCAATTTTTCACACATCCGGCACGAGTGGATTTCCAAAAGGCGCTGCGCTCTCCAGCAATGCACTTCTCGGTGCACGTTCTTCCACTGTCATTGCGGGGCTTTTTTTGGGAGCAAAGGATCTTGCTCTTATTGCTTTACCGTGGTCGCACATCATGGCCGTCAGCATTGCACTCTACGGTTTGATGGCCGGCATTCGAGGCTGTTTTCTCGATCATTTTGACGTCAACGAAGCTTTGCAGCTTGTGGAGCGATTTGGTGTTACGGCTTTTGTGGGAGTACCCGCCATGTTCGCCAAACTGGTCAACAGCAATCCCGAGCCGAAGCGATTAAGGACGGTACGGCTTTGGCTTTCCGCCAGCGATCATTTGCCCACGGAAGTCAGAAAGTCGCTGCGCCAGTTTGGCGCACTTGTGAGGTTTCCCGTGGGCAAGCGCATTCCACCGGTGCTCATCAACGGATACGGCATGGTGGAGATTGGCGGCCTGGCGATGCTGGGCATCGAAATATCTGGATTGCCCGGCAGCGGGGATTTGTGCTTTCCCGTCCCTCCGTTTCGCATCCGCGTTGTTGACGAGAACTGCCGACTCATGCCAGCAGGTACAACGGGAGAGTGCCAAATACGCCGCAAAGGCCTGGACCCGCATTATTGGAAAGACAAAGGCAATGGAAGTGGACTGCTTACCGATGACGGCTGGCTCCGTACAGGCGATCTGGCAAAGCGGAACCGATTGGGTCTAATCCGACTTGTGGGACGCTCGAAGGACGTTATCAAGTCAGGCGGCTACTCAGTTTACGTTCGCGAGCTGGAAGAGGCCGTGATGGCGCATCCGGCTGTGTGCCGCGCGGTGGCCTTCGGGATACCTCATGAAGAAAAAGGCGAAATCCCTGCTGCGGCTGTGGAACTTTATCCAGGAACAGAGGTAAACGAAAGCGATCTGTTGCAGTGGTGCAAGCAGAATCTTGCCGCCTATAAATATCCACGTCGCATTTGGATCCTGCAAAGTGGCGAATTCCCGCAGAATCACAATGGCAAGATTCTCCGGCAAAATCTGCGGGATAAGTTGGCCCGTCAGGCAGTGTGACGGTTCAACCACCTAAGCGATCAAGCTCCGCCAAAACCAGTATTTATCCCGCAGAAACGGCCGCGCCAGATGGAACTGGGGTGAGTGTTGCTGCGGCAACTGTTGACGTGATTGAAACTCCAGTCGTCGCGGCCTCGATAGGCGGCATTGCTTCTTTTGCCGCAACCACCATCTCTCTGATCGATTGAATTACGAGTTCTGGTTCGTCAAGATGAATCCAATGCGCACTTTCCGGCGCGATCACTTGCGTGACCGTGTCTCCGATTCGTTGAAGACAATCATTGGAGAGCGGAGATGACTTTCCGGGAGTTAACAAGACGACTGGTATACCGCGAATGGGCTCCGCATCCTGCATCTCCCGCACGGTATCCGGAACTGCCGCAACATGGCTGCGCATGCCTGCGTAATAACTGGGTCGCGACCAGTGTGCTGCAATAGCCGGCCAGACTTCCTGCGGCATTTTGCTCACTTCGCCTTTGATCCGTCCAAGGACATGCTTACCGCCGTCCCCGGCAGCGCCAGCAAGTCGATCGGCAATCCGCCCCGAGCGGCACAACAGCGAGGTTACGGCGAGGCGGGCAAGCCCGAATCGCGCAATTGGAATTGCGAAACTCGAAAGCCTGACCCCGCGATCGATGGCTGCCTGTTTTCCTGGATCGAGTGGCGGCCACTCTTCGCATCGCATTGGATCCACGAGAAGTACACTGGTTACTCCTTCCGGATATAAAAGCGCAAACTTCCGCATCACGAGTCCGCCGAATGAATGTCCGACCAGGATGAAGGGGGGCTTCAGTCCGGCGTGCAATATTAACCTATGCAGTTCCGATGCAATGTTGCCGGGGGTGCGTACAGTTCGACATGGACTGCTCCACCCAAGTCCTCCGCGATCGTAAGAAACGGTCGCCGCAACTTGTGAAATTTTGTCCTGAATATGGCACCAGTTCAGATTTGTCGCTGCAATTCCCGCCTCAAAAATGACAGTAGCGTCGCCAGAACCCTTCTCAAGAAGATATAGCCGCTGTCCATCCCCGATATCGACCCATCTACCCTGAGTCGTGTAGCGCAAGCGGTCAAAGAGTGAGCCCAGCCGTTGGTAAATTAAGCCCGCCGCAACGGGCGCCATCATCAAGCAGGGTATAGATACCAGATAATCCATGAACCTTCCTAGAAGTGCAAGAGTTGTACGCGGCTAAAATCCTTCAGTTCGAGGTGTGCCTTTGGGGATCCACGGTCGATGATAAGCAGCGTTGAACCTGATTGGCCACGAATTTTTCCTTGTATCTGGCTCGCCGACCAGATGCCCTCGTTCTGACGCAGGCCCAAATACGTGAACTGTTTAACCATGCCAGTGCCTTTGAGTGTCTTCTCCACATAAACCGGGAAGGCGCTTTGAAGATCGAGCCAGCTCTTGACTTGGGCAAAGTGCGTCAAATGTTCATCCCCTGGAGTACTTACGATCAACTCGCACTCGCGAGCTCCATACTTGACCTGGCCCTCATCTTTTTGTCCGGCCCAGAAGTAAGGCACATCCAGAAAGTCTTCGTAACTGAATCCCGCGCCCAGAGGTCCTTCAGTCCATTTACTGAAGGGCAATTCAGACGGCTTCGCATCTCCCGGATGAGCGATGAGAATTGTATTTCGCCCGTTCGGTCGCATTTCAAAAAGTACATGAACCCTGTCTTCAGAAGGTGAGGTCACCTCCAGCAATACGCGAAGAATATTGGGAAACCAATGCGCCTTCAAGCTAATGCCCAGGGAGACGCGCTTTCCACCTTCATCCACACGCACAAGACGGCCCTTCAAACTGTAGTCAGCAGCCTCAACGCTTTGGCGGGCCTTGGCCAATACATCCTGATGGGAGGAAGCCTGCGCAGCGAAGGGAAACAGCATCGAGATTGCCAGCGCCAGTGTTCCCGCTCTCATGCTTCTACCCTTCCATCCCGAAAGCGAATATGCCGGTTTGCCATATGTGCAATCTCAAGTTCATGGGTGACGATAACGAGCGTCATCCCCCTCTTCTTTTGGATACCGATAAGAATCTCCATGATATGAGCTGAGTTCACGCTATCCAGGTTCCCCGTAGGCTCATCTGCCAGGAGAATCTCAGGATCATTTGCCAAAGCTCTTGCAATCGCTACGCGCTGCCGCTCTCCTGCCGAAAGTTGATTTGGATAATGCATCATCCTTTGCGAAAGGCCCATCTCCTCGAGCAGATTCTTCGCCCTTGCCAGTCGGTCATTTCTCTTGCAGTTGGTAGAGATCATGGGAAGCTGCACATTATCTATGGCGCAGAGAGTAGGTAACAGGTGGAACGCCTGAAAGATGAATCCGACATCCTGCGACCGATAGGTATCCAGGTCGACCGATGTACCCAGCGCCGCATTTTTGAAGAGAACTTCTCCGCTTGTTGGGCTGTCCAGCCCTCCCAGCATGTGCAGAAGTGTTGATTTGCCGCTTCCACTCGGCCCCGTGATGGCCACAAATTCACCGGGAGTGATGGCAATATCGACACCGCGCAAAGCTTCAATTCTTCCCTCATCGTAGGACTTATGCACTCCACGCAATTCCAATGCAGGACTAGTCATAGCGCAGGGCCTCAACAGGAGAAAGTCGGGCGGCGTGCCATGCTGGCAACGCACCGGCAATCAGGCCAGCCAGAACGGAGACGGCAAGTGCTTCGGCCAACAGATAAGCAGGAAGTGTTGTTGAGACAATGCTCGCAGTTTGCGGCAGGGCCGCCAAAATGTGCAGAGCACACCATCCAAAGAGGAGACCGAAAAGTCCGCCGCCGAGCCCAAGTACTCCAGCCTCAAGTTGAATGAGGAGCAGCACATGTTTCCGATTCCAGCCCAGCGCCCGCAGAATTCCAATTTCCCGCGTTCGTTCATGGACCGACATGGCCATGGTGTTTGCAATTCCGAGAATGCCAATCAGCAACGCAATTAAGGAAGTGCCCCATGCGGATGCATGTGCCAACTGTACGAACTGGTTGTTACTGGCACGCTCTGCTGCGGGAACAGCACGCAGCCCGGGAAGTGCGGCTTCAATTTCCGCCTGGGCACGTTTCAGGTAGTGCTCTCTCGATTCTCCAACCGGCGTCGGCTTCAAGCGTACGTCGAAGGTTGAAACCTTTCCCTGAAGACTACTGAGCTCCTGCAATTGATCCAGCGGCATAATGACAGCGTCTGCCTGCAAGCCCGAGCCTGCATGGTAGATAGCACATACCGTAAAGGGCGAACTTTGAATTTCAAGCGTATCGCCAACCTTCTTCTTCAGCTGATCGGCCAGAAGATCGCCGAGCATCACTTCGGGCTTACCGTCTTGAAAGCGGTGTCCGGACAGAATCTGCATGGAATCGAATTCATATGAGTCGGCTTTCCATCCGTATGCCAAAGCATTCACATCCGGCGTCAGGGCCATCAAATTGAAGATCACGGGAGTTGCGTTCTCTACCAAAGGCAGCGATCTCAGGGTTTTTCCCGCTGCCTCGCTCAGGGATGTGTTCAGAAAAGTCTGCTGGATTACCGCGATGTCCGTACCGCTGCTTGAGTAGATACGCATCCACTCAGACTCGAATGCATTAGAAAAACCCACTAACCCGACAAATGCGCCAATCGCCATCCCAATACCGAAGAGCGTAAGAATTGTCCTTAGGCGTCGCCGCCATAAGTTCTTCCAGACAAATAAAGAGAGCGAGAGTGGTGAGGCCTTCAAGGCGGAGTCAGACATAGAGCCTTTGGAAATTTTGGTCTAGGATGCAAGTGTATTGACGGCAATCGCTTTGTTCAACTGGATTTGAGATGCGCTCCGAGAGCTTTGCCTGATTGACGATGACGATTCTGTAATTTAGCCGTGAAAGATTGATTTTCAAGTGATTTACCGTTCTACGCAAGAAGCATGACTAATTAAACGAGAATTTATTGGGTCTCCAGCCTCAACTAAAGCTCCATCGCTCAGAACCAGATAACAGGGTTGAGGTCGATACACTCGCATCCACTGGGTGGTTTCCATTCCTGAAGGAGTCTTGTCGCTTTGGGCTTCAGGCAATGAAGCGGCAACAGCTTCCGTCCATCAACAGTCAGAGCGAACGAATCATCCGCGCACGGACACACCGGCAAAAGAGATGACCGCCAGGCCGCGCACGGGCTGCCCAAAGAACTTAGCTGGTTCAAAAACGCTATACAGAAGTAGGTTTTCAACCTCTTGCCGCGTTGCCGCATCAGTTGGACCCGATACGATGCGATAGTCGTAGACTTCGCCTTCCTGGTTTACATAAGCCTCAACAACAATCTGCCCGGAGGCTGCATTAATTTCATCGCTTTTGCCCGCCGCGCTGGAAAGATAAAGGAAACGAGGTCCTGTTGCGTTACCCAGAGGTTCGTCGCCTTTGGCCTGCACCATTTCAGGCTGCGCCACCATGCCAACAAGTAATGTCACCGTTCCCAGCAATACAACTGCGCTTGCAAATCCTGCACTTGCCTGAAGGATGAAGGGCCCAACTGAATTGTGCCAGGCCAGACGCAACGCCTCCATCGGGTTCTTGTGGCGGCGAGCTCTCTCATGGCTGATGGCTACCCTGACTTTCAACAATAGATCTTCCGGTTCTGGTATAGGCCCCAGCGACGCAAGCACCGATTGTGTTTGGCGAAGTGCGGCCCACTCGGATGCACACTCCTGACAGCGCCCGAGATGCGCCGCAATGCGCTGCATTTCATGCCCGCTCAAACGACCATCAAGATACTCGGAAAATTTGGCTTGCCAGTTGTCGCAGTTTTTCACCGCGCCTCCTCGCCAGCGGGCTGGCCGAAAGACGAGCAGCTGACTGCAGCTGAGCCTGACCGGGGCACCATCAATAGCTCCTTTAAACATGCGCGCCCGCGTACAAGTCTCGACTTCACAGTTCCCAGATTTACGCCTTGCATTTCCGCCACTTCTTCGTACACGAATCCCTCAATGTCCCGCAAAATCAGCGTAGTTCTATAGGGTTCGGGCACTTTCCGGAGGGCCTCTTCCACACGCGCACGATTTTCACTCTGTACTGCCGCATCGAAGGGCGAATCTCCTTGATCCACAAGTAGTTCTTTCAGTCGAATCGAGGTTCCAGATTCCTGATCCGTCATCTCCTGCTCGATTGGTACTTCCTGCTGCTTATGACGCATCCACCAGCGGCGCTGGTTCGATGCTTCGCGCAAAGCAATCCGATAGATCCACGTGCGTAAAGACGACTGTCCTTGAAAACTAACAACGCCACGAAATATTTTGACGAAGACTTCCTGGGTCAGATCAGCTGCATCGGCCCGGTCAATCACGGTCCGAGCAAGAAGGGAATAAATCGGTTGATGGTAACGCGCGATTAGCCAGGCAAAAGCCTCTTCCGAGCCGGCTTGAAGCTCTTCAACAAGCGCCGCCTCTTCAGATTGAACCGGTATCGCGCTGGCAAGATTGCCCATGGTGAGGTCCGCCTGCAATGTCAGTCCTCCCACATTACCGCAATTGACCCTGCTTTGGCATGTGTGCGCTGTCATACTGCAGCATGCCTTGTCTGGGTCTTACGGCCTTTTACTGCCTACTTCGGGCTTTCGTACTGTTGATTTAGACACCGACACCCTACCAAAGTGTTCCCATCAGAAAGCAAATTGTTTCCATTGCTCTCCTTTACTCAACTTTCATCTGCAATGACCGTCCAGTTCATCCTTATATCGTCGATTGGGAGCGGACCAAGTCATGCTTGGCAAAATCTGCCTCGGCAATCTGTTCCTGGCATCTGATCTGACTTCTGGCAATTCAACGAGCGAATCGCTTTCAGGTGCACAAGTTAATAAATTTGCGTACCTTAGCACCTCGTGGGCAAAGGCTGATCCCCTTCACCAGAACGATTCCACAGCAGATTGACGAATTCACTCGCTACGGCGACAATAAGAAGGTTGCACCCTGCAGCATGTGGGCCTGTGGCGCAGCTGGGAGCGCGCTTCCATGGCATGGAAGAGGTCATCGGTTCGATCCCGATCAGGTCCACCAATCAAATCAATCATTTAGAAGCACCTCCTTTCAGCGACTTTGTCGCATTCTTGTCGCAAATTCCAAAACCACTCCACGGACCGGCTTCTGTTTCGGTGCATCAGCTCGCCCGGAAACCATCGCACCTGAACGTCCTCTGACTCCTCGATCCTCGCTGCCTCGAAACTTCTTCGAAGCATGCGATGGACCTTGCGGCGAAGATCCAGTCATGCCGTCGCTCGTCAACTCCTCATATATAGAGTTGATGGTCAGGCGCACCTCCGGCTCCAGCGACTGCATATACACGTCCGTCGTTGTCGAAGCCTTCGAATGCCGCATCATCCCCTGAATATCCTTGACATGACCTTTGCTCTTGCCAAGTGTGGCAATGGTGCGACGGATGACCTGGAAATTCAGCTTGGGCAAATCCAGTTCTTCGGCCAACCTGCGCAACACACGA
>JAGWSG010000100.1 GCA_028876335.1 Acidobacteriota bacterium
CGGATCGTTATGTGAAGCGCGCGGAGCATGTTCGGCAAGGCATTTACGCGGGCTGCTGGAATGCAAGCCGCGGATTGCTGGCGGACAATCCGGACAAGCAGGTGTACAGCCAGCAGGCCAATGTACTTGCGGTGCTGTACGACGTTATCCCCAAGGCAGAGCAGAAGGCTGTGATGAAGAAGATCTTCTCCATTGAGCCGGGCGAGACGCCTGACGGGGTGATGTCTGCGTCGTACTATTTCCGCTTCTACTTTGCGCGGGCGCTGGAACATGCGGGGATGGGCGACGAGTATCTGGAGTCGCTGAAGCCGTGGCGCGAATTGCTGAAGATGCACTTCAGCACCTGGCCGGAGCAACCGGGAGATACACGCTCGGATTCGCACGCCTGGTCCGCACACCCTATTTACGACTTGTTGACGATTGTGGCCGGCATTGAGCCGTCTTCACCGGGATTTGTGACGGTACGGATTGCGCCGCATCTGGGTTCACTGCCATCGCTTAAAGCGAGCTTTCCGCATCCGCAGGGGATGATTGATGTCTCCTACAAACGGAAGGGTGCCGGACTTGATGCGACGGTTGTACTGCCGGGTTCACTGACGGGGACCTTTGTGTGGAACGGCAAGACGGAAACGCTGAAGCCGGGAGAGAATCACCTCACGCTGCAATAGGGGTCAGACTGCACGGGAAATCACCCGAATATGAGAAAGGTTAGGCACGTAAACTGTTCCCCTATAAAGGGAAAACGTGTTACAACTCCTGCATGGCAAAGGGCAGCACTTCTGAACAGTCGGGCCGCGTCAATCTGCGCATGCTCGCCGAGCACCTCGAGCTTTCACAGACTACGGTTTCACTTGTCCTGAATAATTCGCCTTCGGCTCGCTCCATACCGGAGGAGACGCGCAAGCGCGTGATTGCAGCTGCTACCAAATTGAATTACCGGCCGAACTACTTTGCGCGCTCTTTGCGGCAGAGCCGGTCAATGAGCGTGGGCGTGCTGGCGCCAGACCTGAGCGAAGGCTACTTTACGCGCGTGATGAGCGGCGTGGTGGAAGAGCTGTCGCGCGCACATTATTTCTATTTCACTGCGTGCCATGACTGGAAGCGTGAGCTGATCGAGCAGTATCCGCGCATGCTGGTGGAGCGATCCGTCGATGGTTTTCTTCTGCTGAACACTTCGGCTGACACCATAGACGTTCCAGTGCCGGTGGTGGCGATTTCAGCCCACAGCAAGGCGAAGAATGTGACCAACATTGTGCTGGATCACCACAGTGCGGTGGAGCAGGCTTTGGTGCACTTGTTCGAGCTTGGGCACCGAAAGATCGCCTTCATGCGCGGGCCGCGCGCCATTCCCGACTCCGAATATCGCTGGGAAAGTATTCAAAAAGTGACCCGCGATATGGGCCTGCGCATTGAGCCCAGCAATGTAATACGCATCGATGAAGCGGGCTGGTCCATGAAGTCTGGCTATCATCCCATGGCGCCGGAGATCGGCTACAACTCCATGAAGGCCCTGCTTGAAAAGGCCAAGGGGTTCACAGCCGTTTTCTGCTTCAACGACATTGCGGCTATTGGCGCCATTCGCGCACTCAAGGATACGGGTATTTCAGTACCTGGAGATGTTTCCGTCGTGGGATTTGACGATATTCTTTCCGCGGCCTACTCCTCGCCGTCGCTGACCACAGTACGGCAGCCGCTCACCGAGATGGGCCGGCAGGGTGCAAAGGTATTACTGGAGCGGATTGCGAATCACGAAAAGGAATTTGATGCAGAAGTGATGATGCAACCCACACTGGTGACACGCGAATCCACGGGTCCGGCAAAATCCTGATTCCAGTTTCAGATTATCCGCACAATGCCTCAAGCCAGCGGCTGATGTAGATTTGCGCGTGGGCTTCGCCACAGTAATGCCGCGCACCGCGTGCATCCGCGGCTTCTTTGGTCCACTTGTAGACGGTCAATTGCGCGTCGTTGCAGTGAATCACAATCCAACGATTCGGCTTTTCATCTTCGAGTCCGCAAATTTCACACCGATAAATCGTATCGATCGCCACAGGACCTCCGGTTCATCTCTACCGTTGTTGGGGAATCTTTCCTACTCGAGGATCTGCAGATTCAAGGGACGTTCGAGCAGGCAATCCATCGTAGCAATGCTGGTCAGGGCCCGCTCAAGCGCGGAGGATCTGCACGGCTCCACAGTAACCACAAAGGGCAATGCATTTGCCGGGAAACCTGGTTTTTGCACGATGGCGCGGATGTTGATCTTCTCGCGGGCCAGTGCGCTGGTGATTTCCGCAACGATTCCAGGACGATCATTCACGAGAAAGCGTATGTAATGCGGCACTTCAAACTCAACGCCGATCTTCGCGGGAACCGAAGGAATCTCTACGCGACGCGAACCGTGCGCAAGCGCCAGCAGATCACTTACGACCGCGACGGCGGTGGGATGTCCGCCAGCGCCGTGGCCGGAAAACACGACGTCACCACCATAACGCCCGTTGAAGATGACCATGTTCTCTGTGCCCCGTGACCAGGCAAGCGGCGAGTTGTTATCAACCAGCATGGGACCAACGGTGGCGGCCAGTTCCCCGCCCTTCTCTTCTGCACGTGCGACCTGCCGGATGGTGCAGCCAAGGTCTCTCGCGTAACTGAAGTCCATTGCCGATACAGAAGTGATGGACTGCGGAATGATTTCGTCGGGGTCGACGATGACGCGCAGAGCCAGGCGCATCAGAATGGACAGCTTGGCGCGCGCATCGAAACCGCCCACGTCTTCCGTCGGGTCTGCTTCCGCATAGCCTTTTGCCTGGGCTTCCTTCAGAACCGTCGCATAGTCTGCACCCTCTTCCATTCTGCTGAGGATGAAGTTGCATGTGCCATTGAGAATGCCTTCAATGCGACGAATATGGTCACCGGCAAGCCCCTGTTCAAGGCCGGGAATCACGGGGATTCCGCCGGCTACAGCGGCGCCGTACTTGAGATGTCCGCCTTTTTCGGCTGCAAGGCGCTCGAGCTCCACACCGTGATAGGCGATAAGCTTTTTATTCGCCGTGACAACGCTCTTCCCTGCTTCAAGGGCTCGGCGCACCCAGGTCCCAGCGGGGTCAAGACCACCGGCGAGTTCGATGATCACATCCGCATCAGAGGCGAGGACTTCATCAGCATCTTCGCTCCAGACAATATCTGCGGGAGCCCAATCAGAACGCTTGCGAGCCACATTGCGATTGAACACGTGGGTCCAGCGAAGACCTTCAGGCTGCGACTCGACGAGAATGCGCGCAACGGAGCTGCCTACGGTTCCAAAACCGAAGAGAGCGACGCGCAAAGGTTGCTTGGACGAAGCGGAGTTGCCGGAGGGCACGGATTTCAAATCATTCAGGGGCATGGGAGTTATTCAAATACTGTTCAATTGCAGCGATGCTTTGATGATACCTGACAGGCATCTGGTCTCACCTAACGGTCAAGGGCATGTTGCGGGGGTGTAGCATCTAAGTCAGATGCAGCGCAGCTTCTCCATCCTTTTTGCGTTGCTTTTCAGCCTGATGCCGGCAATGCCGGCGCTGATCAGCAATCCCGACGCGGGCTTGCCGGCGTGTTGCCGCAGAAACGGCGCGCATCACTGCGCAATGTCCGACACGGAGATTGCGAGCCTGATGGCGCTGCTGGACAAGTCTCCTCAATTCAGCGCACCTGCCCATTGCCCGTTCTATCCGCAACATGGCCAGGCGACGCGGCAGCAGACTCAGGCGATTACGCCCCAGCTTTCCATTGCGGTTTCCTTTCCGCGCGCAGTGCCGTTCGCTGATTCCTATTCTTCCGTCATAGCGATTGGCGTGCACCATCTGCCTTCCGGCCGCGCACCTCCCAGCACAACCACTGCCTGACGTTCCCGCTGAGATTGTTCGAGACACGCATTGATAGAGGTTTGCTGCGGCTTGCCTAATCGATGGACAGGCCTGTTTGTACTCGAATACAGCGCTCAGCGCAGTAATGTATTTGCCGTTCACCCACTCGTGTTGCCCATCAGTGAACGGCCCAGACCTTTGTATGGTTGGGGATCAAGTTTCATGCGCGTACGTTTTACCGTTTTTATTCTTTTTCTGCTTACTACTGTGCCGTGCAGCGCTTCTGTATTTGCAAGGTTGCACGGTATTGTCCACGACCAGGAACACCGACCAATTGCGGGAGCTACCGTTTCGCTGAAAGCGGCGGACTCGGCCTTCGAAGTGAAGGCAACAAGCAATGCGCTTGGTGAGTTTGAACTGCCGCCGGCGCCCATTGGCATTTACACGCTTACGGTGAAGGCTCCGGGCTTCGCAGGTTTTTCCGAAGCGATGACATTGTCAGCCGCGACAAATCCACTCATCCACATTCCTCTTTCGGTGGCGTCCACTTCGCAAACTGTAACGGTCAAGGCTGAGACGGCAACAAGCCTGAGCGTCGATTCTGTGACTCCGACGACGATGATCTCGCGGCAGCAGATTGATGAGACCCCGGGAGCAAGCCGAACGCTGGGAATGGCAATGATTACCGACTACGTTCCGGGCGCATACATGAGCCATGACATGCTGCACATGCGCGGCGGACACCAGACCAGTTGGCTGATTGACGGTGTGTCGATTCCGAACACTAAGATTTCATCGAACGTGGGACCGCAGATTGATCCGAAAGACATTGACACGCTGGAGACAGAGCGTGGCAGTTATGCGGCGGACATCGGCGATCGTACTTACGGCGTCTTCAACGTGCTGCCGCGCAACGGATTCGAGCGCGATCGCGAAGCAGAGTTTCGGCTGTCTGGAGGAAATCTCGGCACGGGTGAAGCGCAGTTATCGTTTGGGAATCACACGGCGAGAACAGCTTGGTACGCGAGTGCGACGGGGTCCCGTTCAAACTACGGACTGGAAACGCCTGTGCCGCGGATTCTGCACGACTCGACCAATTCCGAGAGCGGATTCGTATCGGTGATACGCAATCAGACTGCCCGCGATCAGCTTCGGCTTGATGGGCAGTACAGGCAGGACTACTTTCAGATTCCTTACGATCCGGATCCGAATGACTGGGAACAGAGCGCGGATTACTACAACTCCTATGGCCTGCGCGATGGACAGACGGAGCGCGATGGTTTTGCGATCCTGAATTGGGTGCGAACTCTTTCACAGAAGGCGCTATTCCAGATCGCGCCGTTTGTTCACTTCAATCAGGCACTGTATGACTCACGGCCGTCTGATTATCCAGTGGCAACAACCTGGCACCAGACAACAAACTACGCGGGGCTGCAAGCGGATGTGCAGGCAACCGCCGGACCGCATCATTTTTCCGGGGGAATCTACTCGTTCTTCCAGACGGAAAATGATTTGTTCGGGCTGGTGGTGAATGATGCCAGTTATACGCAGAATTCTGTACCCAACACCAGTTCGAATGAGAATGCGGGATTGGTAGAGTTTCACTTCGGCGATCACTGGCAGGTGAATCGTTACATCGCGCTGCTGGGTGGAATGCGGATCTCGAACTATCACGGCGGCCTTGAAGAGACCGCTGCGTATCCGCGCATTGGCGCCACAGTGCGCGTGCCCAAGCTGAACTGGGTCTTCCGCGGCTTCTATGGACACTTCTTTCAACCGGCGCCCGTGCAAACGGTTTCGAGCGGATTTCTGAATTATGTGAACAGCCAGCAGGGCGAGAACACCTTTGTGCCGCTTCCATCGGAGCGAGATGAAGAGCACCAGTTCGGCGTGATGATTCCGTGGAAGGGATGGACGGCGGATATCGACACGTTCCGCACGCGCATCAATAATTTTCTCGATCACTCGAACGTGGGCGAGTCGAATATTTATTTTCCGATCGCAGTGGATGGGGCTCTGGTGCGCGGATGGGAGCTAGCTTTGCGCTCGCCGCAACTGGCGCGGTTTGGACAATTCCATCTGGCCTACTCCAACCAGATTGCCGAGCAGCGCGGCGCCATCGTCGGTGGCTTTTCCTGCAGCAATGCATCCAGCGCAGCATGTAATGCAGAATTCGACTATGAGCCGGTGGATCACGATCAGCGGAATACGTTGAATGTGGGTTTCACTGCGAACCTGATGCGGCAGACCTGGTTTGCAACCAACGTTTACTATGGCTCTGGTTTCGCCAACGGTTTGGCGGGCTCTGGAGTTGGTCCATATCAAGGCAACTACCTGCCGGTGCATACAACATTCGACGTTTCAGCCGGGCACAGCTTCGGGGAGAATTGGAAGGCTTCAGTAAGTGTGCTGAATGTGACCAATCATCGCGTGCTGATTGACAATTCCGTCACGGTGGGTGGATTTCACTGGAACGACCCTCGCATGATTTCAGGAGAATTACGCTATCGATTTCACTTCTGATTTTTGTGGAAGGAAGGATTCTTGACAGGGATTTCTATGATGTCCCGGTTGGCATGCCGGGGCCGTGGTTCTTGACAAGGCTATGGGCTGAGGCTTAGGCTTCGGCAGGTCGAGTGGAATCGTTACCACGCGGTATTTACTGCCGTAATAAGACTTCGTGCAGCACGATTTCCGCTCCTTTTTCGATGTCCCTAGCGGGCACCTCGACGCACTCAACTTCATCAACACAGGGGAATCTATGCGACGCTGTAACGCCCTTCTAGCTTCAATTGCTCTGCTCTTGCCGGCCTTCTCTGGTGTTGCCAAGGCTCAGTCAGCGCAAAAACCCGACCTTACCAAGGATCCGACGCTGTATGTGGTCGGCTATGCGCACCTCGACACGGAATGGCGCTGGGAGTATCCGCAGGTCATCGATGAGTACCTCAAGAACACCATGGAGGATAACTTCGCGCTTTTCCAGAAGTATCCTCACTACATCTTCAATTTCTCTGGTGCTAATCGTTACCGGATGATGAAGGAATACTATCCGGCGGACTTTGCCAGGATTCAGCACTATGTGAAGACCGGCCAATGGTTCCCTGCCGGTTCTTCCATGGAAGAGGGCGACGTGAATGCGCCGAGTCCTGAGGCGATCATTCGCCAGGTGCTGTACGGCAACAAGTGGTTCGACAAGGAATTCGGAAAGCATAGCGAGGAATTCATGCTTCCGGATTGCTTCGGCTTCCCTGCCTCGCTGCCGACGATTCTTGCGCATTCAGGCGTGAAGGGATTCTCGACGCAGAAGCTGACCTGGGGTTCTTCCGCTGATCAAGGCGGATGGAATTATCCGGAGAAGACGCCGGAAGGCACACCATTCAACGTAGGCGTGTGGGTTGGTGTGGACGGTGAGAGCGTACTGGCGGGCGTGAATCCCGGCAGCTACTCGGGAGGAATTTACACCGACCTGACCAAGCCCCTGCCGCCGATGGAACCCGATACGGCGCTGAATGATGCGGAGAGCAAGTTCCATGCGCTGGAAGCCAAGCTACGCGCAGCCTACATGAATGGCGAAGTTCTGGACCAGGCCCAGATGAAAGAGTACGTCACCCTGCAGGATGAAATTGACGGACTGCGCAAGGCACGTCAGGACGAGGAGCAGAATCGCTTTCAGGGCGACTGGGCCGCGCGCGTAGAGAACAACGGCAAAGTCACCGGCGTTTACACCGACTATCACTACTTCGGCACCGGTGATATTGGCGGCGCTCCCGATGAAGAATCTGTAAAGCGGCTGGAAGCGATTGTGACCAAGGGTGAAGTGGATATGCCACCCGCGGGATATATCCAATTCGGACGCCGCTCGAAAGCGGCATTCCCTGAAGTTTCTGTGGGCGATGGTCCCGTACATGTGATATCCGCAACTGCGGACCAGATGTTCAAGGACATTACTCCAGCAGAAGAGGCCAGGCTGCCTGAGTTCACCGGTGAGATGGAGTTGACGAATCACTCGGCGGGTTCGCTCACCTCGCAGGCGTACCAGAAGCGCTGGATCCGCCAGGAAGAGTTGCTTGCGGATAAAGCTGAGAAGACCTCAGTTGCCGCGCAGTGGCTGGGCGCGCGGACTTATCCTATCGAACGCCTGAACAATGCATGGACGCTGGCGATGGCCGCTCACTTCCATGATCTGGCCGCCGGAACAGCAACGCCGAAGTCGTATGAGTTTGCCTGGAATGACGATGTCATCGCGATGAATCAGTTTGCTGATGTATTCCACGATGCGTCGCAAGCCGTTGCCTCCGCGCTGAATACAGAAACGGCGGGTATTCCGATCGTGGTTTACAACCCGTTGAACATTGCACGCGAAGATGTGGTGGAAGCCAAGGTCAAGTTCCCCGGAGCGGAACCTTCCGCAGTAACGGTAACCGGACCGGACGGTCACGAAATGCCTGCCCAGATCTCAGACGGCAAGGTAATCTTTGTTGCGAAGGTGCCGTCGGTTGGATTTGCCGTGTACAACGTGCGTGCGGCAAGCAAGGACGAAGCATCCACGCTGAAAGTAACCGACCGTACGCTGGAGAACGCGGATTATCGCGTCACGTTGAACAACGACGGCGACATTGCGAGCGTCTTCGACAAGAAGCTCGGTAAGGAGTTGCTCTCCGCGCCGATGCGTCTCGCCATCTCGTATGACAATCCGGAGCAGTGGCCTGCGTGGAATATGGACTGGGATCAGGAGCAGGCTCCGCCCAAGGCCTTTGTTGGTGGACCGGCAACCTTCAAGATTGTGGAGAATGGACCGGCGCGCGTGGCGCTGCAGGTCTCGCGTGAAACCGATGGATCGAAGTTTGTACAAACCATCATGCTTTCCGCCGGTGACGCGGGCAAGCGCGTGGAGATTGGCAACGTGGTCGATTGGAATACGCGCGAGTCGAATCTGAAGGCAGTTTTCCCGCTTTCAGCCGAGAATCGCATGGCCACGTACAACCTTGGACTTGGCACCATCGAGCGCCCGAATGCACATCCGAAGAAATTCGAAGTGCTCGCTCACCAGTGGATTGATTTGACGGATGAAAGCGGCGCATGGGGAACAACCATCCTTACCGATTGCAAGAACGGATCGGACAAGCCGAACGACAACACCATTCGCCTGACGCTGATTCGCACGCCCGGTGTGCGTGGTGGGTATCACGACCAGGCAACGCAGGATCTTGGACATCACGAGTTCATCTACGGACTGGCTGGACACGCGGACAGTTGGAAGGATGGAGGAACGGACTGGCAGGGTCTGCGGTTGAACGATCCTCTGGTTGCTTTCCAGACTGATAAGCACGCCGGCGCACTGGGTCACGAATTCTCGCTGGTGAAAATCAATAATCCGCACATCCGCATCATGGCCTTGAAGCGCGCGGAAGATAGCAATGACGTTGTGCTGCGCATGGTGGAAATGGATGGCAGACCGGAGAAGGATGTTCGCGTCTCTTTTGCTGCCCCCATCGAGTCCGCTCGCGAAGTCAACGGACAGGAAGAGCCTGTTGGTCCTGCAAAGGTAAGCAACGGAGAGTTGGTGACCTCGTTCACCTCCTACCAGCCTCGCACCTTTGCACTGAAGCTCACCCCGGCAAAGGTGCGCGTTGCACCTGTTCACTCCGAGCCAGTTGACCTTCACTATGACCTGGCCACCGCGACCAACGACGGTGCGCAGGAATCAACCGGCATCGACGGCAAGGGCAATGCCCTGCCGGCAGAGATGCTGCCGGGTTCCATCAACTTCAACGGCGTGGACTTTAAGCTGGCTGCGGCCAAGACTGGAAACGCGAATACCGTGGTTGCCAAGGGACAGACGATTCACCTGCCCGCAGGCCACTACAACCGCGTGTACATTCTGGCCACCGCAGTGGACGGCGACCAGAACGCCACTTTCAAAGTGGGCAACGAAGAACACGCACTGCACGTAGAGGACTGGGGCGGTTTCATCGGCCAGTGGGACGATCGTGTATGGCAGGCGAAGGAAGAAACCATTCCCGCACGCAATGGGCGCCCCGCACGCAAGGAGACGGATGCATACGCCGAAATGCTTGGCATTCGTCCCGGCTACATCAAGCGCGCGTCGCTGGCCTGGTACAGCGATCATCACCACGATGCTTCCGGCAAAAATGTGGCGTATTCCTACTCCTATCTGTTCGGCTACTCGGTAGCCCTGCCGGCAGGCGCAACTACGCTCACGCTTCCCAACAATGACAAGGTACGCATACTGGCTGTTTCGGTGGCGGAAGAAAACCCGCAGGTTACACCGGCACAACCGCTCTATGACACGCTGGGCCGCAATGAGCCCGGACCAATGATGAAGCCCTAACACTTGCCTTGGTTCTCAAACAAAGACTCCCGCGGCCTTGCTGCGGGAGTCTTTTTCTACACACAGATTCTTCAGCGCACCTGAATTGTTCTTTGAGACCTTCAATCATTTAGCGGCCAACCGAACAAAGCCTCAGAGGCAGTGGATGAGACAGGCCGGCAGAATAAACTTCAAGAAGTGAATCACTCCTCCAAGCCCGTTGTTGCCGATCGGCTCAATGCTCTCCTTGACTCGGTTTTTGGCTTCGAGCGCTTTCGAACCGGGCAGGAGCAGGCATGCCGCGCAGCAATTGCGGGGCAGGATCTGCTGCTGGTGATGCCGACTGGCCAGGGCAAGAGCCTCTGCTATCAGCTTCCTGCTCTGGCGCGGGGCGGAACAGCACTGGTGGTGTCTCCACTGATCGCGCTGATGGAGGACCAGGCTGCCAAGCTCGCGGCGCAGGGCCTGCGCGTGGCGCGCATCCACTCTGGGATGGAACGTGCGGCGGCGCGCGAGGCGTGCGCGGAGTATTTGCGCGGCGAGCTGCAGTTTCTTTTCATTGCGCCGGAGCGGCTTCGCGTACAGGGTTTCGCAGAGATGCTGGTCAAGCGGCGTCTGGCGCTAATCGCTGTGGATGAAGCACATTGCATTTCACATTGGGGTCACGATTTCCGACCCGACTACCGTATGCTGGGCGAACACTTGAAGCGGCTGCGCAGTGCGGGCGGAGCAGCCGAGCCGGCGCCGGTGATTGCCTTGACTGCCACGGCAACCGCGACCGTGCAGGCGGACATTGTGGAACAGCTCGGCATGGTGCGACCCGAAAAATCCATTCATGGCTTTCGTCGTGAAAATCTGGCAATTGAATCGGTAGAAGTCCCCGTACCGCAACGAGCACTGGCCATTTGCAGTCTGCTGCGCGATCCCATGCGTCGGCCGGCGATTGTGTATGCAACCTCGCGGAAGCAGGCCGAGAGCCTGGCCGAAGAGCTTCAATCGCGCGAACAGATCGCAAGCGGTGCCTATCATGCGGGCCTCGATGCGGAGACGCGTGATCGCGTGCAAAGCGCGTTTCAGGCGGGCAAGCTGGAAGTGGTGGTCGCCACTATCGCCTTTGGCATGGGCATTGATAAGGCCGATATCCGCACCGTCATCCACGCTGGCCTGCCCGGTACGCTGGAGGGCTACTACCAGGAGATTGGGCGCGCGGGCCGAGACGGCGGTGAGAGCCGGACTTTTCTGATGCACTCTTATGCCGACCAGCGCACGCATGGCTTTTTCATGAACCGCGATTATCCCCCTGCGGACAGACTGCTGCGCGTCTTTAAAACACTGGGGAAGGAGCCGCAAACCCGCGAAGAAGTGCAGGCGCGCACGCGCATGGACGAGGAAGAGTTCGACAAAGCGCTCGAGAAGCTGGAAATTCACGGCGGCGCGCGCGTAGACTTTGGCGGCAACATCACCGCCGGACAACCGGGCTGGCAAAAGAACTACACAATCCAGGCACAGCACCGCGCCCGGCAGTTCGACGATGTTCTCCGCTTCACGACGGCACAGGAGTGCCGCATGGCCACGCTGGTGCGGCACTTTGGCGATGTAGAAGATGCCGAGCGCCGCTGCGGGAAATGCGACATGTGCGATCCGACAGGAGCCGTGCTCAAGCTATTCTGCAAGGCCACATTCATGGAACAGGCCACAGCAGACGCAATTTTGGATGAACTTCGGAAATCTGAGTATAAGGCTGCAGGAACGCTGCAACGAACGGTTGACGGAAGTGCGCACATGAACCGCAAGGAGTTTGAA
>JAGWSG010000101.1 GCA_028876335.1 Acidobacteriota bacterium
AGAAGGCGGCAGAGATTTGAGCCACTCCTCGCAGAGGAGATCCCCCTGCATGACGGCCGAGGGGCATTGGACAAAGGCAGGCAATCCACGCGCGATGATCTCCACCTCCAGGCGCATTTCTCTGGAGGCGATGTTTTTCGCAACTCCGGAATTTTGGTCCGTATTCTCTTCCCAAAAGCGCAATTGGTATGCATGAACACGATTCATGCCATCAAGAATGGGAATACGCGCCGCCGAAACTGGCGCGTTTTGTTTGACTGACTCCGTCATGCTCATGGTTTCCTCTTCGCGCATCGTATTTCGTACTTGCCCGCTGTCCTTATCGGCTGAGCCCTGGAAAAACATGAGAACGGATGCGTTGCGTAAGGAAACACCTGAGAAGGGTGCGGCTTTCCGCGCGTGGAGCGGAGCTAAATTCGATACACTGAAGGGGTAGAATTCTTCCCCGGAGCATGCATTGAACACCTCCCATGAACGTACGATTCGCCCCGCCCGCAATGTGACGGGCAGCCTGAACCTGCCGGGCGACAAATCCATCAGCCACCGTTATGGAATGCTGGCCGCCTTCGCCGAGGGGACTTCGCGTTTTTCGAATTTTTCAACGGGGGCAGATTGCGCCTCGACGCTGGCGTGCATGGAAGCGCTGGGCGCGCAAGTGAAGAAACTCGACGACGGAGTCGTGGAAGTGACTGGCGTAGGGGGCAAGGTAACGCCATCCAAACATGCACTCGATTGCGGCAATTCCGGATCGACGATGCGCATGATGTCGGGCCTGCTGGCTCCGCAATGGGGTGGATTCACTTTGGTGGGCGACGCTTCCCTTTCGCGACGGCCGATGGAGCGGATTCGCGCTCCGCTGGCTGCGATGGGCGCGCAACTGACGCTGACATTGGGTCATGCGCCGATCATGATTCAGGGGACGCCACTGAAGGCGATTGATTACACGTCGCCGGTGCCGAGCGCGCAGGTGAAAACGTGCGTACTTCTGGCGGGCCTGCAGACCGAAGGCACAACGACGGTGCGGGAAAGTGTGCGCACGAGGGACCACAGCGAGCTTGCACTTCGCGCATTTGGCGCGGAACTGACGCGCGAGGGGAATTCCGTTTCCATTGAAGGGCCGCAGAGGCTGCATGCGATTGAAGCAGTGGTGCCGGGCGATTTGTCTTCCGCAGCGTTCTTTCTTTGCGCGGCGGCGCTGTTTCCTGGTTCGGCGCTCATGCTGCATCACCTGGGTATGAATCCGACGCGCGCTGCGCTGCTGGATGTGCTGACGGCACTGGGCGCTGAGATTGCGGTATTGAATCTGGAAGAAAAGCATGCGGAGCTGGTGGGCACAGTGCAGGTTTCCGCGCCGGCCGGTGGATTGCGTTCGACGGAGATCAGCGGCGCACTCTCCGCACAGTTGATCGATGAGCTGCCAGTACTGGCGGCGATTGCGCCCTATACATCGGGTGGTATTCGCATTCGCGATGCGCGGGAGTTGCGGGTAAAGGAATCGGACCGCATCGACCTGGTGGCGAAGAATCTGCGCGCGATGGGTGCGGAGTTGAAGGAATTCGAGGATGGGCTGGAGATTCCGGGCGGGCAGACACTGCACGGAACAACGATCGACTCGGGCGGCGATCATCGCATAGCGATGGCCTTCAGTGTGGCAGCGCTTCGCGCAAGCGGTGACACGCTTATTCAAGGTGCGGAGTCAGCAGCTATCAGTTTCCCTGAATTCTTCGATCTGCTGGATAAGATTGCGGAACGCTAGAGAGAGCGGCGTGAAGCCGTAACCGGTGCTTGAACATGAACGACCGCGTGACACGATTCGGCCTGGCCTTGCTTTTGGCTCTGGTGTGCCGGTCCGCATCTGCGCAGCGGTTAGCAGATATGACAACGCCAGCACCGTTGCCCGCCGGTTCGACGCTGGTGATTGGATTTCTGGGCGGATATGAGCCGTGGAACGATCCACACCGCAGCGTGCGGCAACTTGTGCTCCAACTGCGGCAATTGCATGGTGTCTGCGCTGAGTCGATTTCCAATCATCATCGCACGTTGGCGATTGAGCTGATTATGCGCGCACTGGACCGCAACCACGATGGAAAGCTGAGCGCGCGGGAACGCGCTGCGGCTCGCATTATTCTTTTTGGGCAAAGCTGGGGAGGCGGAGCAACATTGCTCACGGCGCGCAATCTTGAGAAGCTGGGCATTCCCGTACTGCTGACGGTGCAGGTGGATAGCGTGGGCGTGCGCGATGCTGTTGTGCCGGCCAATGTACGCGCCGCAGTGAATTTTTATCAGCATGATCCGCTTACGATCCAGGGCCGTTCTGAGATTCGCGCGGCCGATCCGAAGAGCACACAGATTCTGGGAAATTTTGAGTTATCGTATCGCGACCGTGCGGTGGACGAACAAAATGCCTCATTGCCACGCCGGTTGTTGGGCGGCAGTCACGCCAAGATGGAACTGGACCCGGAGGTCTGGAACCGTGTGGAAGTTTTCATTAACGACGCCATAACGGGGAGATTGCCATGATCCGCGCCGTGTTGCTTCTGTTGCTTGTTCCGCTGCCGCTGATGGCGCAGAAACACGAGATGGACATTACGCCGACGGGTGGATGGACAGATACAGGCATTGAACTGCACGCGGGCGACAGCATTCACATTACAGCGAGCGGACAACTGAAGTACGTGGATGCGATCCAGTCATGCACGCCGGCGGGTTTGCCGCGCGCCTTTCTTGACCTGCTGCGCGCAATGCCGGTGAATGATGCCGGACGTGGGGCGCTTGTGGGCCGCATTGGCTCAAGTGCTGCGGCGCGGCCGTTTTTTGCAGGTGAGGAATTGACGATGCGAGCGCCGATTGCGGGGCGTTTTTATCTCTCCATCAATCAGCCTTCGACCGATAGGCCAGCGGGCTCTTACCATGTGGTGATTGAGCATACAGCGGCGGCGAAGCCGATGAAAATGGACGTTCATGTTACGCCGTTCCCGCAAAAGCTTCTGGACTCGATTCCGCGGCGTGTGAATGATGCAAGCGGGAATCTTGGCGATCGGGTGAACTTCATTCTGATTGGCTCAAAGGAGCAGGTGCAGGCTGCACTGAAAGCGGCAGGCTGGGTGATGGTGGACCGCACGCAGAAGGATGCGATTCTGCGGGGACTGTTTGCGAGCCTTTCCAAGGAAGCGTATGTGACGATGCCGATGAGCGAGCTTGAGCTATTTGGCCGTGCACAGGATTTTGGATACGCACAGGCAGATCCGTTGCGGGTGATTGCCTCACGGCATCACTTCCGCATCTGGAAGCTGGACCAGACGCTGGATGGGCAGCAGGTGTGGGCTGGAGCGGGCACGCACGATATCGGATTCGACCGCGACCAACGAAACAACGGCATTACACACAAGATTGATCCTGACACGGACAGTGAGCGCGACTACATTCGCGACAGCCTGATGCAGACCGGAATGGTGGTGAAGTCCGAATACATGACGCCGACCGATCCGGTGCTCAGTGCCCATGTCGCAACGGGCGCGGAGTTCCACTCCGATGGCCGGACGCTGCTGGTTTATCTGGCAGGAGGTGCAGGGGACGTTTCAGCAAAGTTCGGCGAAGTGTTCTGTTCGGTACTAAAGCAGAATAACCCTGACACAGGCGATTGGGGAACCTGTTCAAACTATATAGATAAAGCGGGACGCGACGATATGTCGCTTGCCCCGCTGCCGACGCAGTATCGTGTGCTGATTGTTCCAGGCATTCTGAGTTCGTGCGTGGCCGACACGCACGCCTTTGATGCGGGAATGGCGTCTCTCAAGGAACGCGGCGTGGATGTGGATCTTTTGCCGGTGCCGAACGATTCCAGTGAATCGAACGCACAAATCATCGCCGACTACCTCCACGAGCACGCGGGCAACGATCCGCGAAAATACATCCTTGTGGGGTACAGCAAAGGGACGCCGGATATTCAGGTGGCGCTGGCTGAAAATCCGACACTGCGTGAACATGTGGCTGCTTTTGTGACGGTTGCAGGCGCGTCAGGCGGATCTGTGGTTGCAGACCTTCTGCCGCAAATGGCTGAAAAATACATGACCATGAATCCGATGAAAACGTGCAAGGGTGATTTGGCTTCCGGCTTCAGAAGCCTGCAACGCACGACGCGGCGCGCATTTCTTGCAGCGCATCCTGACCCGGTGGTGCCGACGTATTCAATCATTGCGCAGTCCAGCGCGAGCACCACATCGAAGGCACTGATGCAGACATGGCAGATCCTTTCCAGCTACGGAATGGCCGAGGATGGGCAACTGCTGCGTGAGGATGCAGTGGCGCCTGGCGCGAAGTATCTTGGCGCAGCGCTGGCAGACCACTTTGCGATTGCAATGCCCTTTAACAAGTCCAGCGACTCGGCACTTCGTTCGGGCATGGACAAGACGACTTATCCGCGCGCGGCACTGCTGGAATCGCTGGTGCGGTTTGTCTCCGCTGACCTGAATGCAAAGCAGGACCAGGCGCAATAAGGCGTGACATATGGATAACTCTCTCCGCTGATTGTGAAAGGGTGTCGAGGGGGCAAGTATCGCGCCCCAGAAATGCGGGGCGTATCGTAGAAGGTGTAGAGTTTGTCGCTTCGCAGCAGGCCGCGCCCTGCGCACGATGCCCTGAAGTGCTTTGGGCAGCACCGCGTGGCAAATCCCAATAAGCCTTACAGCAATTCACGTATTGATTGCGTGATGAGAGGCGCGTGCCCGGTGGCGATACTGTTTGGCGCTCTCGACCAGAGTACGGAGGTTTGAGCCGCGTGCAGAACGAGGACAATCCAAGGCTGATTCTGGATGCAGTTGTGTTGGGAGTGTGCGGAGGCCTGAGCGCACAACTTTTCGTTTGGATGCTGCGATTATCCAGCCACTTTTTTCTGGGCACGCTGGCGGGGTTTTATCCACCGGGACTGCCAGCTGACGGCGGTGTATTGCGCGAGGCAGTCGGACCGCATGGGCTATGGTTGATTCCTCTGGTGACGACACTGGGCGGACTGATTTCAGGAATTCTTGTGTACAAGCTGGCGCCTGAGACGGAAGGACACGGCACCGATGTGGTGGTAAAGGCCGTGCACTGGACGGGCGGAACAATTCGCACGCGAGTTGCACCCATCAAGATGATCGCTTCCGCACTGACGATCGGGTCGGGCGGCTCGGCGGGACGCGAGGGACCGACGGCGCTGATCACAGCTGGCGTTGGATCTGCCTATGCAGAGTGGCTGCACCGATCCACGCGCGAAAAGCGACTTATTGTGCTGATGGGCATGGCCGCGGGACTGGCGGCAATTTTTCGTTCGCCGATTGGGACGGCGTTGTTTGCTGTGGAGGTTTTGTACGGCGGCATTGAGTTTGAAGCCGAAGCGCTGCTCTATTGCATGCTTTCGTCCGTTGTTGCCTACATGGTGAACGGCAGTTTTGTGGGATGGCAACCGTTGTTTGTTGTTCCCGCACAGATTGCCCCCACAACAGTGAGCGAATACGGGTTATTTGCCATGCTGGGCGTTGCCAGCGGCGTGGTGGCAACGGCACTGCCGGAGATTTTTTACCGGATACGCGATGGCTTTCTTGCTCTGAAGTTGCCGCCTTGGACCAAGCCCGCGATTGGAGGGCTGGGCCTGGGGTTGCTGGCGCTGGGTCTGCCAGAAGTGCTGGGCGGCGGATACGGCTGGATTCAGGAAGCCATTAACGGACAGCTTGCGCTAAAGGTGCTGGTGGCGTTGCTGGCTGCGAAGATTGCTGGTATGTCGCTAACTGTATCTTCCGGCGGCTCTGGCGGTGTGTTTGCGCCGAGCCTGTTTACTGGCGCGATGCTGGGCGGAGCTTTTGCCGCAGTGGCGAACAGGCCGGCGGCAGGACTTGTGGTGGTGGGCATGTGTGCAGTGTTTGGCGGCGCGGCACGCGTACCCGTGGCAACGCTGCTGATGGTGGCAGAAATGACGGGCGGCTATCAGCTACTGGTACCGGCATGCCTTGCTGTGACGCTAAGCTTTCTGGTGCAGATGCGACTGTCAAAGTATATGAAGTATGACAGTCTGTATGAAGGGCAAGTTGTGGGCAGGATTGACTCGCCCGCCCACCGTGCCGAGCATGTTGGACTTGCACTCCAGATTCTGAACACTGGCAATGTTGCCCTGCCCATGCAGTTATCCCATTTGCATCTTGCTGCCCTGCTGCAATCAGGGATTGCACTGGAACTGCCGGACAATGAACAGCTAACGGCCGGCGCGCTGAAGCCGGACAGCCCATGGGTGGGCAAGTCGATTGAAGATATTGCACTGAACAAGGCTGCACCGGGGGCACGCATTCTGGCGATTCTGCGCGGGACCACGGTGATTACGCCGCATGAGCGAACCATTCTTCAGCCAGGGGATCGCTTGCTTATCCTTGCCGGGAAAGAAGCACAGGCAAAATTCAACGAGCATCTTGCCTCGCCTTCAGCGGCATTGCAAAGAGGCGATGCATAGAGTCTGAACCTCGGAAAAGGAAAAGGCGAAGGCCTGAAGCCTTCGCCTTTGGTACGGATGCTCGCGTTACCTAGTTGGTGCTCGGAGAAGCCATCGTCGGCTCTTCACCTTTTTGAAGATGCTCAAGACCCGGGACGACTGGCAGGGCGGTGACGTTGCCGGTGACCGCATCATTCAGATTAATGCCGTAATGCTCCAACGTGGTGGCCAATACCTGATAGAGCCCTGCGCGATCCTTTGCGTATGCTGCGTGAGCCGAAATCAGGTTGTTTTCCGCCGTTGCCAGGTTGCGTTCCTGAAGGAGCACGTTGGCAGTGGTGGAGGCACCGAGTTTCAGCTTTTTCTCCTCGGCATCCAGACTCTGCTTTGCGTAGTCCCGAGCTGCAAGTGCCGAGTTCACCTGAGCACGGTCATTGGTGAGCGCAAACTGCGCGTTTACCACCTGCATGCGAATGCGGGTGTAAAGCTGCTCGAGATAGAGCTCAGCCTGCCGGTATTCAAGCAGCGAGCGGGCCTGGTCAGCCTGTGCGGTGCGATTGCGCAGAGGAATGTTGAACTGGAAGCCAACGCCCTTGTTCGGGGCAGAAAGGTTGAATGCATTCCCGGCCGCCGTACCCCAGCCATTGCTGACTCCGGAGTCGCAGGCAGTGCCATTGAATCTGGGATCGCAGTTGGGGTTGATGGAACCAGCGATGCCCGTACCACCGAGGAAGCCATAGACATCAAAGGTTGGCAGCAGTGCATTACGCGCGCCTTTGAGCGTGATGGCGTCGTTCTTGAGCGCGAGAACAGCCTGCTCGAGTTCAGGACGGCGTTTGAAGGCTTCCTTGACGAGAGTGTCGACAGGCTCAGACTCTTCCGGCAACACCTCAGTGCTGATGCGGTCGGTCGGAATCACGGGAGCTGATTCAAGAGCGGGATCATTCAGGTTGCGCGCAATAGCCTGCTTGATGATTTGTTGCTGATAATTCAGATTGCTCTGGGAACTAATGAGAGCCTGCTTGTCGCTTGCGACATTGGCATCGGCATTGACGACATCGAGTGGCGCCATGGTGCCAATCTGCAACTGTTTGCGCGTATCCTGGTCAAGCTTGGTGCTCTGGTCGAGCGCGCGCTCCTTGGCCTGCACATCTTCATAGGCGCTGACTAGTCCCCAATAGATGTTCTCTACCTGGTTGACGGTATAGAGAATTTGCTGGCGGAATGCAGCGTTGGTGATGCGGCGGTCATTAATTGCCTGGTAAACCAGACGGCGGTTGACCCAGATGCCTGCTCCCTGCAAAAGATGCTGCGTGAGCTGCAAACGGAAGGTGGAAGTCAACTGCGGGCTGTAGAGCGTGATCGAGTTCGAAGTGGTGGCGTAAGTGTTATTGAAATCGAACTGAAGGTTTGTGCCTGTTTGAAAGCCCTGCGAGACGGTGAAGTCGTAAATATTGTTTGAACTTGTACCACCGGTGAAGAAGTTGGTAGAGGGCTGCGTCTGGCGCTCGAACTGAATGGTGCCCGAGACATTGGGATCAAGATTGGTGGGAAGAGGGCCGGAACCGCTGGTGGACAGGACGATGCCCGATGTACCGGAGGCCGCTCCACCAGCGCCACCCGTTGTTCCGCCTGGACCGCCGCCTGCCACCGCCGACGCAGAAGTGCCGCCTTCGGTATTGGTAACGACGCCGGAATTGACGCCACGCAGTGTGGAGCCGGCGCGGGCACGCAGAATATCCGTATCGGCGATGTCGAGGTTATAGCGGGCGATGGCAATGTCGTAGTTGTTCTGAAGGGCAAGGGCGATTGCATCCGAAAGGCTCAGATAGATTTTGCCGTCCTTTAACAGATTCGACAGCAGCGTTGAATTGTCAAAGCTCGCTTTTGGAATGGTTGTGGAGCGGTACCAGTCAATTGGACCGGAAAAAAATCCGTGCGAAGGCTTGCTGAAGTCACGCAAGGACTGGCGCAGGTTGGAAGGCTCAGTCTGGATCGGAGCCGGTGCCGCAGGTAGATTGGAGGCGGCTTTGTCGTTGGGGGTGGTCTGTGTCTGCTGAGCCAGTCCCGAGGGCATGCAGGAGGCGAGAGTCAAAGTGGCCACAGCCAAGGCACGAAACCGGCTCCCCACATTGTCAATTTTGCGCCGCGAGGCCTCAGGGCGTTGGGTGAACACACGATTGCCGAACAAATGCATGATTCCTCTCCACGAGTTTTTAGGCATGTGGGTTGCCATTAGTAAGAGACGGCCGGGAGCGCGCCCCGGACGCATAATTTCTTTCGCTTCAGCGCGATTGAAGTCGTTGCTGGAGCTTAAAGCTCCGATTCCTGAAACGAATACGCTGTGGGTGCGTTTTTCGTTCCCTTATTTGTCAGGTCCAAGCTGCTCAAAGGGCACGAAAAGTTGAGTATATCCCAGTCTGAGGTGGAGATTTAGCGGCATTTGGGTCAATTACCCTGTTAATGAGAAAGGCACCCGGACGAAGCCAGGATGAACGATCTGAAGCCAGCGGCGGAGCTACAGAACTGGAAGGTGACGCTGGCATACGACGGCTCTGACTTCAGCGGCTGGCAGGTGCAACCGGGCGAGCCGACCATTCAGGCGGAGCTGCAGGCGGCCCTGGGCCGCATTTGCGGGGAAACACCGCTGCCGCAGGGGTCGGGAAGGACCGATGCGGGGGTTCATGCGCTGGCGCAAGTGGCCAGTTTCGCACTGCGTGCGCCGATTCCGGCGGAGAACCTGCATCGCGCTCTGAACAAGACACTTCCATCGGCGATTCGGGTGATTGAAGCGAGGAGGGTGGCGTCGGAGTTCCATGCGCGGCACTCGGCCGTTGCAAAGACGTATGAGTATCGGATCTTCAGGGGCAGGATTTGCCCGCCAACGCTGGCGCGGTTTGCGCATGCATGTACCTGGAAGCTGGATGGAGCGCTGCTGGATGAGGCGGCCGCCACGGTAGTAGGCGAGCATGACTTTACCAGCCTGGCGGCTACGGATGCCGATGCGGCGCAGCGATTGAAAGATGGACTGGAGCAAAAGACCGCGGTGCGGAGGATTTTCTCGTCACAGTGGAGCATGACGGAGAGCGAGGCCGGGGCGTTATTGATTTACCGCGTTAGGGGAAACGGCTTTCTGCACCACATGGTTCGAAACGTGGTGGGGACGATGCTGGAGATTGGGCGAGGACAGTTCCCTGCCGGGTCGATGAGGTCGATATTGGAGGCGCGGTCGCGGTCTGTTGCGGGGCCGACTGCGCCGGCGCGAGGGTTGTTTCTACATTCGGTGGAGTATGGCGGGGCAGATGTAGAGGTTGAGAGCTCGCCCTCTGGTAATTGACTGCATCAGGCCGCTCGTTGAGCTTCCCTGACCTAGACACGTCGCAGTTACTTTGAGCGCCTCGAGTGAGACGAGCCTCTTTCAATCCCTGCTAACCTGAAATCACTGCATGGCACTGTTCTTTCGCACATCGGCATTCTCGCGCGTGACGGCTTTGGCTGCGCGCAGACAGGTGCATACCGCTTTCGCATGGCTGCACAACAATCCGAAGGTGCTGATGGATTGGCAGGCGGAGCTGGTGATAATTCCCGCACCTCCGTTTGGAGAAGAGGCGCGCTCGGCATGGATGGCGGAGAGTTTCCGCAAAGCGGGACTTGAAGACATTGAGACCGATGAACTGGGCAATGTAACTGGGTTGCTACATGCGACCGGATTGCCGCAAGACAGCACCGGCCCGCTTGTGGTGCTGTCAGCGCATCTGGACACGGTGTTTCCTGCGACGACCGAAATCAAGCCTGTGCTTACCCATGCGGACGGTTGCTACCGACTGGAAGCGCCCAGTGCATGCGATAACTGCGCAGGGATAATTGGCATGCTGGCGCTGGCGCATGTGCTGAAGAGCGCGAGTGTGGAACTTGCCGCGCCGTTGTTGTTTCTGGGCAATGTTGGCGAAGAAGGTGAAGGCGACTTGCGCGGGGTGCGGCACTTCTATGAGCAGAGCCGTTATGCGGGCCGCGTGGCTGCGCACATTGTGCTGGACGGCGCGGGCGCTGAATCTGCCGTGACGCAGGCGCTGGGCAGCCGCAGATTTGAAGTGACGGTAACGGGTCCGGGTGGACACAGTTTTACAGATGCGGGCACGCCGAATCCGATCATGGCGCTGGCCGGTGCGCTGAGCACACTTGCCGAAACTCCACTGGCGCACGAAGCACGGACCACACTGAATGTGGGAACGATTCGAGGCGGAACAAGTGTGAATTCAATTCCTGAAAGCGCGACGGTGAGCGTGGATTTCCGATCGACGAACACGGCGGAGTTGACGCGGCTGGAAGTGGTGTTGCATCGCGCGGTAGAAGATGCGGTAGGCGATTGCAATATGCGCGCGAAGGAAAAACTCCCACGTCTGCGTGGAAGACTGAATTACTCGATAAGAAAAATTGGCGATCGTCCGGCGGCGGTTCTGGCGGAAGATTCTCCAATTTTGGAAGCATTGCGCGCGGTGGATCGTCACCTTGGGATTGCGACCGAGCTGCGGCTGGGTTCGACAGACGCCAATATTCCCATTGCGCATGGACTGCCGGCGCTGTCACTGGGAGCGGGCGGCGAGGGCGGCGGCGCGCACACCGTGGCTGAGTGGTATACGGACCGGAATCGTGATCTTGGATTGCGGCGCGTGATGCTGCTTGCTTTGACATTGGCCGATTGGGCCGCGGAACTGTAGCAAGAATCTGCTAGACTCCGCGCATGCGCCTATCTTCTGTCCTGCTTTGTCTCGCTCTAACTGCATTTACATGCGGGCCCTTACATTCGCAGACAAGTAACCACGGAACTCACGGCACGAGAGCATCGGGACCGCCTGACGTGATTTTCTTTGGCAGCACGATCTACACAGGTGTGGGCTTCGGCAAGGATAAGCCGCAGACTGTGAGGGCACTGGCGATTCGCGACGGCGAAGTGATGGCCGCGGGCGATGTGCGCGAGGTGATGAAACTCGCGGGGCCGAAGACGAAGCTCCACATGCTCAGCGCAGGAACGTACATTTTTCCTGGATTCAATGATGCACATACACACCTGGGAAGCGCAGGTGAGATGAAGCTGAATGTGGATCTGACAGGTGTGAAGTCTCTGAATGAAATGCTGGCGGATGTAAAGAAATACGCCAATGACGCGCCGGCGAAGCACTGGCTGATTGGCGGCGGCTGGGATCACACATTGTGGGCGAACAAAGTACTGCCGACGCGACAGGACCTCGACAAGGTGACGGGCGACCATCCGGCTTTTCTTGAGCGCATCGATGGGCACATTGCGGTTGTGAATACGGCGGCGCTGAGGGCTGCAGGTATCACGGGTAAGACCTCTCCGCCGCAGGGGGGAGCGATTGACCTGGACACTAACGGCGAACCGACCGGGATTCTTCGCGAGGGCGCGAAGGCGCTGGTGAGTAAGGTGATTCCGCCGGAGAGCGACCAAGAGCGGATGAAGGGCAACAAACTGGCGATAGACGATGCGCTGGCGCACGGCGTGACCAGCGTGCAGGACTTCAGCTTGTGGCGGGATTTTCTGATCTACGAGGAGATGGAGAAGGCGGGCACCCTGCACTTGCGCATTAGCGAGTGGCTGCCATTCGTTGATCCGCTGGAAGTGCTACTGAACGAGCGCGCGCATCACGATGCGAAGGACCCGATGCTGCACACAGGCATGCTGAAGGGATTTATGGATGGGTCTCTTGGCTCTCGGACGGCGGCAATGAAAGCGCCATATGCGGACGATCCTGGCAATATGGGCCTGCCGCAATTTACGCAGCCGGAGCTGAACAAGATGGCTGTGGAGCGCGCGAAGGCTGGATTCCAGATTGGGTTCCACGCAATTGGCGACAGAGCTACGGCGATGGCGCTGGATGCGTTTGGGCAGACCTACGATGCCTGCCCGAAGCTTGCACCGCAGGACAAGAACCCATCCAAGGTGCCACGGTGCTGGCCCACGGTAGCGAAGAATGCGCGCGACCGCATTGAGCATGCGCAGGTAGTGGACCCGGCGGATATTGCGCGCTTCAATAAGCTGGGAGTGATTGCGAGCATGCAGCCGAACCACCTGTTGACGGATATGAATTGGGCAGAGGCGCGGCTTGGCGAAGAGCGGGCGGCGTACTCGTATGCATGGAAGGCTTTCCTCGATGCGGACGTGCCGCTGGCGTTTGGAACCGATTATCCCGTGGAGCCCATTACTCCCTTTCGCGGATTGTATGCGGCGGTGACGCGCATGAATGAGGCGGGGACGAAGACGTACTTCCCTGCCAACAAGCTCACGCGCGGCGAGGCGCTCTACGCATACACGCAGGGTTCAGCCTATGCGGAGTTTGCCGAGAAGAAGAAAGGCAAACTAGCGACGGGCTATTACGCGGACTTCATCATCGTGGATCGCGACCTTTACACCGTCGACGCACCGGAGATTCTGCATACAAAGGTGCTGGCTACGTATGTTGCGGGGCAGCAGGCTTATCCGTTTGCGGATTCGCACTAGCCTGTGCTGGAAGCTCAGGCGTCACCATCTCAAGAGGCTTGTTCATCTCAAAGCGCATGGTAGGCAACGCATGCGGATACTTGTCGCGCACGAAAGCGATCATTTTCTCACGCACGATGCAGCGAAGCTCAAAGTTTGCGCCTGAGTTAGGAGAACCGACGAGGCAGCGCAGTTCCATGGTGCGCTCAGAGAGATTGGTAACCTGCAAGCCACAGATTTTCTGATCCCACTGCGGCAGGTCTTTGACGATGCGCTGGAGTTCTGCGCGGAGTTCTTCGACGGGGACCGAGTAATCAACGTAAAGGAATGCGGTACCCATGATGTCGGAGCCGGAGCGCGTCCAGTTGGTGAAGGGCTGCTCAATGAAATAGCTGAGCGGGACAATGAGTGTGCGTTTGTCCCAGATATTGATGACGACGTAAGTGCTCGTGATTTCAGCAATGCGTCCCCACTCGCCGGCAACGACGACCACATCGTCGATGCGAATGGGTTCAGTGAAGGCAATCTGCATGCCGGCGATGAGATTGGATGCAGTGGATTTGGCGGCTGTGGCCAAGACGAGAGATGCAAGGCCGGCAGACGCCATGAGGCCCGTGCCGAATTTCCAGAGTGTCTGGTCGTGCAGGCTCCAGAGGAATGCGGCGAGGTCGAGCACCAGCACGAGGCCAATCAATAAGCGTCGAAAGACCTGCATTTGAGTGTGAATGCGGCGGGCCTGCAGATTGTCCTTTGCAGTGATGTCGAACTTGCTGTGCACGACGGCTTCAAATACATAGACACCACCGATGGCGAACCATCCGAGCAGGATGACGAGAAGGAGTCCGGCGTAATGTTCGATTTGATTTGCGACTGCAGTCGGGATGAGCGGAAGAAGCGGAGCGATGGCAAGCACACCGAGATCGAGAAGGATGGCGCGCGATGGCCTGCCGAGATGCCTCTGAATTCCGAGGCCGAGATGGCGCTCGGCGCCTTGTCTGCGTTTGGCGATGCGAAACAGGATGAAATGCAGGCCATTGCCGAAGACGATAACCGCGCAGATAAGAGTGACGATGAGGAGAATGTCTCGCTGGTGCGCTGCCAGATAATTCATGCTTGCTCCTGGGAATGGGACTTAAGACGCGGGCGAAATGGCTGATTCACGGCGCTGCCTTGCGTACGGTTGAGTTTTTTATTCTCGCGCCCTATGAGGACGCAGTAAAAGCAGTTGCGGCTGCAATAATCAAAGAAATCCATGAGACTGCGCGCGTATCTGCTAATGGTGTTTGTCGTCGCCGTTTGGGGCTCGACATTTGTCGTGATCAAAGGCGCACTGGAAGATGCGACACCTGCCGCGTTCAACCTTGTACGCATGACACTGGCCTTTGTGCTGCTGGCAGTTGCGTATCACCGCTCATGGCGCGGTATTCAACGGCGCCACATCGCCGCAGGCGCCATAGTCGGTCTCTGCCTGGCGGCGGGCTATCAGTTCCAGACTACAGGGTTGGCCCGGACCACGCCTTCCAAGTCCGCCTTCATTACGGGACTGGTGGTGGTTTTGGTACCGCTGTTGTCGACGATTCCGGGATTGCGTCCGCCGGATGCGCGCAAGCCCCGGTGGAATGCGTGGACGGGCGCTGTGCTTGCATTTACGGGAATATTACTGCTGACCGCGCAGCCCGCAGTTGAGAATAGTTCGGCGGGAATACTCGTTTCCCTGCTGCCGGATTTGCACACGATTAATTTTGGTGACGTGCTGACTCTCGGTTGCTCCATCGCGTTTGCGCTTCATTGCATAGCGTTAAGCCACACCTCACCGAAGATTGGATTTCAACCTCTGGCGTTACTGCAGGTGGGCTTCTGTGCAGTATTTATGGCTATAAGTCTGCCGCTGATTGAAAAGCCGGAATTACATTGGACGCCGCGGCTGATTACGGCACTTGTTATTGCTGCAGCACTGGCGACAGCGGCTGCATTTTCAATTCAGAGCTGGGCGCAAAGCATTCTGCCCTCCACGCACATTGCCCTGCTTTTGACGCTGGAACCGGTGTTCGCCTGGATTACGTCCTTTGTGTTTATGGGGGAACGGATGGGGATGCGGCCGGCCACGGGCGCGCTGATGATACTGGCGGGAATCGCGCTGACGGAATTGGTGCCGCAACCTCATGTGCCGACGGCGCATGAGGCCTAAAGAGACTTTACGAACGCAAATTGCGGTCGTTCCAAATCATCACAAAGAACTGTGATGTGCATCCTTACACGCAGATTTGATCCAGGCGTAAGCTGTTGATTCAATATCGGAGGTGCAGCCATGTTCCTTCGTGTCTTTTTGTGCCTGGTTCTCTTCGTGCTGCCACCCCCAGCAAAGGCCCTTCAAACCGCTACTGAAACCGGAAATCGCACAGGTTCGGTTTACCTTGTGGCATACCGCACTGCAAGGCATATTAACTACTCCAAACCCGACGTATTTCATGGCTTTTCACAGGATTTGCTGAAGTTCCTCAAGGAAAGTGGTGTGCCGATCAAAATCGATCCGGACCGCGGCACGATCGAGACAGAGTCAAAGATGAGTCTGACCAGCATGCTGAATATTGCGCGGCAGCTTGGCGCAAGCTCGCTGCTTCTGGTAACGATCGATCGCCCGTTGACGAAGTGGATTAAGGTGACGGTAGAGTCGTACGACCTGGAGGGAAAACAGCTGTGGTCAGAGCAAGCAGCCGACGGCGGTGGCTTGACGGGCAAAGGCGGCTATGACAAAACGCTGGTCAAGATCAAAGCGGTGCTTGCGAAACGGCTCGGCGGGCCGGGACTACCTACGGATGCACAGACTGCAGAGCAAGCGAAGGAGGCGGCTGAAGGGAGCGAGCCATGAATGCCCGCGTGATTGCATGGTTGCCATTGTTGTTCGGACTTGCCTGTGCTGCGCAGGAGACTGAGCATGAAGTTGTGTTGCCCCAGGGGACGATGATCAAGCTGGTGATGGCAGAGACACTCAACTCCAAGCATGCATTCAAGGGGCAGCGTGTGGAGTTGCAGGTAGCCGAGGATGTGCTGGTAGGCGATGCCCTGGTGATTCCGAAAAAGACACGAGTACTAGGCACGGTGAATGTGGGCCTGGACAAGGAAGGAAAACGCGGCAACGCACATGCGGTGGTGGTTCAGGTGGATTATGTGCGCATGGGCGAACGGAAAATTGAACTGATAGGCGCCGCTGCGGACAAAGGCAAAGTTGACGCGGGGAATGTTGTGGCAGGCGCCGTATTTCTTGGGCTCTCGGGCGCGTTGATTGCTGTGAACAGCCGGACTGGAGAAATCAAGGAAGGCACCGAAGTGCCTGCCTTTGTTGCCGAAGATGTTTCACTGCCAGTGGTGGCTCCCGTGCCGGTAGAGAAAAAAGAGGAGCGCAAGGACCCCGAGACAGAAAAGAGTCCAGACTCCCTTGTATCTCTCTACCGTGGCGCTGGGTCTTTCGAATCTGCCAGTGCGTAGGCCAGCACGGCCATGATGGCTGCGTTTTCATTCAGGTGCTTTTCATTCACTTTGTCGAAGGTGTCGGCCGCGGTGTGGTGGTAATTGAAGTAGAAGCGACTGTCCTGAATGGGCGCAAAACTGGGCACGCCCTTCTCGGTCAGACCGGAGATGTCTTCCCCGGTGCCTTCCGGTCCGTTGATGACTTCTCCCCCAATGGGTTCCAGCACGGCGGAGAGTGGCTGAAGCCATTTTGCGAGAATGGGATTTCCACCAAAGAAAATGCCGGTCGGGTGATCGCAGCCGAGGTCGGACTCAATGGCGCCGACATGGTTGGCGATATCGTACTTGTAATCGATCATGTATTGGCCGGCGCCTTCGGAGCCTTCCTCTTCACTCATCCAGGCAATGAAGCGGAAAGTGCGGCGCGGACGAATGCCGAGGTCGTGCATCAGGTGAATGGTCTGCATGGCAACGGCTACGCCTGCGCCGTCGTCAATTGCGCCGGTGCCAAGATCCCATGAGTCAAGATGGCCGGAAACGATGACTACCTGCTCGGGGTGGTCAGTTCCCTTCCAGTCTGCGATCACGTTGGCGCTCTCAACTTCAGGAAGATTTTGCGGCGTGAGTGTGAGGTGCATGGTGACGGGACCTTCCGAGGCCAGCGTTTTCAAAAGCATGGAGTCTTCCGCAGTGACAGCAGCGGCAGGAATTTTAGGTGTACCCGTTACGTAGACGGTCTGGCCCGTGTGAGGCAGGCGGTAGTCTGCGCCACCCACGGAGCGAACCAGCACGGCAACCGCACCCACAGATGCCGCGGCGAGTGGACCGGCACCGCGATAGACGACGCCGTTGCCGTAAGCGGCAAGTCCATTTCCTGTTGCAGCAAGCTCCTTATCGAATGAGTGGTTGAAGAGAAGGATTTTGCCTTTGGCTGCACCCGGAGGAAGGGCATGCAGCTGCTGCCAATTGTCAACAACAATTACCGGGGCGGTGATACCTTCTGCAGGCGTGGCGACTGAACCACCGAGCGCCGTGAGAACGATTTTCTGCGTGGTGCCCGGTGTCATACCGGGCCAGGCGGTTAGTTCTGCTGTTTCGACGCCGCGCACCCAGTGTGGAACTTTTGCTTTTTCGATGGTGACTTCCGCGCCGAGATCACGCATTTGCTTGGCAACCCACTGGACAGCATGCGCGGCCTGCGGAGATCCGCTGAGGCGGGGGCCGATGTTACTCGTGAGATAGCGCAACTCGTCGTAGGCGTAAGAATCTTTCATCGCCGCATCCCGCACTTTACCCATTGTGGAAATCTGCGATGCTGTCCAGGCGCCTGTTCCATTGCCAATCATGCGCTGCAAAGTGGCCAAATAGCCCTGCTGCGCTGCATCGGCGGAAGTTTGAGGAGTTGAAACAGGAGCTTGCGCAAAGGCAACGGATGCGCCGAGTATTGCATCCAAAAAAACGATGCGATAGATACGGAAGCGTGAGCGGAAAGTCATGCAGGATGGTAGCATGACGCGGTACGGAAGACCGCCGCGGCGCAATCAGGTGCAAATCAGGGGCACTGTTTCAGGTGATTTTGCCGGGCAGTACATCTCATGCGTTTGATTTCAATCTGAGACCCTTTCCAAACTGCTCCGTCTATACCGGTGAATGTGAACTCGACCGTTCTTGATGGGACGCTTATTTCATTCAGTACGCCCCCCCGCACAAAGTGCCCCTTCGGCGCAACGGCTCGACCACCCTGCCAGACGGGTTTGCCCGCCACTGGCTATACTGAGAAATGGTGCAGTGAACATCCCAGCGCATTGTGCTGGCAACACAACGAGGTCACAGAACCCATGAAAACTTTTTTTGAGCGGTTGCGCGAGCGTCGACTTGCCTCCGTATTTACGTTGCTTGCCACGCTTTCCATAGCGATTATTGGCGGGTCCTTTGCAGCTCACGGTGTCCACGGACAGGACAAGAACAATTCAAGCGCGGATGCGACCCCACTGAAAGTAGTGGAGTCCCCGGTTCCTCCCAATCAATTTGTGAAGATTGCGAAGGAAGTTGGGCCGGCGGTGGTGAACATCAATACGATGACGCTGCCGAAGCAGGCCAATAACCAGAAGCGTGATTTCCATCAGTTCCAGGCGCCGAACAATCCAAATGGCGGACAGGGTGACGACGGGCAGGGACAAAATGGTCTTCAGGATTTCTTCAATCGCTTCTTTGGCGGGCAGATGCCGGACCAGGGTGGAGACGATGGCGGACAGGTGCGTGAGTCGCTTGGTTCAGGAATGATTGTCGATCCGAAGGGCTACATCGTCACGAATAATCATGTGATCGAAAAGGCCGATAAGATTTATGTGAAGCTGTCGACCGATCCGGACAACTCCGACCCCGGCCGTCCGGCGCGAGTGATAGGCGTGGACAAGGCGACCGATCTGGCGGTGATCAAGATCGATACGGACAAGCCATTGCCGACCGTCCAGTTCGGAAACTCCGAAAAGGTCCAGGTGGGCGATTGGGTAGAGGCCATCGGCAGCCCGTTCGCGCTTGCGCATACCGTGACAGCGGGCATTATTTCCGCCAAGAACCGCACCATTGAACCGGGAGCAAGCGGACAGTTTCAGCATTTTCTCCAAACGGACGCCGCCATCAATCCGGGCAACTCCGGCGGACCGCTGCTGGACATGAACGGTAACGTGATCGGCGTGAACACTGCGATCTATACGCAGTCAGCCGGCAACCAGGGTATTGGGTTTGCCATGCCTTCCAACACAGTTGTGCAGGTGTACAACGATTTGATCGGGCCAGAGCATAAGGTGGTTCGCGGATCGATCGGCATCCAGTTCCGTCCGGGTCTCTCGAGCGCGGTGAATCGCGTATACGGATTCAAGAACGGCGTGCTGGTGCAAGATGTGCAGCCTGGCGGCCCTGCGGACAGTGCCGGCCTGAAGCCGGGTGACATTATCACCACAGTGGATGGACGCTCAATCAAAGATGGCGACGACCTGGTGAATGACATTGCAGGCCGCAAGCCGGGTTCGACGATTCGCCTGGGCTACCTGCGGAACGGCAAGCAGATGGATACCACGGTGACCATCGGCGACCGCGACAAGGTGTTTGCGAATCTGAACAATCCACAGCAGAGTTCCGGACCGCAATCGGGCAACGATGAAGGCGAATCGAAGCTTGGCATTGTGGTACATGAGGCATCGCCAGCCATCACAGCGAAGATTCATGAACAGGGCATGGAAATCACGTCTGTGCGGAGCGGCTCTTTCGCCGATCTGCAAGGTCTGGTTCCGGGCCTGGTAATCACGCGTATCAACCGGCAGCCAGTTGCCACGAAGGCCGAGTACGACGCCATTGTGAGCAAGCTGAAGTCGGGCGACGATGTAGTCTTCGAGGTACGTGATCCTCGTCATCCCGAGACGGGCATCAATTATCTCGGCGGAACACTGTAAATCCAACAGAATGTTGCGGGCAGCCCCTAAAGCTGCCCGCATCTTCCATTTACCACGATGAGTCGTTATGCCAACCCTTTCCCAAAGTAATTGGTCTAATGGGGAGGCAGGAACACTTTCTGTAGCATTGCCGGCTTCACTTCGCTAGAATTTTCAGGTGTATTCCAGACAAAACGTAGTTGAGGTACATTGAGTGTTTTCGTTTCGATCCAGCCTTGCGCTGACAATTGCATTGGTACTTGCAGCGGCACCCGCGTGCGCCGTTGCCGCGTCGAGCAAGAAGCATTCGCGTACGCACCATCGCACACACCACTCGCGCAGATCGCACCGCATACGTGGGCAGCAGGAGATTCAGCCTGAGCGCGTGACGCAGATTCAGCAGGCGCTGGCTAATGCACATTATCTGGATGAAGAGCCCAACGGCGAATGGGACGCCTCGACCAAGTCTGCGATGCAGAAGTACCAGTCAGACAATGGCTGGCAGACGAGGCTGATGCCGGATGCGCGCGCACTGGTGAAGCTTGGGCTGGGACCGGATTACTCCGATGCGATCAATGCAAAAGGATCGAGTTTTGCTGCTCCTCCGCCAGACAGCACGATTCCCCAGACGCAGGAAGCTGGATTTGCTGCGGCAGCCGGTGTAAGCAGCAACCGCTAAATCCCCTCACTTTTGCAGGAGAGAAGGGCCGCCCGAGGGCGGCCCTTGTTCGATTGCAATGATTTGCCAGGTACTAGAAATGCATAGGAGGGATTCCCCCGAGCAGGAACTCGTAGCGCGCATGCCACGGATCGACGCCGGAGGTGATGGGATTGTTCAGGTGAATAATCTCATCGGTCCCGTTGTACTTGGGCCATTCCGGCAGTCCGGCTCCATTGGGATTACCGGTCTTGGCGAAGTTGGTCCAGTAGCCCATCATTTCTTCGCTGAGCTTGCGGTCCTCAGGGCGCACATCCCATCCGGGGCGCGTGTCAAGCGTGCCAAAGACATACTCGATATCGTCGGAGTGGAATGCGAACGTGCCCGGATGGAACTTGCTGGGTGTTGCCGCGAGTTCAAAGTGATAACGGTAGACGGGAGCGTCGCCGGTTTTCACCTGAGCCTGAATCCACTTCCAGGTGCCGAAGGCGATGAAGGAATCACTGCCGAAATCAATTGCAGAGCGAAGAGCCTGCGCATCGGTGTCGCCGGGATAGAGCTTAAGAAATTCCGCGGCGCGATCGCCGAAAGTCTTGTCCGCGAATTCCTTCCACTTATCGACCGTCATGCCTCGCATGGCCATGAAGCTGCCTTCATCGGCATTCCATCCAGCGAGCAAGGGAACATGCGCCTGTTTGCCTTCCGCGTAGGTTTCTGCCACAGGTTCGGTAAGCACGCGGCCATCAATGACCGGAGAGAATCCAGTACCCTGCGCTTTGGCTGCGTCGAGAATTTTGTCGGAGGGCAGGGCGCGAAGCTCCGCAAGCGAAGTGACTCCAAGTTTCTCGACCCACTTGTCGTCGACCTTGGCTTGATCTTCAGCAGTTTTGCCGCCCAGGTTGAGAGCACTGGGAAATGCAGCGCCACTTTCACCGATGGCTTTCGCAAAGAGACCCTGCGCCATGGGTGATGCCATCAGAGTGCTGACCGCAAAGGAGCCGGCGCTCTCACCAAAGATGGTGACGTTGTTTGGATCGCCGCCGAAGTTCGCAATATTCTTGTTGACCCAGTGCAGAGCGGAGATCATGTCGAGCAGTCCCCAGTTCCCTGCCTTGCCATCGCCTTCCTTGATCATGCCGTCTGTGACGAGAAAGCCGAAGACTCCAAGGCGATAGTTGATGGTGACAAGGATAACGTCTTTCAGCGGAAGAAAGTCGCCGTTGTGGCGCGGCTCAGAGCTGCCACCGCCGGCATAGCCACCGCCGTGAATCCAGAACATCACGGGAAGCTTGCTGTTTTTCTTTGCATTAGCGGGTGTATAGACGTTGAGGTAGAGACAGTCTTCGCTCGGTCCCTTGTCCTGAAAGACCATATCGTCGAAGACATGCACCTGGGCGCAGGAGGCGCCATAGGCTGTCGCATCGCGTGTGCCCTTCCATTTCTCGGGTGGCATGGGTGGCTTCCACCGCAGGTCGCCAACCGGCGGCGCTGCGTAAGGGATGCCGTAGAACCCCTTTACTTTGCCATCATTGATGGTCTTGCCGTGTACTTTGCCCTGCTGTGTCTTCACGGTGAGTGAATCAGCGTGCATGGCGGGCGCCAATCCAAGGGAAAGCGCCCCAGCCAGCATGGCACACCTCCACAACATTTGCTTCTGCATTGAAAATTCCTCCGCGGGATACGTTAACAGGACGGACCTATGGTTGTGGAGGTTTCAAAAATTCATTGCGAAAACGTTTGAGTTAAGGAATTTCTGGCACCAGCAGGTCTGCAATGGTTTCGCGGCGACGGATGAGTCGTGCCCTTTTTCCCTCCACGAGCACTTCGGCGGGGCGAAGGCGCGTGTTGTAGTTGGAGCTTTGCGCAAGACCGTATGCGCCTGCGTCGAGCAGGGCAAGATATTCGCCGGGCTGGACGGGCGGAAGGACGCGGTCTCGAGCGAAAAAATCACCGGACTCACAGACGGGGCCAACGACATCCACCTGGCGCGGTTTGCCCTTTCGTGGTGTGAGCGGCACTATGTCATGATGCGCCTGATAGAGCGCCGGACGGATGAGATCATTCATGGCCGCATCTGTGATGACGAATGTCTTTTTGCCGGTGCGCTTAACCTGAAGCACCTGCGTGACGAGTGCGCCTGCCTGCGCAACGATGAAGCGGCCTGGCTCCAGCATGAGGCGGCCCTTGAAACTGCCTAGCGCCTTGTCGATGGCAGAAGCGTACTCGCTGACCTTGGCGGCTGCGTCGAAATGACCGCCGTGATAATCGATGCCGAGACCACCGCCTGCGTCGATGGATGCTAATTGAATATCGTCGCGCTCAAGCTGGCGCACAAGTCTGGCAACGCGATCAACCGCGGCGCCGAAGGGATCGGCAGAGCGGATCTGCGAACCGATGTGGACACTGATGCCGTGTGGGATGAGCCACGGATTCCCTGCTGCCTTGCGATAAAGGGCGCGTGCTCGGCCAATGTCGATGCCGAATTTGTGCTCACGCAGACCTGTGGAGATGTATGGATGAGTCTCCGCGAAAACGTCTGGATTGACGCGCAGTGCGAAGCGGGCTTTGCGCTTGAGTTTTGCGGCGCGCGCTGCGAGCAGTTCCAGTTCAGCTTCACTTTCAACGTTGAACTCGAGAATGTTGGCGCGGAGTGCGAGATCTATTTCCGCAGCTGTCTTGCCTACCCCGGAGAAAACAACGCGTGCGAGCGCATCCGGTGCGGCGGCACGGACACGCTCCAGTTCGCCGCCGGAGACGATATCGAAACCGGCGCCATGTGCAGCAAGGAGCTTAAGGATAGCGAGTGCGGAGTTGGCTTTGACTGCGTAGCAGACCAGATGGTCACGCGAGGCGAAGGCTTCCTGAAAAAGCTTGAGACGTTCAACGATTTGATCGGCGGAGTAAACATACAGCGGTGTGCCGTAGCGACGCGCGAGTGGAGCAAGAGCAACTGGGCCACAGCCGAGTCCGCTCTGCGCGGAAAGCTGTTCAAAGGGCCGGGACGAAGATTGTGAGGAAGGATTCAACGGGTTCGTTCCTGATGAAGTGAGACGCGTGGGTCTCCTCATTGAGAGTAAAGCATTGAGTGGGGATCAACGCTGCCCTTAGCGGACTAGGCGGGCAGCCATAGGTCCCAGGATGGCCATGAGCAGGACGTACGCCGCGGACAACGCGCCCAGGCGGGGTTCAATGACAACGCCAAGTCCGGCAATCACGATGGAGAACTCACCGTGCGCGACGAGTGTGAGCCCGGCGCGCAAACGAAAGCGGGTCTTGAAGCCTTCTCCGCGCGTTGCCCAGTAACCCGTGGCGAGTTTGGTGAGCGTGGTGACGACAGCAAGGATTGCCGCGACGAGCAAAACTGGAGGCAGGGAGCGCGGATCGACCTCAAGGCCGAAGAAGAAAAAGAAAATTGCAGCAAAGAGATCGCGCAACGGGGAGAGAAGACGATAAGACTGCTCTGCCATGGGGCCGGAGATGGCTATGCCGACCAGAAATGCCCCGATTGCGGCGGAAACGCGCAGACGCTCGGCCACGCCAGCGACGAGAAGCAGAGAACCGAAGGCGGTAAGGAGGACGACTTCATCTGAATTACTGGAGATAAGTCGGCTGAAGAGCGGGCCGTAATTCAGTGCGGCATAGAGAGCAATCAATACGGCAACGACCGCGATGGAGACTGAGATGAGGATCCGTTGCGTATCTCCACCCACAATGAGGACAGCAACCAGCGGCAGGTAGACCGCCATGAAGAGATCTTCCTGGACGAGTATAGAGAGCACCATGGGCGTCTCAGGACATTTGTGACGGCTGAGCTCAGACAGGACTCGCGCAACAATGCCCGATGACGAGATAAAGGTGACGCCGCCAAGAAGTACCGAAGCCAGCGTGCTCCAGCCAAGCAGATAACCAGCGATGAAGCCGGGAGGAAAATTGAGGACTATATCGAGAATGCCGCCGCCCGCGCCTTTGCGCAGACTTTCCTTCAGTTGATCGCCCGAGTACTCAAGGCCGAGCATGAAGAGCAGAAGCAGCACACCTATCTCGGCGCCAATGTGAATGAAGCTTCGCGAGATGTTGAGCGGGAGGATGCCGCCCGTTCCGAAGGCAAGTCCCGCCACCAGATAGAGAGGAATGGCGGAGATGCTCACGCGATTGGAAATGCGCGCAAGAAATGCGAGAACGAGCGTGGCCGCTCCCAGCTCTAGGAAGACCTGCGTCAGGTTGTGTGCAGCTTCATTCAGCGAACCTACCCTGCCCTTCGCTCTGATTTTGAACTATGAGGCCGGGCAAGGGCTAACCGGAGATTGCGCGCAGCCACTCGGCGAACATGCGGACCACGGTATGCGGCTGCTCGTAAGCCGCCAGATGGCCTGCCTCCGCGAGCGCATGGAAGGTGCAACCGCCAGGAGCTGACTCGAGCGCTCGCATTTCCTCAACCGTGATGCCGACGTCTTCCACTCCCGCAATGGCGAGTACCGGCACAGTGATGGCTGCCACCGTCGGCATGGAGTCTGGCCGTGTGGCAAGGCCGGCTTGTGTGGCCACAAGCCCCTCAGAGGACATAGTCATCGTGGCGCGGAGTTCCTGCACGATTTCAGGGCGTTTTGCGCGTGCCGTGGCGCCGATGAGCGTTTGCGTCATGCCGTCATAAAGTGCGGGCGTTTCTCCGGCACGCGCCTTGGCAATAGTGGCCGCGCGGCGCTCCAGATTGGCTTCTGCATCAGGCTGCGGCTTGGAGCAAACAAATGCAAGTCCGCGGATACGTTGCGGAACCTGCCGCCAGAGTTCGAAAAGCACATAACCGCCGATGGAGCATCCGGCGAAGACAGCACTCTCGATTTTGAGTTGGTCGAGGAGAGCGATTGTATCCGCAGCGAGTTGACTCATAGTGAGCACAGGAACATCCGGCACACGCGAGAACAATCCAACTGGAAGATTGGAGCCGAGTTCAGACGCGCCGTGGCCGCGGAAGTCCGGTGCAATGGCCCGCACACCTTTTAGCTCGCTGATAAGCGGGAGCCAGTACTGGTGATCGAAAGGTGTGGGATGCAGAAAGACAACGGGTATTCCCGAGCCTGATTCAGAATACGCGAGTGTGGAACCGTCGGAATTGTATGTGAGCATCTACACTTGCGGAGGAAATGGACCGGGCGCGCCGAGAGGTTCCTCTGGAATGCCGATCCAGGCGGCAAGATAGGCAATTCCAATTACACCGCTGGAAAGCAGAAATGCAATAACGGCAATGATACGCACGGCCGTAACATCCCAACCATAGGTTTGCGAAAGACCGATGCAGACTCCGGCGATCTGGCGGCCAATGAGCGGCCGCATCAGCGGGCGCACCTGCGAGTGGCCGGTGAACGCTACTGCGGTTCCACATTTGGAACAAAAGCGCGATCCATAAGGGAGTCCGTTACCGCATTGATGACAAAACAGCGCCATGACTTGCTTCCTCCTATCCCTCCTCTAACAAAACATAATACGCGGACGGATTCGGATTAGTTCCATGGATTTGACGGTTTTGCGCCAGACTAAAGCGAATGTTATCCGCTATTTGCCTTTGTACGGCGAGCGCAGGTATTTGCGAGCCTCGTCTGCGCGGCTGGTATTGGGGCCAGCGTCTATGGCCTCCTGGTAGTCCTGCAAGGCGAGGTGGCGCTGATTGTTCAGGTCGCGGCACTGCCCCGCAGCCAGTAGAGAACGCACTTTGAGTTCAGGGCTTATCGTGCGGCTGACTGCAGCATTCTCATATGCTTCTGCTGCCTTCTCATAATGGCGCTGACCACGCAATGCATCACCAAGGCCAAAATAGGCAAGCTCCAGCTGGGGGTCAGCAAAATATCCGGGTTGACTTGCGTTTGCCAGAAGCTCTTCATAGCTCTCAACCGCGCGCATGCCCTCGCCTGCATCCTTGCGCAGGTTTGCTTCCTCAAGACAGAAGAGAAAGTCGTGGGGATACTCATGCTTCAGTCCGAGAACGATTTTGATAGCGTCTTCATAGCGCCCTTCGCGGCGAAGGAAGAGGGCCATTACGGTACGTGCCTCAATCGAGGTGGAGATACCGTGTTCAGCAGCGTCCTGCAGCAGTGCCATGCCTTTGGATTTGGAACCGCTGATGCCGACAAAGCCGATGAGCAGTTTGAAGGGCCAGGGCAATGCGCCGACGACGTACTGGTACACGCCAACAACAAGCTTCGCATCGATGTAATGCGGGTTAAGCTCGAGTACCCGCTCCTCGTCGTCCTTGGCTTTTGTGGCAAGGCGGAAGCCCGCACCGAATCCGCGCTCGACCATAGCCAGATAGGTACATTTCAAGCTATAGGTCCAGCCACGTGCATACAGCGCGTTTACGTCATTGGGATTATTTTCGAGAAGGACGTCAGCCTGATGAATCGCTTCATCGGCAAGCGCGAAAATGCGATCGCGCGCCTTGGGGTCCTCCTCCGTAGCGTGCTTGCCGGAGAGAAAACCATCGTTCGCATAGAACGTAGTATCGAGCAAGTCCTGTCGGTAGAGTTCCTGGAAGAGGACGGCGTTGAGCAGCAGCGCGGTGGCCTGCGGATTGTTCGGATGCTCTTCGCGGACACGCTCAAAGCGGCTGATGGCGCCTGGATAATCGAGGTTGTAGAAGTGCTGAAAAGCCTCGCGGACAAGAGGCTCCTCATTGATTGGATTCGTCTGGTAGTGCCCGTTTTGCGCCGCGTAGAGAGGCAGGGCTAAGAGCAACAACGCCAAAATGCACACAGTGCGCGGTATCCTCACGCTTTGCCTACGGATGCGCGCGTACTCAGCACTGTATTGCACAGCACCAGTTTAACCAATTGTTACGGTGTAGGATTGTGAGTCGCGGACGGATGGATTTCCACGGGGACTGACAATTTGAATCCGCGCTAGGATGGATGTATGACGGAAACCTTGCATGAAAATACCGCAGAACTCAGCGCATTGGAACAGGCACGCGAGCGGCTGATTGTGGCAATGGATGTGCCCGACGCGCACAACGCCATGGAACTGGTAAGTCGACTGGCTGGAACCTGCAAATGGCTGAAGGTGGGGCTGGAACTTTACGTTGCGGCAGGTCCGCGCATGGTGGAAGCGCTGATTGATCAGGGGTATGACGTCTTTCTCGACCTCAAGCTGCACGATATTCCCAACACCGTGGCGGGCGCGGCCAAGACCGCTGCTACACTGGGCGCGAAGATGCTGACATTGCACGCAGGTGGCGGTCCGGCGATGTTGACGGCAGCAGGCGATGCACTGGCAGGCGTGAAGAATGCTCCGCAACTGTTGGCGGTGACGGTGCTGACGAGCATGGACGGCGAACAGTTGAAGTCGGTGGGGGTAGAGCGCTCACCGGCAGATCAGGTAATAGCGCTGGCAAAGATGGGCATGGCCAGTGGCATCAACGGATTTGTGTGCTCACCGCAGGAAGTTGCTGCCATGCGTGCACTGACGGGTCCTGAGGGCGTGCTGGTGATTCCGGGAATCCGTCCGGCAGGTGCCGCAGTGGGCGACCAGAAGCGCGTGGCGACTCCGGGTGACGCGATAAAGCAGGGTGCGAGCTACCTGGTGGTCGGGCGGCCGATTACACACGCAGCGAACCCGGCAGAAGCGGCAGAAGCAGTGCTCGCAGAAATCGCAGCAGCACTTTAACTTATCAGCGTAATTCTACCCAAATACACCGGTTATCACTTTTCCTTCGAAGAGCGTACGCACGGCATCCAGCAGGCCGGGAATGTCGTGCTGCGCGGCTTCCACCGCAGGGGGCCAGTCCATGCCGCGCAGCGTGTGGCTGGTAATGGGACCGATGGATACGGCTGGTACGTTGTCCAAAGGAAATTTGATCCAGGCAATTTTCGCGGCCTCTGCCAAATGAGAGACGCTGGATGAGCTGGTGAAGGTGGCGGCAGCAATCTTCTGCTCCAAAGCTTCGCTCAGTTTGGCTGGAGCGTCTTCTGGCAATGCGTTGCGGTAGGCCTCGACGATATCGACGTGAGCACCCGCTGCGCGCAAAGCATGCGGCAGAATGTCGCGAGCGAGCTCAGCACGCGGAAGCAGGATGTGCTTACCGCGGACAACATCCTTAAGCTCACGGATTAGACCCTCCGCTACCTGTGTCTCAGGAACAACTGAGACTTTGAGACCGATTGCCGAGGCAGCATCTGCCGTTGCGCGGCCAATGACGGCAACCTTCAGCCTGCCGGTGCGGCGAGGGTCAACATCGCACGCAAGGCAACGCTCGCGGAAGGCATCAACGGCATTGGTGCTGGTGAGGATGAGCCAGTCAAACCGGTCTAACGTGCGCACCGTGGAGTCCAAGTGGTCGTAGCTGTGCGGCGGAACGATGGCGAGGACTGGTACCTCAACGGGAGTAAAGCCGAGAGCGGTGAGACCCTCACTCAGTTTGCTTGCCTGACCTGCCGAGCGGGTGACAAGAATGCGTCGGTTGGGAACTGGTTGCGTGCTCATAAGTAGTAGTTTGGTCTGGTTGTATCATGCACCGCGTAAGGCCGGCATGAAGGAGCAAGTCATTGCTGAAGACCGTCCCAGGACCATCGTGGAATCTTGAGCCCGGTCGGTACGTCATCGGCGGAACGGTGGTAGCGAGCCATCGTTGTCGTTGTAGCCCAGGCAAAGTAGTCGTGGAGAACCTTTTTGAGAGCTTCGTTGCCGGCCAATCCCACATCAACCAGAGCCTGATCAAAGCAGGCGATCGCACGACGGTCCATTTCTTCGTGCTCCCCATTGCCGCTGTGGATTCGGACGACAGAGGTTTCATCCCCGTGGGTTCCGGTGTAGGCGGTTGGGCCGCCAAGCGACTCAGCAAAGTAGGCTGCGAGATGCTCTGTGTGGTCGGGGTGGAATCCATGGCTGAAGGCATGCGCCACAACCTCATCCGCCAGCACCCGCTGATGCCAGGCTTCGGCAAGCCGCAGCATTCCCTCCATACCGCCCGCTGCGTCAAAGACAGTCTGCATCGCATCATCTTCGCAAGGCCCGGATATCAATGCAAGTTGATTCAGCAACGATCAGAAATCAGGATCGAACAACACGGGCAGCGCGCTGATGTCCTGGTGGCGCCTAGCCAGCAAAAATACCCCCTCTTCCATTCAAGGAAGAGGGGGAGGAAGGCCACATGAGCAATCTTGTTGAACATTGCCCCGTGGCAGCGGCAGAGCCGCAACTCGAAGTCATTTCATCTCGATCGCCGCTTCGATCGCAGATGAATCGCGTTGTGCCTCTCAGTTCCCTGCATTTTTGCAGACGAACATCCACCGCACTCCGAAACGATCATTCAACGCTCCATACGTTCCAAAGAAAGTCGGCTGCAAGGGATTGGTAACGTCGGCCCCGGCGGATAGCTTCTCGAAAAGAGAGGTTAGCTCCTCAAGTGTGCCACCGCTCAGATAAAGACAAACTGTGTTTCCGGGATTTGGCTTTTTATCGAGCATGAGCCAGTCGGATGCGGGAATCTGCATGACGCCGCTTTCAAGGTGCGCATTTACTACCTTTTCCTGCTGAAAAGCCTGCATGTGTTCACTGGCCGGGCTGTTTTTCACTTGAGTGACGGCCAGATTGCCCCCAAGGACGGAATGATAGAACTCCATTGCTTTTTTACATGTTCCGTCAAAAAGAAGATATGGCGTGAGTTGCATACTTGACCTCCCTTTTTCCTTTGGCATTGCTTCTGCGCGAAGACCGGTCTCCAGGTCTGCGAGTACGGCTGTGGCAGCCGTCAATTCCAGAAACCTCCTGCGCGTGATTTGGAGTGGATGTCTCATCAAAGCCTCCCGCGGAAACCAATACTGAAGCATGTGCTTCAGTATTGACCCGCAGAACTTGATTGTCAAGTTTTTACTTCACTATTTTTCAGGAAACCGGATCGGAGCCTTCAACCCCAGACAGTGGATGCCGAGAGCAAAGATTGGCGATTCGGGAGGAGCCTATCGAGGCGCCGTCGCTGAATCCGGCAGCGTAAGAATCGTTGCGGCGCCATCTTCCAAAAGCTTTTGGGCGACGAACTTGCCGAGCGCGTCGGGATCAGTTGAATTAGACCCGCGATGATACATGCGCACGGCTTTGCCCGAGTCGGGCGCGGCAACAACGCCAAAGAGCTCAACGCCGGCTGCATCGCTCGCGTCAGGCCGGCAATGCACACCAATGGGAACCTGGCAGCCACCACCTAGTGCCGCGAGTGCCGCGCGCTCCACGGTGACGGCGAAGCGCGTTGCCGCGTCATCAAGAAAAGCCAATGCCCCACGCGTTGCCGTATCGTCTTCGCGCGTTTCTATTCCCAGAGCCCCCTGCCCTGCTGCCGGACAAAACTGTGCCGGCTCAAGCCGTTCGCGAACCCAGTCCGTTTTTTCCAGCCGATCGAGTCCGGCCGCAGCGAGAAGAATGGCATCAACCTGGCCCTCAGACAGTTTGCGCAGGCGTGTATCGACATTGCCGCGGAATTCCAGAAGCTCTAGATCAGGACGAAGCGCGCGCAACTGCGCGCGACGGCGCTGGCTGCTGGTACCGACTTTTGCGCCTTGCGGAAGACCTGCGAGCGAATCGTACTTTGCTGAAACGAAGACATCCCGCGGGTCTACGCGCGGCGGCGTGGCGGCAAGAGCAAAACCTGCGGGTAACTCCGTGGGCAGGTCTTTCAGAGAATGAACGGCGAACTGCACACGGCCTTCGGCGAGGGCGTCTTCGATTTCTTTTGTGAACATGCCCTTTGAGCCAACCTGTGCAAAAGTGACTTCCTGCAGACGATCGCCGGTGGTCTTGATGATTTCGATTTCGACTTCATGCTGCTGTGCGCGCAGAAGTGCTGCAATATGGTTGGCCTGCCAGAGCGCGAGTTGCGATCCGCGACTGCCAATACGAAGTTTCACTCTCCACCTGCCATCGCGTTCTTTTTCTTGATTTCTTCCGGTTCGCCTGCGGGCTCGACATGCGCTTCCTGCTCTGCCGAGGGTAGTGACCATGTTTCACACAGCGCTTCCATGCGTACGCGATCATTCTCGCGCGCAGCCTGTTTGAGCGCCTGCATGGGTGGATGGAGGAACTTGTTGACCAGTCCGCGCGTGAGTGCTTCCACTGCGGCAAGTTGCTCGGCTGTGAGCGTGCCCAGCCGCGCGTGGATACGCTTGATCTCGGCCTGACGCAACTCTTCGGCCTGCTTCTGCAGCGCAACAATAGCGGGTGCGGCGTTGACCGAGCGGCGGCGCTTGTGGAAGCGCTCCACCTCCTGGGCGATGATGCTCTCTGCATCCACGGCCTGGCGGCTGCGCTCGTCCATATGCGAGGCGGCCACCTGCTGGAGATCATCGATGTCGTAGACGAAGAGTCCTTCAAGCTTGTTCATGGCCGGGTCGACATCGCGCGGCACTGCGATATCAATAAAGAACATCGGCCTATTCCGCCGGCGCTTGAGGTAGCTTTCGCCATGCTCGCGGCGGAAGATGGGGTGCGGCGCGCCGGTGGATGTGATGATGATGTCCGCGTCCGTGGCAATGTCATGCAACTGCTCGAAGGGAATGACACGGCCATTGAACGGCTCGGCCAGCTGATGCGCGCGGGCGGCTGTGCGGTTGGTGACCAGGATGGCGCCTGCTCCCTGCTGCACGAGATGGCGCGCGGCGAGCTCCGACATCTTGCCTGCGCCGACAAGGAAGACCGTGCGTCCCTGCAGCGAGCCGAAGATTTTCCGCGCGAGTTCAACGGCAACAGAAGCAACAGAAACGGAATTGGAGCCGATGTGCGTCTCAGACCGGACGCGCTTGGCCGCAGCAAAAGTGGACTGAAGCAGGTGTTCAAGCTCGCCTGAAACTGTGCCCGCGGCACGCGCGGAGGCGAAGGCGTCCTTCACCTGACCCAGGATCTGCGGCTCGCCCACCACCATCGAATCGAGACTCGACGCCACGCGGAACATATGCTGCACGGCTTCGCGGTCATAGTGCTGGTAGAGATGCGGCGCGAGCATCTCCGGTTCAAGGCCAAACTGATTACTAAGAAAATTCTCGAGTTCCGTGCCGGGTTGCTCCACGGTCGCCAGTAGTTCCACGCGATTGCAGGTGGAGACAATCATGCACTCGCTAACGCCGGGCACCGCGGCGAGAGCACGCGTTACATCGCGCAATTCATCGCCTGGGATCGCGACGCGCTCGCGGATTTCCAGCGGCGCCGTTTTGTGGTTAATGCCGATGAGAGCAAGCGTCATTTGGCACCGAACCTGTGAACCTGGCTGAATGTGTTGGCTGCCCAGACGGCCATCATGACAACTAAGACTGCGCCAGAGAGATAGGCAGCTCTTCGTCCGCGGAGACCGGCGACGCGACGCACGTAAAGAAGAAATACGTAAATCGCCCAGCTCAGGAAAGACGCGATGACTTTGGGATCAGTAAAGTAGACCGGGCCAAATCGATCAACCGCCAGCACTGAACCGATGACCAGACCAACGGTCATGCAGGGGAAACCGAATTCCAACGTGCCATGGGCAATGCGCTCGAGCGTGTCCAGCGGCGGAAGCCAATCAAGAGGAATCCGCGACTCGGAATGGCCGGGAAGCATTTTGGTCTTCAGCCGGTGTTCCTGTACCAGATAAAGCAGAGACGCAACGATGCTGAAGACGAGCGCGGCATAGGCAGCCACAAGAGCTGCGATGTGCGCAATGAGCCAACTGGTCCGCACGCCCTCCGACGGGAAGGTGTAGCCACCAATTCCCAAGGAGGGAACGATAACGACAAAGAATGTGAGCGGCAAGGCAATGATGCCGAGCGACAGCGCGCCGTAGATCCACCATATGAGGAAGAAGAGAGCTGCGAGAGCAAGGCCAAGGAGCGATTCAACCTCTCGCACACCAACCGGCACCCAGCGATGGGCCTGCACGAGCATTTCAACCACGGAAACAAAATGGAAAAAGAAGGCCATCCCGGCTGTGTGAATGCACCACTGTCGCCACCGCTCACCGTGATAAAGCACGGCCGGGAACACAGCAATACTTGCAGCTGCGTAGAGGATTGCGGCCACTCGAAGCCAGAATAAGTGCATCACGCGATTAACCTTAAGGCGGTCAACCTCCAGTATACTGTGACGCCAATCACCAACGGATGCACCGGAAGATGGAGAGGCCTGATGGGTTACCAGCTGATAAATGATGCCCTTGCAGGCTGATACGAATTGACCTCAAAGTTCCGGTTGAAGAACGGCCAGTCCAGCACGTGAGATTTGTACGTCGTCCTCGGACTTGCCTCCGCTGAAGGCGACAATAATGTGGCCGGTTTTTCCCTGGCCGATGACGCCGCCCTGCCAACCGAATTCTCCGGTCATGGGAGGCTTACCGGATGTGCCGCTGTCCTTGAGTGTCTCGGCCATCTCCGATGCTTTGGCATAAGCAATGCCTAGAAGGTTGTTCCCCTTTTTGCCTTCAGAGGGAGGATCCGTCATGCGGCCGACAACTTCCATGCGCGACATCCAGCCTTGGATCGTTTCGCCTGGAGCGTAATTAACCACCGCCACGCCTGTGACCTTGAGCTCTGCCGCGCGCTGGCGCATGGCGGCAATGGCGCGCTCGGCAAGAGCATTGAACTTCTTGGGACTGGCGGGCTTGGGTTTGTGAACGGCTGAGACAGCTGGGCTACAGAAAGCCAAGGCAAGAAGTGCGGGCAATATAAGCCGAAGTTTGCGTGGCATGCGGCATTTTCCTTCAAACGTGGAATAGGGTGCCCTCTCAGGCTCGGGAGCATTCTAACCGCACCCCTGCATAGTTGCCGAATGGGTGTGCAAAGCGAGGGTGAATGCGACGCGGTGCGCACGATAAGCTGATAGGCAGCGTGACCAAGAACGAAGAACATTCCGTAGCAACGGAGTTGCAGGGAGCGGCGCCTAAAGCAAAGGCGGAGAAGCCTGCGGAACTGACCCCGTTTATGAAGCAGTGGACGGCGGCCAAGGGCGAAAATCCCGATGCCCTTCTCTTCTTCCGCATGGGCGATTTTTACGAGCTTTTCTACGATGACGCTGTGGTGGCCAGCCGCGAACTGCAGCTTACTTTGACGGCGCGCGACCGCGAGCGGCAGGTACCCATGTGCGGCGTGCCGTACCACTCGGTAGAGAACTATCTGATGCGGTTGCTGCGGCGTGGGTTCCGCATTGCCATCTGCGACCAGATGGAAGACCCGAAGCTCACAAAGAAGATCGTGCGGCGTGAGGTAACTCGCGTGCTCTCTCCTGGCACGGCGCTGGATGCGGGACTGGGGCAGGAGCAGAACAATTTTCTTGCGGCCTATTTTGAAGCGGGAGCGAAGACGGCTCCAATCTGCGGTGTCGCGCTGCTGGATATTTCGACGGGTGAATTTAGAACTGCGGAGTATGCGGGCGAAAACGCAAGCGCCAAAGCGGCGGAGGAGGTCATGCTGGCTGGCGCAAGCGAAGTCCTGCTGCCAGCCAGTGCGGAGATTCCGGCTTCACTCGAGCGCATGGCTGCGCGGACTCGTGTTGAGGACTGGGTATGGACGCACGACTTCGCTGTACCGCTTGTGCAGCGCCAGTTGAAAGTAGGCACGCTGGAAGGGTATGGGCTTGTAGGGCACGATGCTGCGGCAATTGCGGCAGGCGCTGTGCTTCACTATGTGCGTACGACACAGAAGAATGAAGCGTTTCATATTGACTCGCTGCGATTTCAAGAACACTCCACCGCGCTCGAACTGGATCAGGTGACGGTGCGCAATCTTGAACTTGTGGAACCGTTATTCAGTGGACAGGATGATCGCGCAACGCTCTTCCATACGCTGGATGCCTGCCAGACACCGATGGGCAAGCGCATGTTGCGCGCCACAATTCTGCGGCCGCTGGCCGATGCGAAAAAGATTGAAGCACGCTATGAAGCTGTGGGCGAAGCGCGCGGCGATTTGCTAAAACGCGAAGAGATACGGCGCGCCTTTGCCGGGATTCAGGATCTGGAACGGCTTCTGGCGAAGATCAGCCTTGATTCCGCAGGGCCGCGCGACGTGCGTGCGCTGGGTGCAAGTCTTGCGAGGCTGCCCGCATTGAAGACCGCGCTTGGTGCGATGTCCGCGCCACTGTGGCGTGCGCTTTATGAGCGACTGGACACACTGGAGGCGTTGACGGAAAGCATTGTAACGAAGCTGCTCGCTGAACCTCCGCTGACGCTGGCCGATGGCGGCGCGATTGCCGAAGGTGTGGACCCGGAACTGGACGAACTGCGAGCAATCTCCAAGACAGGCAAGCAGCAGATTGCGGCAATTGAAGACCGCGAAAGACAGCGGACCGGGATTGGCTCACTGAAGGTTCGATACAACTCGGTCTTTGGCTACTACATTGAGATTACAAAGGCCAACCTGGCGATGGCGCCTGACGACTATGAGCGCAAGCAGACGCTGGTGAACGCTGAGAGATTTACAACTCCAGAGTTGAAGGAATACGAGCGCAAGATTCTCACAGCGCATGACCGCTCCATCGAAATTGAGAAGCGCGTCTTTGCAGAGCTGCGCAAAAGCGTGCTCGATGCAGCAGGCCGCGTTCGCCGAACCTCCACCACCGTTGCGGAAGCCGACCTGCTAATCAACTTTGCGCACCTTGCCGCCGAACGGCGTTACGTGCGGCCAGTACTCACCGATGAACCAGTTCTTGAAGCAGCAGCGGCGCGCCATCCGGTCATCGAACAATGGCTTGAGCAAACGCGTGAAGGCCGCTTCATTGCGAACGACCTCTATCTCAACTCCGGCGAAGAAGGCCCCAGCCTCCTGCTGATCACCGGCCCAAACATGGGCGGCAAAAGTACATATCTGCGGCAGGCGGCAATGCTGGTGCTGATGGCGCAGATGGGTGCGTTTGTTCCGGCAGACAGTTTGCGGCTTGGATTGGTCGATCGCATTTACACGCGTATCGGCGCCAGTGACAACGTCGCACGCGGGCGATCCACATTTATGGTGGAGATGACCGAAACTGCGTCCATCTTGAATACGGCAACGGTGCGGTCACTGATTCTTCTGGATGAGATGGGGCGCGGCACGGCGACGTTTGATGGTCTCAGCCTTGCATGGGCGACAGTTGAGTATCTGCACGCGGAAACAGGTGCACGCACTTTGTTCGCGACGCATTATCACGAACTGACCATGCTGGCAGAGAAGTTGAAGCGTGTGCGGAATCTGCGCGTAGCAGTGAAGGAAGGTGCAAGCGGCATTGTGTTCCTGCATTCGATTGAGCCGGGTGCAGCAAGCAAGAGTTACGGCATTGAAGTCGCGAAGCTGGCCGGGCTGCCACCGGCCGTAATTGAGCGCGCGCGGCACGTACTTCGCCTGCACGAAAAGCAGGAGCGGCAGAGCGTACAAGTGGAGACGGAACCAGAGCCAATGCAGCTGACGATCTTCACTCCCCTCTCCCAGCGCATCGTGGACCGTATTGCTGAGACTAATTTGAATGCACTGACACCGCTACAGGCGCTGAATCTACTGGAAGAATTGCAGCAGGAGTTGAAAGAGAAGCCATGAAACAATTGCGTCATGCAGCGGGAAGCCTGATGGTGGTTGGTCTTGAGAGCACGGCGCTCTCAGGATTGGAACGCGCGTGGCTCAAACTCATCCAACCAGGCGGTGTAATTCTCTTCCGACGCAATATTGAATCCGCGGATCAGACGCGGGAGTTGCTGAACGAAGCAACTTCACTCTGCGCGGTAGATTCCTTTCGTTGTGTGGATGTGGAAGGTGGAACGGTCGATCGATTGCGCGATGCGCTGGGGCGCATGCCTTCCGCGCAAGAGGCGGCACAGGCCGGCGCGGGACGCGAACATGGACGGCTTATCGCGCAAGGTGTGCGCGCATTTGGTTTCAACACAACACTTGCCCCGGTGCTTGACCTTGGTTTGCCTGCCAGCTCGGAAGTGATGGGTACGCGCTGCGCAGGTGCGACACCTGACGAGGTAATTGATTTTGCGCGTGGGTTTCTTGCGGGACTGGCACAGTACGGCGTGACTGGATGCGGCAAGCACTTCCCCGGCCTGGGTGGCGGCACGCTGGACTCGCACCGCGACACACCGAAGATTGAGCGGGCATGGAATCAGCTTTGCCACCAAGACCTGGAACCTTACCGGGCTCTGTTTGCAGAGTTGCCCATGGTGATGGTGAATCATGCGGCGTATCCAAAGACACTCAGCGGGAATCGCCCGGCAAGTGTGTCGGCTTTCTGGATGACGACTGTGCTGCGCAAACAGCTTGGCTATCGAGGAGTTATTTTTTCCGATGATCTGGAGATGGGCGGCATTCTGAAATTCATGCCCATGAATGAGGCCGCAGTGGAATCGATACGTGCAGGCATGGATACTGTTGAAGTTTGCCACTCTCCCGAACAGATACTGCGCGCGTATGAAGGATTGGTTCATGAGGCCGAAAAATCTTCGGCCTTCCAAAAGCTTTTAATGGGGCGCGCACGTGCGATGAAGCGCAAGAGGCAAACGTTGTTCCATCGGGGAGTAGGTCCCAGGCTCAGCTCCACACAATTGGCAAAGCTGCGCGCGAAAATTTTGAAGTTCAATGAAGACGTTACGAAGCTGAGCCGAGCGGCAGATAAAGCCGCACCGATAGGCGAACGCACTTTGGTGGAGACGGCATGAGCGCAAAGTCGATGCTAGTGGCGGGAGTGATGAGTGGAACATCCGCAGACGGAGTGGATGTCGCTCTCGTCCGCATTGCTGCCGGCAAGATGCAGCCAAAGATCACCTTTATCGGTCATGAGTCATATGCGTACTCTGCCGCGCTCAGGCGTGCCGTTCTGGCTGCAATGAACGCGGAGTCCATTTCAACCGCTGAACTGGCGCGACTGAACTGGCGGCTTGGGTTGGAGTATGCAGAGGCCGTAAAGGCAACTTCAATGCGCCACGGCGGGACCATCGAGTTGGTAGGATGCCATGGGCAAACGCTGTACCATCAGGCACGCCAATCTGCCTATGCGGAGAAGAGCTTTGCCTGCACGTGGCAGTTAGGGGAAATGGCCATGCTGGCGGCGACGATGCAGGCTCCGGTGGTTTCCAATTTCCGCCCGGCGGACATGGCCGTCGGCGGTGAAGGCGCACCCCTGGTTCCATTGCTCGATTACGTGCTTTTTGCCGACACCCGGCACGGCCGAGTGCTGCAGAACATTGGAGGCATCGCTAATTTGACGGGCATTCCTGCAGGTGCGGGAATTGATAAGGTCATCGCATTCGATACCGGTCCGGGCAATATGGTGATGGATGCGTTTGCGGAGATTCTGCTCGACAAGAAATTCGACCGCAACGGCGAGACTGCAGCCAGAGGCACAATTCTTGAGCCGGTACTGCAGCGAGCACTCAAAGATGGGTACTTTGCACGAAGACCACCGAAGAGCGCGGGGCGCGAGCAGTATGGACGCCAGTTTGCAGAAAACCTCCTTGGCCAGTGCCTTCTGATCTCAGCAAAGCCTGAGGATGCGCTTGCTACAGCAACAGCGCTCACGGCAGAGAGCATCGTGCGCGGCTATAAGCGATTTGTGTATGCATGCATGCAGGGCACGCCGGTGGACTATATCGTCTCCGGCGGCGGAGCGAAGAATGCAACCCTGATGAAGATGCTGTATGAACGTTTGTTGTCGTTTGAGTGTTCGCTGAAATCGAGCGCGGAATTTGGATTGCCCGCTGAAGCGAAAGAGGCAGTGGCATTCGCGCTGCTCGCATGGCAGACGTGGCATAAACTGCCGGGCAATGTGCTGACCGCAACCGGAGCTAGAAAGCCGGCCATCCTTGGACAGGTGACGTATGCGCCGTAGTGTGCTGGCGCTTGCGGCGCTCCTGCTGCTGGCAGGTTGCAACGGAACAAAACGCGATCCGAACACGCTGGTTGTGCTCATCGATACCAGTCCGGCCAATCTCGATCCGCGTATCGGAACCGATGGACAATCGGAACACATCGACGAGCTGATGTTCGATGGACTCGTGGATCACGATGCGCACTTTAATTTTCAACCAGCTCTGGCAACGAGTTGGGAGCAGTCCAATCCGCTCACATACATCTTTCATTTGCGCGCTGGGGTCCACTTTCAAAATGGGCAGCCGCTTACAGCGCGCGATGTTGTTTGGTCGGTAGAGTCCATGCGCGATGGAACTGTGATTTCACCCAAGAGCGCCACGTATGCATCGGTGGCCAGTGTGGAGGCGCGCGATCCTCTGACCGTGATCTTTCATCTGAAGAGACCGGACAATTTCCTGGTGCGCAATCTGGCAACGGGTGCAATTGGGATTGTCCCGTACGGCAGCGGCAAAGAATTTTGGCGGCATCCAATTGGGACGGGGCCATTCACATTTGTCAGCCAGAAGATCGATCAGGACGTTGTCCTCGCGCGCAATCCAACCGGCTGGCGAACGGAACCGAAGATCGAACGCCTTCGTTTTGCGGTTGTGCCGGATGCAATTACGGAATCGCTGGAACTGGAAAAGGGATCAGCAGATCTGGCCATCAACACACTGCCCATGGATGCGCTTCCGGTGCTGGCAAGGCAGCCAAATCTTGTGGTGAAGGACGCTCCGGGAACGCCCGTGCAGTATCTGAATTTCAATCTTCGCGATCCAATCCTGAGCCATCTGCTGGTCCGGCGCGCCATTGCATTTGCAATCAACCGGAAGGAAATCATCGATACGCTTCTTGGCGGTCACGCGCACACGGCGGAGAGCCTGCTCCCCGAGGGTCACTGGGCGTGGACAGGTAATGTGGACCGGTACAAGTACGATCCGACAATTGCAAACAGGTTGTTGGATGAGGCAGGATATCCGACCGGCCCGGACGGCGTACGCTTCCATTTGACGATGAAGACAAGCACGAATGAAGACACGCGGCTTCTGGCGGCAGTTCTGCAACAGCAACTGGGGCGTGTGGGCATTGCGCTTGATTTACGCAGCTTTGAGTTTGCCACTTTCTACTCAGACGTGACGCGCGGAGCCTTCCAGCTCTATTCGATGCGTTGGATTGGCGGAAATGAACAGCCGGACATTCTGGACTATGTTTTTTCCACGGCGCGCTTCTCTCCAAAGGGAGCAAACCGGAGCCACTACTCCAATCCCGAAGTAGACGCATTGCTTGCTGACGCCGATGCAAATCCCGATCAGGCAAAGCGGAGCGCTGACTACGTGCGCGTACAGCAGATTTTGCAAAAGGACTTACCGGCATTGAACCTGTGGTATCTGGATACGGTGGTGGTGTACAACCGCCGTCTAACACATGTGGAGCCCAATGCGTCGGGCAGTTACGGCTTTCTTACGACGATTGAACTGGCAAATTAGTTTCAACAGTCGCCAGGTATTCACTCCGTCAACTATTCCTTCCGACAATTCCACCAAGCCTCAACTTTTACCGCCGGATATCCGTCTATCCGATTGAAGCAAACTGCTCACATACGCCGGCTCACGGCAAGGCGGAGACCAGGAAAATGAGGCATTTAAAACTACTTCGTATACGCACTGTCTGGATGCTCACCGCGATCCTGACGCTGGCGGCACTGCAAACGGCCGCACAAGCACCAGCACGTTTTATCGGGACCATTACTGCAACTGGGAACAACCAGCTGACTGTGAAGACAGATGCCGGCCAGAGCTACAACGTGACTCCGGCTGCAAACATCGACATCAAGCGGATTGCGCCTGGCGAGCGTGACCTGAGCAAGGCGGAAGCAATTCCCTTCTCTGATTTGGCCGTGGGGGATCGTGCACTGGTGAAGCTGGATCCGAGTTCACTTTCAGGCACTCTGCAGGCAGTACAAATTATCGCCATTAAAAAGGCTGACGTTACGGAACGGCAGGAACAGGAACGTGAAGCCTGGCAGCGTCATGGAATCGGCGGTCTTGTGAAGAGCGTGGACGAAGCGAGCGGCACGATTACAGTTGCCACAGGTGCAGGCCAAACACTCAAAACTGTCACTGTGCATACAACGGACAAAACCGTAATGAAACGGTATGCAGAGGGATCGGTTCGCTATGCCGATGCAAAACCCGCTCCAATCAATGCTATTCAACCGGGGGATCAGCTGCGTGCGCGCGGAGAGAAAAGCCCAGACGGCTCCGAATTGGCAGCGAGCGAAGTAATCTCTGGCACCTTCAGGAATATTTCAGGTTTGGTGAGTTCTATTAATACAGCAGATGGAACGTTTGTTGTGAAAGACCTGATGACCAAGAAGGATGTCACGGTGAAGGTTCCGCGTACGGCGCAGATGAAACAACTGCCGGAACAGATGGCCAAAATGCTGGCAGCCGCCATGAAGGGCGAAGCCAATGGACGTGCACCTGGAGGTGCCCGGCCAGCAGGTGGGCCGCCGATGGGAAATGCGGGGGAGGCATCGCCCTCGATGGAACGTATGCATGCGCAAGGCAGAAGCAACGAACTGCAAACGATGCTCAGCCGCGCGCCGGAGATTACTATTGCCGATCTGAAAAAGGGCGATGCCGTGATGCTTGTTTCCACACAGGGGAGCAATGAGGTAACCGCAATTACGTTGCTGGCGGGTGTTGAACCATTGCTTCAATCACCGGCCGAAAGCCAAAACCTGCTGTCGAACTGGAGTATGGGGACAACTGACACTGAGGCTGCTTCACAATAATTCGATTGCACAACAGAGAATTTGTGCGTGAAACGCAAACGCTCGACACAGAAGTATAACTTGTCTCTTTTTCTTCAAAGCGAGGATGCACTTGAAACTTCATTGCTGGATTCATACAACCGTGGTTTTATTGGTCAGTATTGCGATGACATTGGCGGCACACGCACAGACAGGCAACGAGACCGGAACAGGAATTCTTCACGGGCACATTGCTGACCAGACCGGCGCCGTGATTCCGCAAGCTGAAATTACTATCACACCAGTTCATGGCAAAGCAGTAGCCCATGTGCAGGCTGATGCTGCCGGTGAATTCGAAGCGAAGGGACTCACGCCAGGCGACTACATTGTGGATGTAACGTATGCCGGTTTTGCTCCCTTCACATCCAAGCCTATTTCAATTGCCGCTGGCCAGTCCAAACGCATCGACGTGGAAATGGCGATCGAGGTCACCGCGCAGAATGTCGTTGTCAGCGACGATACGCCAGAGGTAAGCATTGAGGGGGGATCCAACGCAAGCTCGGTCGTCATCAAGGGCGATGCGTTAAACGCCTTGTCGGACGATCCTGATGAGTTGTCGAATGAGTTATCGGCACTCGCTGGTCCATCGGCTGGCCCCAACGGCGGGCAGATTTACATTGACGGTTTCACAGGTGGACAGCTTCCGCCAAAGTCAGCAATTCGCGAGATTCGCATCAATCAGAATCCCTTCTCTGCAGAGTATGACCGCCTGGGCTACGGCCGCATTGAAATTCTGACCAAGCCTGGTACGGACAAGCTGCACGGACGCGTGTTCATTATGGGAAATACCAGCGGGTTAAATACGGGAAACCCGTTCGCAAAAAACATCCCTCCTTATTACCGCGTCATGTACAACGGATCGGTTAGTGGTTCGCTGAGCAAAAAGTCTTCGTTTTCATTCAGCATCTTTGAACGCAATAATCAAGATCAGAATGTCTATGTCTACACGCCGGCGGTCCTGAACAGCACAACAAATCAGTATGAGCTGGGAACGCAAACATCAGGAACGTTATCCAACCCGCACACGATGATTAACCTGACGCCGCGCGTGGATGTTCAGCTCGGCGCCAACAACACGTTGACTTTGCGCTACCAGTATTTTCACAACTCGGAAAAGGGTGACATCTCCACCCAGGATTTGCCGACGCAATCAGTCAATGCTCTTACTGACGAGCACACTTTCCAGTTGAGCGATTCGCAGATTATTAACGATCACATAGTCAATGAAACGCGGCTTGAATACCGCCGCGGCAAAAGCTCGCAAAGTCCAGTGAGCACAGATCCCACTGTTCAGGTAAGCGGAGACTTTACTGGTGGAGGCGCGGCAAGCCAGACATTCAACTCGCACAGTGATCACCTGGAACTGCAGAATCTGACCACCATGAGCGTGGGTACGCATGCCATTAAATTTGGCGCATGGCTCCGCGATAATCGCGACGCGACTTCAACATTTGCCAACCAGAACGGCACGATTGCGCTGCTGCAAAACAACTACATTGCTGCCCTCAATACGCTGGCATCCGGCGGCAATCTGAATTCGATTGGGACCTACAACGCACAGACTTGCGCTCAATCGCAGACCAATTGCACAGGAATCTCAAGTCTTACGATTGCGGCAGGAAGAAACAATTACGCTGCGAACATCTTTGACGGAGCACTGTACTTCCAGGATGACTGGAGAGTGAATCCGAGACTCACTTTCTCCTATGGTCTTCGCTGGGAAACGCAAAATCACATCAACGATCACAATGACTGGGCGCCACGTGTTGCTCTTGCCTATGCGCTGGACGGGGGCGGCAAAAGCAAAAAGCCGGCCAAGACTGTCCTGCGCGCCGGCTATGGCTTCTTCTATGACCGCATGGAAGTGGGTAGCCTGCTTTCAGCACAGGAGCAGGGATTGGATTCTGGCCGAGTCACCGTAACTACGACGGATCCGAGCTGCCTGAACGGCACCAGTTTCACCAATATTGATTTCTCCGGTTGCTTACCTTCCACCTTCACGCCAGATTCAACAACCACCACTGTCCGCATTGCGCAAAACTATCATGCTCCCGTCACCGAGCAACTGGGCGCAAGTATTGAGCGCCAGGTGAGCAAGTCAGTGACCGCGACGGTGACCTACCTGCATTCGTTTGGATTGCACCAGCAGGTTACCGTGGATGCCAACCCATACGAGGCCCAGTCTGGGACAACTTACTACAACAGCTCGACTGGTCCCCGACTGAATCCGTCGCTCGGAATTATCCGGCAATACACGTCGGCTGCGGTCTTCAAGCAAAATCAGATGATTTTGAACGTGAATGCGCGCCTGTCACCACGTTTCAGCCTGTTTGGCTTCTACAGCCTTTCCTATGCCAACTCCAATGGCGCAGGTGGAACGGCTTCAAACGCCTACAACCTTGACCAGGACTACGGCCCTGCGAGCTTTGTTTTCCGTCATATGTCATTCATGATGGGCAATATTCAGGCGCCGTGGGGCATTCGGGTGAATCCGTTCCTGATTCTGCATTCCGGGCGGCCATACAACATCACTACGGGTAGTGACCTGACCGGCGACAACTTCTTCAACAATCGGCCCGCACTGGCGGATGCATCTCTTTGCACATCCGGCAACACGGGGAGTGTGCAACAGTACTATTCCACCAAGTTCGGATGTTTGAACATCAACCCGCAACCCGGAGACACGCTCATTTCGGCTAACCAGGGAACAAGCCCCTCTTCGTTGGAAGTCAATTTGCGGTTGAGCCGTTCCTTCGGTATCGGGCCCAAGGTTGAGTCTGGTGGAGCCAACGGTGAGTTCCACGGCGGCGGCCGGGGACATGGAGGCCCCGGAGGCGGCTTTGGGCCGGGTGGTTTCGGCGGCGGCGGCGGCGGACCGCGGGGTATGTTTGGCGGAGGCAATACAAGGAAATACAGCCTTGATTTCAGCATCTCAGCCATGAACATCGTGAATAAAATCAACCTGGGAACACCCGTGGGCAACGTGACCGCTTCCACCTTCGGTCAGTCTCTCTCACTGGCAGGCGGACCCTTTTCAAGTGGATCTGCCTCACGCCGGATCTTTATGAATGCCTCGTTTAGCTTCTAACTGGGAATCCATAAATCAATGGGCTGCAGCAACTGCTCCAGCCCATTTACTTTGCGTCAGTTATCCGTGTACTGATTGCTTGACTTCCGGTAAGACCTGATCCGCAAGGAGACGGGCATATAACTGCTCCCAATCGTGCTCGCGCCTTTCCCAACCAAAACAAATGGAGACGCGCTCGCGTGCCGCCTTCCCCAGATCGTGCAAGCTGGATGCCTTCAGACGCATTGTTACAAGCATGGAATCAGCGAGAGCCGTGCTATCACCTGCCAGAACTATCGAGCCGCAATTTCCGAGGAGTTCGCGCACTCCCCCCACGTCCGTCGCGACGATAGGCTTTTCCATTGCCATCGCTTCGCCAACCACGAGCGGCATCCCCTCCCAGGCAGAGCTGAGGACGAAGCCGTCGGCCGCATCCAGCAAGTCGGCAACATCATTGCGCACACCAAAGAATATGCACCGTTCGCGCACGGCGGAAGACACCGATGACCTTTCAAAAAGGCCTTCAGGAGAAAGACCGCAGGGCAGTTCGCCGCAGATCCAAAGCCGCGCATACGGTTCCAAATCAAGGACCCTGGAAAAGGCGCGCAGAAGATTGGGATAGTCCTTGGCAGGCGCAATGCGTCCAATCGCGAGCCAGATGAAATCCTCTGAGTTGTGAAGTAGCCCCCGCATGAAAAGACGACGCTCCGTGCTCGGCTTGAATTCTGTGAGATCAATGGCGTTGGTGAGAACACTGCACTTGTGTGCTGGCACCGCACGGAGTTTCACGAAACGCTCCGCGGCGGCCGTACTGACTGCGGTTGTATGCACCGCCAGAGTATCGGTAATTCGATAGAGCGCCATGCGCAAAGTGCCACCTTCGTAGACGTTGTGGATGGTGGAAACCACGCGCGGTGCGCCGCCCGCGAGACGAAGCATGCGTGCGGCCATGTTTGCAGGGAATGTGTGGCTATGCACAAGGTCCGGCTGGAATTCACGCAGAACGCGGCGCGCGCGGAGCAATCCGCCAAAAACAGAACCAGGTGACTTGCGTATGTGCAGGTAATGAACCGGGAGCCTCGTGAACCACTGATTCACTTGCGGCTCGCGAAGCACGAGAAGAGTAATCGCGTGTCCCCGCGCCGCCATGCGCTCAGCGAGTGCCAGTACTTGCTTCTCCGCTCCGCCAATGCCGAGCGAAGTAAGGATATAGGCGATCCTCACAAGCGCCCTCCCATCTGGCTCGATTGAAAGAGAGCATATCCCAGTTGCAATTCAGTTGCAGTGGCGTACGACACTCCAGATAAAAGACAACAGAATCAGTGCATGCCTGGGTTGCACGCAATCTGGACAAACTGCAGAACAGCTCAGGCGGCGCAGATTGAAGTGAGCGTCTCTCCGGCAGATGCGACGGAAAATTAGCGCACATCAAAGATCCGGAGGGGAATCCGATTGAACTGTGGGAGCCGGCCTGCGCACTGTCTAGTCTTGCGTCTCCGGCTTAACCCAGCGCTTCAGCAGGGTGTCAACAGCAATCAGTCCTGGGCCGAGGATGAGGATTAATAGCGCGGCAAACCAATCGTTGTAAGCGCTTGCTCCTTGAAACTTGTCGGGGTCGCTGAAAACGCTGAAGAACGCGTCCTTTTCGGCCGCTAGAAAAGCCACTGTCATATTGATAAACAGAACCATGGCGGTTGCACGAGTCAAGATTCCAAGCGCCAGCGTTGTCCCGCCGATAAGTTCCACGAGCGAAACAAAAAGCGCTGTCTGCGCCGGCATGGGGAGTCCAAGTGTCGTGAAATACTCGGCTACTCGGCTGAGGTTGTGAAGTTTTCCCCATCCGTCGGTGGCAAGTTCGTAGCCCCAATACAGTCGAATCGCCAGCAACAGCGGGCTTTGCAGACGGTTGAGAAGTGCGCACACGTGTGCGTAGAGTTTGGCAATTGATTGCATGGTTGTTAGTCCTTAATGATCGATTCGAGTGGCGGCGTGCAGATCCAACCCAGCTCAGCCCAGTTGGCAAACCACTGCTGAACCTGTGCCGCGCGGCGTTCCGCAGGTATACGCGAACCGACAAAGCCTGTTGCCAGCGCATCTGCCAGCCCAATTCCCTGCCGGATGGCGGCCAGCGTGGAGAACTCTTCGCGTGAAATGCGCAGATAGTACACCGAGAAATCCACGCGGTGTGAGGCGAGCCAAGTCGGCTTCTTGCGCAGGTGCGGCAACGCGATGGGCGGCTCTTCATCCTCTTCGCTGGCCACCCCGGCTTCGCTGGTCTGCTTTTTATCCCTTTGGTGCAGGTTGAGCACAAGCTCGTCTGCCGGATAGCTGAGCGGAATGAGTTGCAGATGCGGCTGCAGCGCAAGTTTGGAACCGGCATCGAGCGTGGCAATCTGTTCTGCGGTGAGCGGCGTGTCCTCCGCCGAGTCAAATGTTTCCACAAACGCCCATTCAATGCGCGCGACATCCACTGCCAGAGCATGGCGCCTGCCTGCATACTTTGGGTTTGCCGCAAGCCATTGCGCCAGGTGAGAGCCGAGATTGCGCAAGGTGAACGAACGGTTCGGATGGGCGTCCAGATAGGCCACCGAAAGCGCATGAAACTTTCTGCTGCCGACCACGGCGCGAAGACCAGGAAAATCCTCAGCAAGCGCGCTCAGCACGCGATACCAGTACTGGCGGTTGTAGATCTCAAGCCGCTCGAATGGAGTGAGATTCGAATTTGGCGCAATGAATGACGCTGCGACCTTGCGCATCGGCCGACCGTCGCGCGATTTCGCGCGCATGTTTTCTCCCGCAGTGAGCGGCTGCATTACGGCCGAGGCCATGGTGCGCTGCAGGTCGGCAAGGGACATGGAAGGGACTGTCATTGCGCAGCCTCCGCCGCGACTTTCTCGGCCGCCGACTCAGCGTACTTGTGGAGGAATTTGTTCGCCTTCTTTGCTTCGTTGTGTACTTCGTCAAAGCTGGGGATGTGGTCGTCCCACTCAAGTAGCGTGGGCGTGCGGCCACAGCGTTCAATGGCGCGATCGTAAAGCTGCCAGACCGGATCGATCACCGGATGGTCGTGCGTGTCGAGGATGTAGCGCTCGTAGCGCGAGTGACCGGCAATGTGAATCTGCGCCACACGCCCGGCGGGAATCGCGTTCACGTAGTCCATCGGGTTGAACTCGTGATTCACTGAGGAGACATAGATGTTGTTCACGTCGAGGAGAATGCCGCAGTCGGCGCGCTCCACAACTTCGTTCAGGAACTCCCACTCGGTCATTTGCGAGTCGGTGAACGCTGCGTAGGAACTCACGTTCTCAACGGCGACGGGAATTTCAAGAAAGTCCTGCACATTGCGTACCCGCTCGGCGGTGCGCTCCACAGCCTCCCACGTGTAGGGCAGCGGAAGAAGGTCATGCGTATACGTGCCGTCCACCGATCCCCAGCACAAATGATCGCTGAGCCACGGCGTGCCTGTGCGGCGAACAAGTTGCTTGAGCCGCTTCAGATGTTCCGGGTCGGGCTCCGTCACAGAGCCGAAATACATGGAGACGCCGTGCTGAACCACGCGGTACTGCTCGAGAATTCTGTCGAGGTTGGCCAATGCGCGGCCTCCATCGATCATGAAGTTCTCTGAGATGATTTCAAACCAGTCCACAACAGGTTTGCGCGAAAAAATGTCCTGGTAATGCGGTATGCGCAGACCAATACCGACGCCATGGTTTGAAAACGCATTGAAGCGATTGGAAGACATATGAACAGGATCAGAGGGCGAAAAGTGCCTGACCAAAATCGAATTGATTTCAGTCCTGGCAATTTCTGTATGTGGAAAGCATGGCGGCGCGAGTCGTTGGATCGCCAGCGCCGCCTGTTCTGAGGGAGAAACTAAGCGAACTTGGGCATGTGGCTGCCATCGGTGGCGCAGCCGCCCTTACCTTTGCAGCTGTTCTTACCTTTGCAGCCGTTGTCGCTGGACTTGCAGCCGCCCTGACCCTTGCAATCGTTCTTTCCCTTGCAGGAATGCTTGGCCGGTTTGTCGCTGGAGTACTTCAATCCGGCATTCATGGCCTTCACGATCGGCCCGTTGGTTGAGTTGGCGGTGGTTGCGGCATGTGCGGCAACGGTTCCACCCATGAGTCCAGCAAGAGCAGCGGTGAGCAAAGCAGCATTCAGTTGGTTCTTCATAATAAATTGACCTCGCGTTGGGTTGGGGCGGTGTGGTCCGCGTCGGTTACGGGGAACACGGGACTGGAATTGCCGGTCGTCCCGCAGCTTTCATGGTTTGCACTCTATGAGTGCCGGCATGTGCGAAAGGTTACAGGGAAAAACTACAACTGACCATGAATTTCTCGATTTCCTGTTTCCTGTGTGACGAACGGTGCGTCAGACGTTTTGGATTGCACTTTTGGGACGAAATTAAGTGAAGTTTGTAAGCTGAAGTGGTCTGGCGAATCGGGGGAGGTAGGAATTGGAGCAAAGAAGTTGGAGTTGGGTGGGCGGAGCCAGTCTACTGGTCGCCCTATTACAAAGCCTGTGTACTGCTGTGCTTGCTATCAGTGGCATCCGGGTAGCGATTGGTCTCTCCGCACTGGCTGCAGCCAGCGGCATTTATGCACCGGCAACGGGATGGCATCAGGATGCGATCCGGATTCCAATGCTGATTGTGGCAACGCTGGGCTCGGTGGTGAATCTGGCGGTCCTGGGGTGGATCTGGCACCTCCGCTCGCGACCGGCGGCCCAATGGCGCCGAAAGGAATTGACCGCGAAGCAGAAGCGCTCTGAGCGGCTGCAGGTGGTCCTGGCAGTTATCACACTCTTACTAGTAGGTTTAGAGACCTGGACCCATTCGCTCGTGCATCGAAAAGGGCCGCCTCCTACTGGCCAGAACGTAACACTCTCATTCCTCTATCGTCCTCCTTCATGGCACGGAAGCGTTATTCACGAAGTTACTCAAGTTAATCTATAAGTACCAGTAGGCTTAGCAGTAAAGCCGCTGGTTATGTCGTTTTGTGAGTGGGATTTACGGGAATCGCTGGAGAGGAACGAACTTGTTCCTTACTTCCAGCCACTGGTCGACCTGCGATCGGGCGATGTGTTTGGCTTTGAAGTGCTGGCCCGCATCGAACGGCCGGGACGAGATCTTATTCTTCCCGGAGAATTCATTGCGATTGCAGAACGCACCGGACTTATCGACGAAATAACTCGTCAGATATCTGTGAAAGCCATGCAGGTCCTAGCCGGAATTCCAACGCCGTACACGCTCTCCATCAACATTTCTCCGCATCAGTTACAAAGCGCGAACCTGATTGGAAAGATTGAGCGCTTGACGCGGCAAACCGGGTTCTCGCCAGAACGTCTGCACATCGAGATTACAGAGGGCGCACTCATTGACAACATGGCGCAGGCGCGCGAGGTGTTTGCCGGCTTAAGAAAGCTGGGCTGCAAGCTGGCCATGGACGACTTCGGCACCGGATATTCCAGTCTGCACCACCTGCAAGGGCTTCCATTCAACACGCTGAAAGTTGACCGCAGCTTTGTATCGTCCATGACGAGGGAAAGGGAAAGCCGCAAGATTGTGGCAGCCGTTCTCGGCCTGGGCCACAGCCTTGGCCTGGAAACGCTGGCTGAGGGTGTCGAAACCGACGAGCAGGCGGAGATGCTGGTGCAGATGGGTTGTGACCAAGGCCAGGGTTGGCTGTTCGGAAGGCCAATGCCCGCGCACAAGCTGCTTGAATTACAGTCTGGGACAAGTACCAAGGGATGGAGCGCAAAGCCGAAGGACTCTGAGACGCAGGCCGGACTGGATGGCATGCCGGCGGAGAGGCTGGCGCAACTACGAGCTATTTATGACGGCTCTCCCATCGGGCTTTGCTACCTTGACCGCAAACTGCGCTACGTAAGCATCAACAAATGTATGGCGGAACTGGATGGGATGTCTATCACGGCGCATCTGGGCCGTACGCCTAAAGAAGTGGCACCGGATTATTTTGCCCACATGGAGCCGTATCTTCTTCGCGCGCTGAATGGTGAAGCTATCTCAAGAGTTGAAGTGAGGCAGCAAGCAGGAAGCGGACACGGCAAGACATCTACCATGCTCGTTTCGCTGCAGCCTGCCTTCGATGAAGCCGGTGAGACGGTGGGCGTGTCCATGACGGCTTTGGATGTATCTCCCTGGAATGGCGCCCTCACCACTAATTCCGGCTGCGCTTCCTGCACATGCATGGCAAATCTCGGAGTGGAAGCGCCCCAGTCTCAGATCACCGCGCTCCTGGGTAAAATTCTGCAGCCGAAAGCTGAGTCCCATGCGGCCTCCCTGTCAAACAAAGTGGTAACGAAACCGCGGCATGCGCGCAAAGAGCGCATTGCTGTGACCCGCTGAGAGCATTTCTAAATCCCTCTACATTCATCCCTGCTGTTCCGGTCCAATTTCCGCGAGAAATTAACGACCGTCCGTATACACTCCTGAGGTTCTCCCGCATCCTTTTGACACTTGAGCACTTCACCCGTCAGGCCGCATTCTGTTGTGGGTGAGGTGGATGATGAATGCCGATTTGGAGCAGACGCTGGCACTTTTGGAATGCGGCCCTGCAACCTTCAATGCCCTGCTGCGCACGCTGCCTGATGCGTGGACGCTGGCAACCGAAAGTGACGCTTCCTGGAGCCCGCGGTATGTGGTTGGACATTTGGTGTATTGCGAGCACGGCAACTGGCTGGAGCGCATGGAGTGGATTCTCGAGCACGGAGAGAGCAAGCCGTTCGAGCCGCTCAATCGTGAAGGCGGCCGGGAACGGCTAAAGACTACTCCCCTTCCCGCTCTGCTGGATGAGTTTGCCGAAGTACGCGCGAACAAACTGGCAAAGCTGCGCGCAATTAACCTGCAGCCCGCAGACCTGGAGCGAAAGGGCAAACATCCGGCATTCAGAACGGTGACGCTGGGGCAATTGCTCGCCACATGGGCCGCGCATGACATGACGCATCTGCACCAGGTAAGCCGCATCCTGGCAAAGCAATACGACGAGGCGGTTGGACCGTGGAAGCAGTACCTCGGTGTGCTGCACTGCGATGGACATAGCGTGAAGGACTGAAGAAAGGTCAAAGTTCAGTGCCTCAGGAAGGCGGATCGGTCGGACCAGAAGTATTCGCGCCGTTATTATCCGTATCTATCTCCTCATCGATTCGCTTGTGCAACCTCTCGCTCAACCCTGCGGGCAGTTCAAAGACGCGGTCGTCAGCCATCAGCACCACAACATTGCGCGTGGAATCCAGAACCGCCGAGCAGATTTCGCAGGTTTCGAGGTGCCTGTCGATTACCGCGCGCAGGGTCGGGTCCACATCGCCATCAATGTAGGCGGAGATGTGTTCCCAGACGTGTTTGCAGTCGATCCTCATACGCGCCTCCCGAACCAGCCTCGCCGTTGGGGGGTAAATCCTTTCAGTTTGGGCGCCAGGCTCTTCTGCAACAGTGCCCGGGCCCTGTGAAGCCGGACCTTGACGGCTCCCTCGGTGATGTCCAGTGCCGTTGCGGTCTCGCGGATATCCATCTCTTCGATGTCCCTGAGCAGCACAACGTTACG